>DASPNP010000029.1:0-46556 GCA_035626475.1 Azospirillaceae bacterium
TCGCCGCCCCGCCGCCGCCGCCGCCGCCGCCGCCGGCGCCGGCCATCTCGCGCAACTTCACCGTCTTCTTCGACTTCGACAAGTCGGAGCTGACGACCGACGCCCAGCAGGTGCTGCGCGACGTGGTGCGCAACGCCCAGCAGGGCAACATCGTCGCCATCGAGGTGGTGGGCCACGCCGACACGTCGGGCGACCCGGCCTACAACCAGCGCCTGTCGCTGCGCCGCGCCGAGGCAGTCCGCGAGTACCTGGTCGGCCAGGGCATGGGCAACGCCCAGGTCACCGTCGCCGGCAAGGGCGAGACCGACCCGCTGGTTCCGACCGCGGACGGGGTGCGCGAGCCCTCCAACCGTCGTTCGGTCATCATCTTCCCGCAGCGCTCGCCCGGCAGCTGACCGGCGGCGCGACCGGAACGGGTCGACAGGGAAGGGCCCGCGGCATCACCGCCGCGGGCCTTTTTCTTTTGCGCGCGGCGGTGGTATTATGATGCGGCAGGGCAATGGTTCGACGGGCGGCCGGATCGGCGGCCCGATGGGGATGTGGAATGGCCGACGCGCCAAGCGGCACGCCTCCGACACCGCCCGCCCTCGAGGAATTCCACACCCTGCGGGACCCGCGCCTGCGACGGCTGCTGGCGCACTGGCTGGGGCTCGCCGGCGGCCGGGTGCCGTCCCGCGACGCGCTGGACCCGCTGGACATCCCCTACGCCCTGCCGATCTGCTGGCTGTGCGACCTGATGCCGGACGAGGGGTTCCCGCAGGGGCGCTTCCGCTACCGTCTCGCCGGCGACGTCATCGAGCGGATATTCGGCCGGTCGCTGCGCGGCGTCCATCTGGACGAGCTGGTGCCCCCGGCCGACTGGCCCCGGGTGGAGGCGCGCTGGCTGTCGGTGCTGGCGCTGCCGGCCATCGGGGTGCATGTCGGCACGGTCTACGACACCTACGACACGCTGCTGGTGGGCGAGCGGCTACTGCTGCCGCTGCTGGACCGGCAGGGGCGCGCCACGATCATCCTGGGCGCCACCGCCTACGAGACCGCGGACCCCGAGACGCTGCCCGGTCCCCTCGGGGAGTTCGTCCGCCCGGTGCCGCCCTGATCCTCAGCGCATCAGGCGGCGGAGCCAGGCCGGGCGCTTCTCCGGTTCCAGGATCCAGGGCCCGAAGCGGCGCATGATCGGCTTGGGCAGCGCCGCCATGACCAGGAACCCCAGCCCGGCCGCGATCTTCTTGCGGCGGCTGCGATCCGGCGCCAGCCACAGGGCGCGCAGGCCCATCAGCGCCAGGACCGGCCGGCGGTCGCCCGGCCAGGGGTGCCCCTTGGGATCGACGGCGCGGGAGTAGAGGCGGTTGCGCACATGGCTGGGCAGCCTCAGGCAGAGGTCGCGCTTGGCGGAAAGCCCGCAGGTGGCGGCGAAGCGCTCCAGCCGGCGCGATCGCTCCGCCTCCCGCAGCATCTCGCCGCGCATCCGCTCCAGGGTCATGCGGCCTGCCGGACCACGGTTGGCTTCGTGCCGGCGGTAGTAGCCGGAGATCCGGTCCAGCCGCCCCACCGTGCCCAGCAGCCCCGTGATGGCGATGACATAGCCGTCGGCGCCGATGCGGAAGGGCTGCTCCGGTATCGGGAAGATGGCGTCCAGCGCCGCGCGGCGGAAAGCATTGCCGCTGGTCGGCGCCGAGGGGTAGTAGCCCTGGCTGAGCAGCCGCCTGCGCATGTCGCCCTCGGCCAGTTCGAAGGGCGGGTAGAGCGCCGGCTGCGGCACGCCCTGGCGGTCGATCACCTGAAGCGGGAACTGCACCTTCGACATCCCCGGCCGGAACGCCCGGACCGCCCGCTCCACCGCTTCGGGCAGCAACTGGTCGTCGGCGTCCAGGAACATCACCACGTCGCCCCGGGCCGCGCGCCAGCCGGTGTTCCAGGCCGCCGCCTGGCCGCCATTGGGACGGAAGACCGCCCTGATCCTGTCGCCCCAGGCGCGGATGCGCGCGGGCGAGCCGTCCTCCGACCCGTCGTCGACGACGATCACCTCCAGCAGCGGGTAGGTCTGGCCCAGCGCGCTGGAGATGGCGGCGTCGACATAGGCCTCGTAATTGTGGCTGGCGATGACGATGCTGACCAGCGGCAGGAACCCGTCGTCGCCGAGTGGCGCGCCCAGCGGAACCCGGCGCGGCGGGGCGGCGGGGCGGCGTAGCGTGCCGGCCGCCCGCGCCGGCGGGGCGGGCGCTTCGGCCGGGGCGAGGGTATCGTCAGTCAGCAAGCGCCGGCTCCATCATCACAGGGGCGTCCGGGGCGCCGCTGTGGCGTTCGGCCATGCGCGAAAGGGCGCGCTCCCGCCGCCGCTCCGCCCATCCGGGCGGCGACGCCTCGGGGACGGGGGCGAAGGCGAACTCGCGCTGCGGGGTGGATGTCCGCCCGCCGCGGAGCAGCAGCGCGCCCAGGCCGCGCAGGGCCCGGCGGAACTCGGGCGTGAGGGCGAAGGCCGGGTCGTTGCGCACCGTCCGCCAGGCGAGCCGCGCCGCGCCGGCGCCGTCGCCCGCCCGCGCCCGCTTGAAGCACAGCCACCAGGACAGCGAGGCGTCCGACCAGCGGAACAGGCGGGCCGGCAGCTCCGGATGACGGGCGCGGGTCTCCTCGATCACCAGTTCCCAGGAGCGCCGCATCGTGCCGACGCAGGCGGACATGCTGTCGGGCAGGCGCCGGTAGGCGGTCAGGAAGGCGGGGACGCAGGCGACCGTGGCGCGGGCGGCGACCTGGAGGTTGATCTTGTAATCCTCGCAGCCCTGGGCGCCCCGGTCGCGCAGCGTGCCGTCATAGCCGCCGATCTCCATCAGCAGCGAGCGCCGGAACAGCGCGTTGCTGGCGCAGCCGATGAAGTTCATGCGGACCAGCGCCGGCAGCACCCGGCCTTCGTGGCGCGCGCGGTTGCCCAGGCCGGTGCGCCAGCCGGCGGCGTCGACGATGACCGACCAGCCATAGGCCATGCCGCAGCCGGGCCCCATCCGCTCCATGGCCGCCACCTGCAGCCGCAGCTTGTCGGGATGCCAGAAATCGTCGGCGTCCAGCGGCGCGACATAGGTCCCGCGCGCCTCCAGGATGGCCCGGTTGCGGGCGGCGGCGACGCCGCCGTTGCGCTGGCGGATCAGCCGGACGCGGGCGTCGCGCGCGACCAGCCGGCGGACGATCGCCACCGTCTCGTCGGTGGAGCCGTCATCGACGACGATCACCTCGAGGTCGCGGTGGCTCTGCGCCAGGGCGGATTCCACCGCCTCCTGGATGAAGGGGGCGGCGTTGTAGGCGGGCACCACCACGCTCACCAGCCGGGGCGGCGCCGCCACCCGCTTCGGACGTTCCTCCAGCCCAGTCCCGCCCAGCGCCGTCATGCCCGCCCCCCGGCATCCTGACATCGTCGCGAGGAGAACGCCGATCGGTTGGAGCGGTTCCGGCCAAAACCTACCCTTTCGATAGAGCGGTCGGGGTGCTTCCGCCGGATGGAGGAGCGGCCTGGCCCCGGGCAGGGGGACGACAGGCGCAAAGGCGGTGTTGGGCGTAGGACCGGCGGCCGAAAGGCTGGGCAGCCCTGCGTCCGGAATCTCTCGACCAGCGGCTGTGAAGAGGCATATGTGGCTTAAGAAAAAGGACGCGCCAGAAGCCGATGACGACCGACCATACGCCCGACACGCCCGCCCACGATCCCTCTCCGGACGCGGCGGCCTGGGACCCCTACACGCTCTACTCGCTGGCCTCCAGCCATCCGGATTGCGCGACGCTGGCCTCGCTCGGCTTCGTCAAGCCGCGCCAGGCGGCGGCGCAGGGGCTGGTGCCGCTGCCCATGCCCTTCCCGAACAAGGAGCAGGTGTGGGTCCCGGCCGAGCGCTCCGAGGCCATCGTCGAGGAGCTGTCGGCGCGCGCCGAGCAGGCCGCGCGCCGGCCGCAGCTGCTGGCGCGCATCCGCGCCGCGGTGAAGGGCGGCGACTTCGGCGCCGAGCCCGCCCAGGTGCCCGACCGGGTGCGCGTGGCGCGCCGGGTGGAGCTGGCGCTCAACGGCATGCCGCACCATTACCGCCTCTCCATCGACCGAACCTACGCGGTGGAGGAGCTGGAGGGGATCGAGGGGCCGGCGCTGCGCGATATGCTGGCGACCGACGCCAAGCTGACCGGCCGCGTCGACGACGCGCTGCGCACGCTGACCCGCCGCTTCGAGGAGATCAGGGGAGAGGCCACGGCCGAGGGTGTGGCGGAGGAGCGGAACCTGGCCGACCGGCTGTGGCGCGCCACCCACCACATGACCGACCCGAACGCCATCCTGCGGCGCTGGGAGCGGGAGTTCGCGGTCTGGTCGCAGGACAAGGTGCATGCGCGGGGCCGCGCCTTCGTCGACACCCATTTCGACCTGTCCAAGTTCGACGAGCTGTTCCCCATCGCCCGCGGGCTGGGGCGCAAGCTGGTGCTGGTGATCGGCCCGACCAACTCGGGCAAGACCCACACCGCCATGCAGGCGCTGAAGGAGGCCGGGTCCGGCATCTACTTGGCGCCGCTGCGCCTGCTGGCGCTGGAGGTCATGGACCGGCTGAACAAGGACGGCGTCGCCGCCAGCCTGCTGACCGGCGAGGAGGAGATCCGGGTGCCCGGCGCCCGCATCACCTCCAGCACCATCGAGATGATGGACCCCGGCACGGCCGTGGACGTCGCCGTCATCGACGAGGTGCAGATGCTGGCCGACCCGGAGCGCGGCTGGGCCTGGTCCGCCGCCCTGGTGGGCGCGCCGGCGAAGACCGTCTACATGCTGGGCTCGCTGGACGCCCGGCCGGTGATCGAGCGCATCGCCGCGCATCTGGGCGAAAGCCTGGAGATCGTGGAGCTGGAGCGCAAGGTGCCGCTGCGCCAGATCGACCGCCGCCTGGAATGGGCCGACGTCGAGAAGGGCGACGCGCTGATCGCCTTCTCCCGCCGCGAGGTGCATTCGGTGCGCGAGACGCTGCGCGACCGGGGCCTGTCGGCCGCCGTCATCTATGGCGCGCTGGCGCCGGAGGTGCGCCGCCGCGAGGCCGAGCGCTTCGTCTCGGGCGAGGCCGACGTGGTGGTGGCGACCGACGCCATCGGCATGGGGCTGAACCTGCCGGTACGCCGCGTGCTCTTCACCACGCTGGAGAAGTTCGACGGGCGCGAGCTGCGGCCGCTGAACGGCTCGGAGGTCCGGCAGATCGCCGGTCGCGCCGGGCGCTACGGCCGCTTCGAGATCGGCGAGTTCGGCGTGGTCGGGCGCGGCTCCCCGCGCGAGCTGCGCAAGCTCTATGACGAGGCCAACCACGCCATCTACGCGGGATTGCCGCTCACCATCCGGCCGACCAAGATGATGCTGGAGCGGCTGGCCTCGCATCTCGGCACCGACAGGCTCGTTCCGCTGGTGGAATGTTTTGCCGCCGCTGACACCAAGGGCTCGCCCTACCAGATCGCCGACCTCAAGCCGATGCTGAAGATGGCGGTGGCGCTGGATGCGCGGCGCCTGGGCTTCGACGAGCGGCTGACGCTGCTGTTCATGCCGGCCGACCTGGAGCGCGAGACCGACGCGGACCTGGTCTATGCCGCCTGCCGGGCGCTGGAGCGCGAGCAGCCGCTGTTCCTGGAGCAGGTGGCGGGCATGCGGCTGGATCGGCTGGACGATCTCGGCTTGGAGGCGCTGTCGCGGACCTGCGACCTCTACTACTGGTCGGCCCGCAAGTTCCCCGCCCTCTTCCCCGACCGGGAGTTGGTGGCGGTGCGGCGGGGCGAGGTGGCGGACCGTCTGGCCCAGGTGCTGGCGATGCGCTCGCGCGTGCGCGCCGGCGGCGCGCCGGGCAAGCCCAAGCCCGGCTTCCGGGGAGCGCCGCGCAAGCGCTACGGCCCGAAGCGGCGCTGAGGCCTCATCCCTATTTGGGAACCCCCGGCGCGGTGCCCCTGTTCTCGACCGAGACCCATCGGTGAGAGAGGAGACGGGCATGCGCGCGCTTTGCTGGCATGGTAAGGGCGACATCCGCTGCGACACGGTGCCGGATCCGCGCATCGAGGAGCCGCTGGACGCGATCGTGAAGGTCACGACCTGCGCCATCTGCGGCTCCGACCTCCACCTGATGGACGGCTACAATCCGGCCATGGCCAAGGGCGACGTGCTCGGCCACGAGTTCATGGGCGAGATCGTCGAAGTCGGCAAGGGCGTCAAGGATCTGAAGGTCGGCGACCGGGTCGTGGTGCCCTTCACCATCACCTGCGGCAAGTGCGAGCAGTGCCTCAAGGGTAACTTCTCCGTCTGCGAGAACAGCAACCGCAACGCCCATCTGGCGTCCAAGGTCTGGGGCTATCCCACCGCCGGCCTGTTCGGCTACAGCCACGTCACCGGCGGCTATGCCGGCGGGCAGGCCGAGTATGTGCGGGTGCCCTTCGCCGACACCACGGCGGTGAAGGTGCCCAAATCCGGCCTGACCGACGAGCAGGTGCTGTTCCTCGGCGACATCTTCCCGACGGGCTGGCAGGCGGCCGTCCATTGCGACATCGAAAAGACCGACGTTGTGGCGGTCTGGGGCTGCGGCCCGGTGGCGCTGTTCTGCATCAAGAGCGCCTTCATGCTGGGCGCGCACACGGTCATCGCCATCGACCGGGTGCCGGAGCGCCTCGCCATGGCGCGGGAGCTGGGCGCCGTCACCATCGACTTCGAGCAGGAGTCGGTTGTCGAGCGGCTGAACGAGCTGACCGGCGGCCGCGGGCCCGACAAGTGCATCGATGCCGTCGGCCTGGAGGCCCATGCCGGCGGCTCCGCCGATGCCATCATGGACAAGGCCAAGGCCGCCCTGATGCTGGAGACCGACCGCGCGCACGTCTTCCGCGAGGCCATCATCGCCTGCCGCCCGGGCGGCATCGTCTCGGTGCCCGGCGTCTATGGCGGCTTGGCCGACAAGATCCCGCTGGGCGCCATGATGAACAAGGGCCTGACCATCCGCACCGGCCAGACCCATGTCCGCCGCTTCGCGCTGGACCTTCTGAAGCGCATCGAGGAGGGCCAGATCGACCCCAGCTTCGTCATCACCCACCGCATGAGCCTGGAACAGGGCCCCGAGGCCTACCGCATGTTCCGCGACAAGCACGACGGCTGCGTCAAGGTGGTGCTGCGGCCGTAAGGTAAGGGCGGCGGGCAGAGGGGAGCCGAGCGCTCTCCTCTGCGGTCATCCCCGCCTAGGCGCGGCGCGCCAGCTTCGCAAACGCGGGGATGATGGGTGAGGGGCGTTCACCGCAGTGCCACCTGCTTCCACCCGTCGGCGCCCCGGAAGACCAGCGTGCGGGTGCCGGCGCCGAAGTCCAGGTTCACCTGGTTGACCTGGTCGGGGAAGGCGGCGCGCAGCAGGTCGTTGCGCACGTAGAGGGCCTCCGGCGGGCCGCTCCGCTTCTGCTCCTGGTAGACCAGGATCTCGTCGGCGTCGATCTCGGCGCCGACGATGGCGAGAGGCAGGGGTGCGCCGGGCTTGCCGCCGGCGGGTTCTGCGAGCGCGAACTGCTCCTCCACCATCAGCGCCAGCCGCGCCTTGGCCTCCACGCCGTCTAGCGCCGGGTTGGTCATGCCGGCACGGCCCAGCGCCAGCTCGGCGTCATGGGCATGCAGGCGGTGGACCACCTCCAGCGCGCCGGTGCGCCCGTTCCAGCTCACCCGCGTGATCGACTGCTTGGCGCGGTGGGCAAAGGCCGCGCCTGCCAGCGGCAGGGCGGATGCCGCCAGCAGCAGGGCGCGGCGGTCGAGGCGCATCACGGGCGGCCCGGCTGCGGCGCGGGCTGGCCGGGCGGCGCCAGCGGAACCTCCTTGCCGGGCTCGGCCGGGCTCTCCTCGCCTGTCTTGGCCTTGCGCAGCTCCACCAGCATGTCGGCCATCAGGTCGCGCTCCTCGTCCTTCGCCTTGTACAGCTCGATGCGCGAGGGCTCGATCCGGCGGGGGAAGTGGTTGTCCTGGTGGTCGGCATCGGCGATCTCATGGCGGCGGTCCAGCTCGACCGAGACGATGCGCCTCGAGCGGATCAGCATGGAGGTGGCGTTGACCGGGTCGTAGCGCCAGACCTCCGCCGGCACCTGGAAGTCCTCCGTCGAACCGTCGGCGAAGGTCAGGGTCAGGGGCAGCGGCATGACCAGCCCACCCTTGTTGCGGAAGTCGACGAAATAGACGAAGTCGCCGTCGCGCCTGGCCCGCTCCAGCGCCTCGCGCTCCCAGGGCTCCAGCTTCTCGATCAGCTCGGCGTAGCTGTTCCGGTCCTTGTTGGTGACGGCGTGCTTGTCGTTCTCATTGTAGAAGTCGCGCAGCTCGGGCACGCGCTCCACCCGGGTCTGGCGTCCCTCCTCGCGGTTGCGGATCTGGGCCAGCGGCTCCGGCTGCTCGCGCTTCTCCTCGTCCCGCGCCATCGGCTTCTCGATGTCGGGATCGCGGGTGGAGATGGTGTATTCGCGGACGTCCTCGACCGCGATGTCGACATGGTCGGTGGTGTAGAACCAGCCGCGCCAGAACCAATCCAGATCGACGCCCGAGGCGTCCTCCATGCTGCGGAAGAAGTCCGACGGGGTCGGGCGCTTGAACTTCCAGCGGCGGGAATACTCGCGGAAAGCGTGGTCGAAGAGTTCGCGGCCCATCACCGTCTCGCGCAGGATCATCAGGGCGGTGGCCGGCTTCTGGTAGCTGTTGTTGCTGAACTGCAGGAGCGAGTCCGACTGGGTCATGACCGGCACCTGGTTCTGGCTCAGCATGTACTCGACGATGCGGTCGGGCAGGTTGGGCTGGCGGTCGTGCCCGCCGAAATTCTCCTCCCACTCCAGATGGGCCACGTTCTGGAGGAAGGTGTTGATGCCCTCGTCCATCCAGGTCCATTGCCGCTCGTCTGAATTCACGGCCATCGGGTAGTAGATGTGCCCGATCTCATGGATCACCACGCCGATCAGCCCGTATTTCGCGGCCGAGGAGTAGGTGCGCTGGCCGGTCTTCTTGTCGGTCACCGGCCGGCGCCCGTTGAAGGTGATCATCGGGTACTCCATCCCCCCGCTCTCCCAGGTGTTCACCGACTGGGCGGTCGGGTACGGGTAGGGGAAGGAGAAGCGCGAATAGACCTCCATCGTGTGGACGATGCTCTGGGTCGAGTATTTCGACCAGAGCGGCTCGGCCTCGTTCGGGTAGAAGGACATGGCGAGTACCAGCGGCCGCTCGGCGTCGTCCTGCTTGTGGCCCATCGCGTCCCAGATGAACTTGTTGGAACTGGCGAAGGCGAAGTCGCGGACGTTGGTGGCCTTGAAGATCCAGGTCTTGCGGGCGGCGTCGGTCGCTTTCTCGTTCTCCTTCGCCTCCTCGGGGGTGACGATGAAGACCGGCTTGTCGGAGGTGCGGGCGCGGTCCAGCCGGGCACGCTGCTCAGCGGTGAGCACCTCGCCCGGGTTCTGCAGCTCGCCGGTGGAGGAGACGATGTGGTCGGCCGGCACGTCGATGGCGACCTCGTAGTCGCCGAACTCCAGCGTGAACTCGCCGCGCCCCAGGAAGGCCTTGTGCTGCCAGCCGGCATAGTCGGTGTAGGCCGCCATGCGCGGGAACCATTGCGCGAGGAAGAACAGGTCGGAGTTGGTCTCGCGGAAATGCTCATAGCCGCCGCGGCCGCCGATGCGCGCCTCCTCGACGATGTTGAAGGCCCAGTCGATGCGAAAGGTCAGGCTCTGCCCCGGCACCAGCGGGCGGGGCAGGTCGATGCGCATCATCGTGTCGACGATGGTGTAGGGCAGGGCGCCGCCGCGCTCGTCGGCCACCGCCTTGATCTCGAAGCCGTACTCGATGTCCTTGAAGATCTGCTGGCGCGCCAGGTTCTCGTAGGTCAGCCGGTCGCCCGTGGGCAGGCCGGTGCCGGGCCGCCGCCCGCCGCCCGAGGTGGCGGTCTCGCTCATGCGGGCGATACTGGCGTCGCGGTAAATGTTCTGGTCCAGCTGCAGCCAGAGATAGCGTAGCGTGTCCGGCGAGTTGTTGACATAGCGGATGGTGCCGCTGGCCTCCAGACGCTTTGCCTTCTCGTCCAGCCGGGCGCGGATGCGGTGGTCGGCGCGCTGCTGCCAGTACTGATGGCCGGGCGCGCCCGACGCGGTGCGGTAGGTGTTGGGCGTCGGCAGGTCGACCTCGAGCTGGCGGAACTTGTCCTCCCACTTGCCCTTGGTCTGCTGGATGGCGTCGGCCAGCGCCGGAGTCGCCGCCAGCATCGCCACGAGTCCGAGGGCCGCGACGCCGCGCACCCGCTTCCACACACCGCTCATTACCACACGTCCCCCTGGCCCCCGCTTTATCGCGGGAGGGTTCAGCCTTGCCAGTTCGGGCGGGTTGTCAAGTAACGGGCGTGTAACAGGAGAGGGCTATCGAACCGGGCGTGTGGCTCTCCCCCGTCGCTCCCACCCTCCGCCGTCATCCCGGCCTGCGCCGGGATGACGGTTAGTGGGAGCATAAGCGCGTCCGACCGTTCTCCAGCGGACCTTGTGCGGACTCAAGGTAATGGTTCGCTCAGGCGCAAAGAAAAAGGGCGCCAACGTTTCCGCTGGCACCCTTCTCAATAGGTCTAGCACGCTCATCACCTGGGTCCCCGCCTAGTCGCTGCGCGCCAGCTTCGCAAACGCGGGGATGACGGCAAGAGGCGAGTTACGCCTCGACCGCCGGCCGGTACGGCACGCGGTTGCCGCGCTCGTCGCGCTCCAGGTGCAGCAGCGGGGCGTGCACCCGGCCGATGACGCGGGCGCCCTGGGGCGTCAGGCGGATGACCTCCGCCTCCTCGGTCACCAGAGCGGCCTCGACGCCTTCCGCGCGGGCCAGCCGGGCGTGGGCGTCCAGGTGCATCTCCGTCCCGTGGACCGGGATGGCGAAGCGCGGGCGCACCAGCCGGTACATCTCGCGCAGCTCGCCGGCGCCGGGATGGCCCGACACGTGCAGCGGCATGCCGTCGATGCTGTCGAGACCCGTGAGGACCTCGACGCCCTTGCCCCGCAGCTTCGACATGATGGCCTCGACGGCCGCCTCGTTGCCGGGGATGATCCGGGCGGAGAGCACGACCGTGTCGCCGCGCCCGAAGGGCGGGATGCGCCAGTCGCCGCGGGCCAGCTTGGCCAGCGCCGCCTTCTCCTCACCCTGCGCGCCGGTGCAGAGCAGCGCCACGTGCCGGGCGTCCAGGCCCTTCAGGTGCGACGGCTCGGCCAGGATGTCCGGCACCCCGTCCAGCAGGCCCAGGCTCCGCGCGGCCTCCTCATGGTTGCGCATGGAGCGGCCGGCCAGCGCCACGTAGCGCCCGTTCTCCGACGCCGCGCTGATGGCCGAGGCCATGCGGGCGACGTTGGTGGCGAAGCAGCAGACGGCCACCTGGCCGGTGCGCGTCTCGAACAGGCGGCGGAACGCGTCGCGCACCTGGGACTCCGAGGTGCGCTCCATGTCCTTGTGGGCATTGGTGCTGTCGCACAGCATCGCCAGCACGCCCTGGTCGCCGATCTCGCGCAGGGCAATCAGGTCGGTCGCGTCGCCGATCAGCGGCTCCGGGTCCAGCTTCCAGTCGCCCGAATGCATGACCGTGCCGGCGGCCGTGGTGATCGCCAGCGACACCGGCTCCGGGATCGAGTGCGTCATCCGCACCGATCGCAGCTTGAACGGGCCGATCTCGAACCGGTCGCCCACCTTGAAGGTGCGCAGGTCGACGGTATCGAGGGTGCCGCACTCGTCGAAGCGGCGCTCCAGCGTGGCGCGGGCGAAGGGCGTCGACCAGATCGGGCAGTCGATCGCCGCCGGCCACAGCTTGTCGATGCCGCCGATATGGTCCTCGTGGGCGTGCGTCACCACCAGGCCGATCAGACGGTCCTGGATCGGCTTGAGGAAGGCCGGATCGGGGACGATGGCGTCCACGTCCTCCAGCTCCTCGCCGGGGAAGGCGATGCCGGCGTCGACCAGCAGCCACTTGCCGGCATGGCCGTACAGGGTCCAGTTCATGCCGATGCGGCCGAGGCCGCCCAGGGGCACGACGAGGACCTCAGCCTTGCCCGGCACGGGCCAGCGCTGACCGAATTCCTTGTATTGGTTGAAGGGAATGATGGCGGCCGTCTTGGCGGCGCCTTCGGTGTCGGAGTCCGCGCCGGCCCGCATAGCTGGGACGGCGACGGGTTCATCCCCCGGGGGGATGCGGATGTCGTCTCGCTTCATCTAAGCGATAAGATGGGCCTTCCGGCCCGAATCCGCAATGGGCGTATGGTCGTGGTTCCCCCGCAATAGGGCAGGGGAACCATTCACTTTCGGCAGGGCCTGGAACTTTCCGCTCGGAACCGTCCCTCAGGTCGGACGGGCGCGGGGCGGGAAGCGGCCGGCGCTGGCGGTGACGCGGCCGCTGGCGCTCTCATTGTCGCGCTCGGCCCGGTCCTGGTCGGCCTTGGCGCGCCGCTCCTCGGCAGCCTTGATGTTGGCGAGGCTCTCCTCGACCTCGCGGATGCGGGCCTTCAGCGGCTGGATCATGGGGCCGCCCGGATTGCGGACGACGTACTGCTCCAGGTCGCCGCGCAGCCGCGCCAGCTGCTTCTGCAGCGTGGACTTGTCGGGCCGCTGGTTGCTGGTGCTCGACCGGTAGACCCGCTCCTCGTACCTGCTCATCTCGCCTCTCTCACTTCCCCTGATGTCATGCGCCAAGATATTCCACGGGAATGGCGCTCCTGGCTAGAGGGAGGCGGGGGTATGCCGCCCCTTCGGTGGTAGGGAGGCCGATTTCAGGGCTCCGGCGAGATCCAGACCTCCACCGTGCCGGGGCGCGGCGCCGGCTGGAAGCGGCGGTAATCCTGGATCGACGGCGCCGAGCGCTGGCCCAGCGCCTCCGCCAGCTCGGCGTCCACCCGGCGGGCAAGCGCGCGGTCCTCGTCGTGGAACAGGCGGACGCTGTCGTTCCGGAAGTGGAATGAGACCGGCTTCAGCTCAGGCTCCGGCAGGTCGAGGGCGAGCAGCTCGCGCCGCAGGCGCTCGGCGGCCGCCGTGCCCCGGGCACTGCCGCGGGCATAGTGGATGACGATGCGCGGCCCGGTGGAAAGCGCCAGCTCATCGTCTTCGGGCGCCCGGGCCGTTGACGCCTGCGCGGCGGGCGTGGGCCTCGTCGGGGCGGGCTCGGCGGTGCGGCGCGGCTGGCGCTCGGCCGAGGCGGTCCTGGGCGGCACCGGTTCGGTCCAGGCGGCGGGTTCGGAGGCCGGCGCGGACTCGGCGGTCGGGGGGGCCTCGGGCCTTGCCTCCTGCGCCTGGGGGAGCGGCGTAGGAATGGTCTGTGGCGCCACGGCGGGCGCCTCCGCCACCCGCGTGGCCGCCGGCGCCGCGCGGGTCGGCTCGGCGGCTTCGAGCGATCCGGAGGGCGCGGGGCTCCAGAGGGCGCTCCACCGGTCGGAGGTGCCGGCCAGATAGCCGCCCGCCGCCGCGGCGACCAGCGCCACGGCCAGCAAGGCCCGGCGCACGCCCGTGCCACTGCTCCGGGCCGGCGCGGGGGCCTCGTAGCGGGGGGGCGCGGCCAGCATGGGCGCCGGCTCATAGGGGTAGGCCCACTCCGCCGCGGGCTCCGCCGGTTCCCGATGCGGCTTCCAATAGGGCTCGTCGAGCGGCTCCTCCTGGATTTCCTCCTGGAAGGGCAGGGGCGCCGGTCCGGCGTCGGGGACCCCGTCGTCGGCGGAGATGTCGAGGGGAATGGCGCGCTCCGCCGCCGCGGCTTCATCCGTCGCAACCTGGTCTTCCCAGGAGAGCGGCACCGCAAGGCCTTCGTGCGGCGGGAGCGGCGCCTCGGCGGGCGGAACGAATTCCGGTGTCGCGTAGGACCGGGCGGAGGGGACGGGCGGCGGCGCGGGGGCCGGCGGCGGCTCCACGGCGGCGCCCTCCATGCCCTCGGCGGCGGCCCACTCCTCGAGAACGGAGATCAGGCTGCGGCGGGGCTGGCCGGGGTCGGGCACGTGCGCCTCGAAGGCGCTGGCCAGGGTCGCCCCCTCCTCGCTGCGGAAAGGGCGGTCGTGCGGATGCTGGATGGTCGACATGCGCTCCGTTCGAGGGCGCCGCTTTCGGCGCCGCCCATCACTTGGGATTGCCACCGTCCGGCCTTCATGCCGGACTTCTGGATGTGGGAATCCCTAGGGATTATTGCGATGGAGCGTCCCCGCCCAAAAGGTTGGGAAGAGGGGGTAGTGATCCTTCGAAGTTGTGGCCGAAGTCGTGGCCGAAGTCGCAGCGCTGCCGCCCCGCTCCGGTTCAGCGGCGCGGGTACTGGGTGGCGAAGGGCGGCAGGGCGTGGAACAGGGTGGCGAGCGCCACCAGCCCGATGGAGCCGGTCGCCACCGCCTTCAGCAGCGGTCCCGGCGCCGCCCCGCCGGTCAGCAGCAGGATCGGCACCGCGCCGGCCGGCGGGTGGGTCACGCGCAGCAGCAGCATCGCCAGCATCGCCGCGCCCACGCCCAGGGCCGCCACCCACCAGGCCGGCGGCAGGACCATGCCCAGCGCCACGCAGACCAGCGAGGCGGCCAGATAGCCGAACAGTACGTTGGCCGGCTGGGCGAGCGGGCTGGAGGGCTGGGTGAAGAGGATGACGCAGCTCGCCCCGAACGGCGCCAGCAGCAGCGGCTGGCCGGTCACCGCCGCCAGACCGCCCAGCGCCGCGACGGCCAGCCCGCCGCCGAGCGCCGATTTCAGCCCGCCCGCCAGCGACGGCGGCGAGACCTCGTGACGGGCCAGGAACGGGGCGAGGCGCTTGGGCATGGCGGGGCGGCACGCTCTGGAGGGAGACGCCTGTAAGTACCGTGCCGCGCGGCGGCGGGCGAGGCGGAAACGGCATTCTCCAGCGCCGGCCCGTGGAATGCCCCGATTGCGCGCGACGCATTGCCGCGCACATTCAGCGCAATCCCCTCATGAACCGGTTGCCCTTTCGGCGGCGAGTACGGCAAGCTGAGCCTGCCGCGGAGCCGAGAGCGATAAGATGCCTGACACCGACCTGATGTGCGTCGTCTATGTCAGCGCCAGCACGGCGCCCATGTCCGACGACGATTTGCTGCTGCTGCTCCGCCAGGCCCGGTCCCACAATGAGCGGGCCGGCATCACGGGCATGCTGCTACACAAGAACGGCCGCTTCATGCAGGCCCTGGAGGGGCCGCGCGCGGCCGTCCTGGCGCTCTACCGCCGCATCACCAGCGATCCCCGGCACCGCGACGTGACCACGCTGATCAAGTTCGCGATCGCCGAGCGGGCCTTCGGCGCCTGGTCGATGGGCTTCGCCAACCCGGGCAGCATCCCGGACGAGGACCGCCATTCCTTCAGCGACTTCCTGGAGCGCGAACTGACCGACGAGGCCTACCGGGACGGGCCGCACCTGGCGGTGAACCTGCTCTCCGGCTTCCGCCGCTACCAGATGGCCGCCTCGGTCTGAGGCACCCCGGGGCGGGGCGCTCAGCGCAGGCGCTGGGCCACCACCACGACTTCGCCGAGCGGACGGCCGTTGGTGACCGCGGTCACCACGATCTCGCCCATGATCCCGTCGGCCGGGACGAGGCGGCTGTCGGCCGCGGTGGCGACGCTGATCTCGGACAGGGCGACGCGGCGCTCGGCGCGCGACTGGCTGGTGCTGGCGTGGTTCAGCGTCGCGCCGGCGGCGCTGGTGACCAGCAGGGCGGCGGCGAGGCCGGCGAAATGAATCTTGCTCATGACAGGAACCCGAAGTGGTTGTTGGGCGCCTTGTTAACCCCTTTTCCCGTGGTGTTGCACTGCAGCATTCGATGGGGCTGCCATGCGGGAACAAAGGGGAATCGTCATGAAAACAGCATGTTGCGTATGTTTCTGAAGATGCCGCATGCGGCAATTGTGCGGTTGGATGGGCAGCTTCTTGTAACGGAGTAACCAAACCGGACGGGGTGCCGGCAAGCTTCGTGCCCGCACCCCGTCCAGCGGCATTTCAGTGACCGGGGTCACAGGCCCCGGTCACAGGACCTCTCAGACCCGCTCCACCACCAGGGCGATGCCCTGGCCGCCGCCGATGCACATGGTGGCGAGGCCGCGCCTGGCGCCCGTGCGCTCCAGCTCGTACAGGGTCTTGACCGTGATGATGGCGCCGCTGGCGCCCACCGGATGGCCCAGCGCGACCGCGCCGCCGTTGGGGTTGGTCTTCTCCGCCGGGAAGCCCAGCTGTGCCGAGACGGCGCAGGCCTGGGCCGCGAAGGCCTCGTTGCTCTCGATCACGTCCATGTCGGCGACCGCCAGGCCGGCGCGCTCCAGCGCCTGCGGCACGGCCTCGACCGGGCCCAGCCCCATGACGCCCGGCTCGACGCCGCCATGGCCCCAGGAGACGATGCGGGCCAGCGGCTTCAGCCCGCGGCGCTGCGCCTCCTCGGCGCTCATCAGCACCAGGGCGGCGGCGCCGTCATTGATGCCCGAGGCGTTGCCGGCCGTGACCGAGCCGTCCTTGCGGAAGACCGGCTTCAGCTTGCCCATGTCCTCGATGGACGCCTCGGGGCGGACATGCTCGTCCGTGTCGAACACGACCTTGCCCTTGCGGGTCTCGATCTCCACCGGGACGATCTGGCTCTTGAAGAACCCCTCCTTGATGGCGCGGGCGGCGCGGCGGTGGCTCTCCACCGCGAAGGCATCCTGCGCGGCGCGGTCGATGCCGCACTGGGCCGCCACATTCTCCGTCGTCACGCCCATATGGCCGTTGCCGAACGGGTCGGTCAGCGAGGTCACCAGCGCATCGACCATGGCGGCGTCGCCCATCTTGGTGCCCCAGCGGGCCGAGGGGACGACATAGGGCGCCTTGCTCATGACCTCGGCGCCGCCGGCGACCGCGATCGCGCACTCGCCCAGCCGGATCATCTGCGCCGCCGAGACGATGGCCTGGATGCCCGAACCGCACAGGCGGTTCAGCGTCAGCGCCGGCACCTTGGCCGGCAGGCCGGCGCGCATGGCGGAGACGCGGGCGAGATAGGCGTCGTGCGGATGCGACTGGATCACCTGCCCCATCACGACGTGGCCGACATCGTCGGGCGCCACGTCGGCGCGGCGCAACGCCTCGCGGATCACCAGCGCGCCCAGATCGGCCGGCGCCATGTCCTTCAGGCTGCCGCCGAAGCTGCCGATGGCGGTGCGCACCGCCCCGACGATCACCACATCCTTGAGCGCGCTCATGCTGTTCCTTCCCCTTGATCCCCAGCCGGCCGGCCCGACGCCGCCCCGGTCGTTGGGCGGCATTCTGGCGCGGCGGAGGGGGGCGGGGGAAGGGGGATCACCAGGGCAGGGCCACCTCCGCCGCCGCCCGGCCGGACAGGTCGGACAGGTTGGAGAGATAGATGCCGGGCGCGTGCAGCGCGGGATCGGCCAGCACCCGGCGGAATTCCGCGTGTTCCGGGTGCTCCTGCTTGTGGACGGCGCGGGCGGCGAACTCCTCGGCGCTGAAGGTGCCCCAGTTGGTGATCTGAGCGAAGGACACCACGTCGGCGCCGAACCGGCGGCCCAGGGCGGCGAAGGCGGTCATCTCCCGGAAGTTGTTGGCCTGCACCGTCATGTTGATGCCGAACCACTCCAGCGGACCCTCACGGCGCAGCCGGGCGATGAACTCCAGCCGCTCCAGCAGGATGTCGAACTCGCCGCCGCGGCGGTTCTCGGCATATGTGGCCGGCGTCGCCGCGTCGATGGAGATGTCGCAGGAGCGCACCAGGGCGCGGATCTCCCCCGGGATGCTCTCCCAGATGCGCGGCGTCCAGAGCAGCCCGTTGGAGTGGAGATGCAGCCGCTTCAGCTTCGGCATGTTCTCCCGCTTCATGGTCTGCAGCCATTTGCGGAAATAGGGGCTGCCGAACGGGTCGCCGGAACCAGTGATGTAGAGCAGCTCCGCATCCTTCAGCGCCTGCGTCTCGATGGTGCGCTGCAGGCCCGTGATCCGGTCGGCGGATTTGGTCTCCATGATCAGCTGCGTGCGGCAGCTGGGGCAGGACAGGTTGCAGGAACGGTCGAAGCTGCAGTTGATGTCGCGCGGGCCGTAGGGAACGACGGTGAGCTCGCGCGCCAGCACCTCCAGCATGCGGGCGTCGGTCACGTCCTCGACCCGGCTGACCGGCCCGTCGACCCGCTGCAGGTGCGGGCAGCGCCGCGCGTTGCAGTAGCTGAAGCTGCCGTCCAGGACCGAGCGGCGGATGCTCTGCGCCGTCTCGCCGTTCCAGACCTCGTCCACGCTCTGCCGGGTGAGGTTGCCGATGGGCGTGTCCAGCCAGGCCGGGCAGCACATATAGGCCTCGCCCTCCTCCGCGCCCCGTGACACCTCGAACCAGGTGAAGGGCTTGGAGCAGAAGAGGCGGCCGGTGGGCGCCGGGGCCGGGGCGCGGATCGGCGCCGGCTTCGGCAGGTCCCGCTCCAGCGCGCGGGCGTAGAGTTCGCCATGCAGCGCCGCCTGCACCGGCCAGGACAGCTCCTCCGCCCGCGCCCGGGCCAGCCGACCCATGGCGAGGCGCCGGTCCGGCTCGTCGCGCAGCGTCTGCAGCGCGGCGGCCAGGGCGGCCGGGTCGTTGCCCTTGACCCGGATGGCCTCGCCGCCGGGGGTGTAGGCGCGGACCGCCTCAATGTCGCTGCTGACGACGGGCAGGCCGCAGGCTATGCCCTCCAGCAGGGCGTTGTTGGCGGTGGCGTCGGTCAGCGGCAGCAGCAGCACGTCCGCCTGCCGGTAGAGATCGGCCAGCGCCTCGTCCGACAGTCCGGCATGCTTGCGCACCCGCGGCATGCCCTCCAGCCCGGTCTCGGCGCCGGTGACCAGATCGAACTCGATGTCCGGGTCGTCGTGCAGCAGCCCGGCGACGGCACGCATGGCCGTCCAGTCGCGCAGCCAGTGCCCGACCGTCACGCAGCGCAGCCGCTTGCCGCGCTGGCGGGCGGGGGGCGGGCGGAAGAACTCCGTATCGATGCCGTGCAGGATCACGTGCAGCCGCTCCTCGGGCACCAGCCCCTGGAAGAACGGCAGCTGCGAGGGGGAGACCAGGGTGACGTGGTCGAATGCCGCCACCACCCTGGGGTCGATGACATCAGGCAGGACCGAGGGCGGCTGGTGGAAGGTGGCGACCGTGACCGGGCGCCGGCGACCCATCGCCTTCAGCGCGCGCGGCAGGTACTGGCCGGCATGCTCCCCGTCCAGGAAATGCACCACGTCCAGCTCGCCCTTCAGGCAGGCCGGCAGCAGCCGCATCTCCGCCTTCAGGTCGGACAGCTTGTACCAGCTCATGCCGCCGGCCTGGATGCGCCGCTTCAGCCAGGCGCCGACCGCCTCGGGCACCCGGGGGAAGTCCTCGTGATTGTCGGGCGCGCCGTGAAGCTCGGCGCGGAAGGCGCCCGGGTCCAGGTGGCGGGCCAGCTGGTGGAAGCCGGAATGGCCGCCCCAGTGCGGGAAGCGGGTATGCTCGAACTGGACGCGGAGGGGGCGGTTCATGGCTCAGATCCGGGCGGCGCCGAGCAGGCCAGCGATGTGGCCCAACTCGATCAGGGTGAAGCATTGGTTCTGGAAGCGGTCCGGGTCGTCGGTCCGCTTGGCGAGCGTGCCCAGCTGCCGGCCGCGGCCGAGCAGCGACCGGGTGCGGCCGGCGGCGCGGTACAGCCGGGCGAGGCGGCCGGGGCGCGTCTCGATCAGCTCCATGACGGCGTCCGAGACGCCCTGCCAATAGTAGCGGCGCAGGAACCAGTCCTGGACCAGGCGCTGCGGCGGCACCAAGTGCCGGATCGCCATGCCGGGATGGTAAAGGCAGGCATGTCCCTGCTCGACGATCTTCTTCGCCAGGAACACATCGCCGCTGGACAGCATGTTGTTGCCGACGCGGTCCAGCTTGGGATGGAAGCCGCCGACCTTCTCCAGCAGCACCACCGGGATGGCCATGTTGGCCCCGACCACCCATTCCCGGTCGAGATCCTCGATCCGCTTCACCTCCGGACCCCAGTCGACGATGGTGAGCGAAGCGGCGATGCCGTCGGACAGCCAGGCGGGACGCTCGCCCTTCCAGATCGGGTCCACCCGGCCGCCGACCACACCGGCGCCACGATCGCGGTCGAACCCCTCCTTGACCGCCGCCAGCCAGCCCGGCAGGGCGATGGCGTCGTCGTCGAAATAGGCGGCGATGCGTCCGGCCGCCGCCCGCCAGCCGGTGTTGCGGGCGTTGCACAGGCCCAGCCGCGGCTCGTGGACGTAGCGGACCGGGCCCTGGTCGCGGAAGCTCTCCACCACCTCCCGCGTGCCGTCGGTGGAGGCGTTGTCCACCACCAGCAGCTCGTAATCCGTCCGGGGGAAGTCCTGGCGGATGATGCTCGCCATCGCGTCGCGCAGGTAGCCGGCGCGGTTGTGGGTGCAGATGATGACGGTGATCAGCGGGGCGTTGCGGCCGGTCATGAGGCGCGCTCCAGGCTGGGGTTGGGGGCGCTGGGGTTGGTGTCGGGGCGCAGGCGCTGCTTCAGCTTTCCCCAGCGGCGGGCGAGCCCGGGGCCGAGGCGGTGGGGCTCCAGCAGCCCCTTGAACAGCGGGTAGCGGCGCAGCCGGGCGAAGCGCGGCGGAGGCGGCTGGTGCGCCGGCGGCAGCGGCGGGGCGATGGCCGGCAGCGGCGCGTGCAGGTCGAGATAGGCCAGGAAGTCCGCCGGTGCCGGGGCGGGCAGCCGCTTCAGCAGGCGGCGGCGGGTCTCCTGGTAGGCGGGCAGGCGCATCCAGTCCAGCGTGCCGGCGGACTCGCGCGTCGCCAGGAACTCCGGATAGACCACCGACTTCCAGCCGCGCCCCAGCACGCCGTTCGCCAGCGCCCAGAGGTCTCCCTCGGCCGGCGCGTCGGGCGGGAAGGGGGCGATGCCCTCGATCGCCTCGTCGCGGAAGGCGGAGGCGCGCGCCACCTCGTTCTGCGCCCATTGGTGCGGGAAGCCGGGACAGGGCGGGGCGGAGACATGGCCGTCGGCGCTGGCGGTCCAGAAGGAAAGGATGCCGGCCTGCGGGCAGGCGGCCATCGCCGCCTCCAGCTTCGCCAGAGCGTCGGGCCGCAGCCGGTCGTGCCGGTCCAGGAACACCCAGCCCAGCGGCGGGCGCACGCCCCGCACCGCCTGGAAGCCCTGGTTCCAGGCCTCGGCCGCGGTCAGGGGCGCCGCCGCCATGGCGATGCCGCCAGCCGCGCGGGCCCGCCGCTCCAGCTCCAGGCCCGGTGGGACGGCGGCGGGGTCGTGGACGATCGCCAGCGCCGCCGGGGCCAGGGTCTGGCCCGCCAACGCGTCCAGCAGCGCCTCCGCCCCCTCGGTCCCGTCGATCCAGGCGACCACGCCAATGCCGCGCCTGATCTCGGCGGCGCTGCGGGCGGCGTTCGGCAGGGCGACCGAGCGCTTGGCGCCGCGGCGGGCCACCTCGGTGCGGAAGGCGACATGCTCCTGGAAGGTGCGGTCATTGTCGCATAGGACCCGCACGGCCTCGGCCGCCTGCTCGCCCATGACCCGGCGGCGGGCGGGCGTCTCGGCCAGGCAGCGGCGGAGCGCCTGCTCCAGCCCGTCCACCATCTCCGCCATCGTCTCGCCCTGGGCGAGCCAGCCGGTGCGACCGTCCTCCAGCATCTCCGCCATGCCGCCCAGCCGGGTGGCGATGACGGGCAGGCCGGACGCCATGGCCTCGATGCAGGTGTTGGGGAAGTTCTCCCAGCGCGACGGCACCACCGCCGCCCGCGCCCGCGCCAGCAGGGCCGGCAGCTCCTCGCGCGGCTTGGCGCCGTGGAAGCGGAAGCGCCAGCGCATCGGCTCGGGGATGCGGGCCTGCAGCGTCGCGATCATCGAGCGGTTGCGCGACGGGTCGGTCCAGCCGGTGGAAGTGTCGGCACCGATGAAGTCGAACTGCACCTTCGGGTCGTCGCGGGCGACGCGGATCGCCGCCTCCACCCACTCGCCGACGCCCTTGCGGGCCTCCAGCCGGCCGACATAGGTGATCATGCCCTCGTCCCAGGTGCGCTCGTCGCGTTCCACCGGGGAGAGCGAGCCGACGGGCAGGCGGATGACCTTCACGCTGCCGGCGGCCAAGTCGTAGAGGTCCTCCGACTGCCGGGCCAGGTAGCGGCTGGGGCAGAGCAGCGCGTCGGCGGCGGCGATGCAGTGGTCCTCCATCCGCTTCATGGCGAGGATGGTGGGGTCGCGCAGATCCACGCCGTTGGAGCGCGCGATCATCTCGGTCGGCGAGTGCAGGTGGACGATGCAGGGCGGCTTGCGCGCGGGCCCCAGGCCCAGGCTGCGGCGGACCAGGAAATGGTAGAGCGGCGCCTCCCACTCCTGCGCCTCGACGACGTCGATGCCCTCCTCCTGGATCAGCCGCTCCGCCAGGTGCGCCGCCTGCAGCGAGAACCACTGGTTGGGGAAGACCGACCGCTTGACCCCCGCCAGGTCCTCGGCCCATTGCCCGTCAAGATCCAGCGGCGCCAGCCCGCGCGGCGGGTCGTCCTCGGCGATGCGGTGGATGATCAGCCGGCCCTCGCACAGGACCTCCCGCATCTTCGGCGCGTCCTTCCAGCGCTGGCCGATGACGTGGACGATCTCGCCCCGCTCGGCGAGGATGCGAGCGATGTTGCGGACATAGGTGCCGATGCCGCCGGGGGCGTAGGGGGCGGGCGGGTATTCCCGCGACAGGATCAGGTGCTTCATCGGGCGTTTTTCCCGGTGACGGGGCTGTCGACAAGTCCGAAGGCGGCGGCGGTGGTCCCGGCGGCTCTTCGCAGGGCCTGGCCGGCGCGTCTCAACCCCTGCAGCGCGGAGGAGGGAGCGGGGGGAGGCGCCGCGGCCCTCAGCGCTTCCATGCGCTGGCGGTCGGCCTCGCGCCGCATGGCCCGCCCTTCGATCAGCATCGGCAGCTCCATGGCGAAGCGGGCGGCCGTGGCGCGGTGCGTCTCCAGCATGCGCTCGCGCATCACCTGGTTCTGCACGTCGGTCAGGCTGCGCAGCAGGCTGTCGCCGCGCACCCGGTAGCGCTGCTGGTAGCGCGGCAGCGTGACGATCGGGTGGCCCGCCGCCAGCAGCCGCACGGGCAGTTCCCAATCCTCGTAATTGAAGCGCTGGCCGGCATCGTAGCCGCCGAGACCGCGCAGCAGGGCCGTGCGCATCATGCAGGGCACGAACACCATGTTCTCGACCAGCAGGGCGGGCAGCTCCGGCTGCGGCGCGTTCCAGAAGCCGGGCGCCACGCCCTCGCCGAAGGTCTCCGCCCAGGCCGCCACGCCGCCGATCTCCGGATGCCGGCACATGACATTCAGGGCCAGCCTGTAGAAATCCGGGCCGATCAGGTCATCGCCGTCGATGAAGGAGACGAATTCGCTCCTGGCCGCCTGCAGGCCGGTGTTGCGGGCGCCCGAAAGGCCGCGGTTCGGCTGGCGCAGCACATGCAACGGCAGCCGCCGCGCCCTGGCCTCCGCCTCAAGCCTGGCGATGGCCTCGCGCGTGGCCGCCCCGGGGGAGCCGTCGTCCACGACGATGAGCTCGTCCGGGCGGCGGGTGGCGGCCCAGACGCTCTCCACCGTCTCCACCAGCAGCGCGCCCATCTCGTAGCAGGCGACGACCACGGCCAGCGTGCCCGGGCGCAGATCCATGTCGAAGGGGCGCGCCGGCTGCGGCTCCGCGGCGATCTCGGCCAGGGAGCGCCGGCGGTCCAGCAGCAGCCGGGCGCACAGGCCCAGATCCTGGCGCTCGGGCAGGGTCGCCGTCAGGCCGCGCAGGGTCTCCACCAGCGCTTCGAAGCGGGCGACGCGGCCGGCGCCCCGGTGGGCCCGCACCACCGCCCGGCACAGCGCGCGGCGCGCCTGGTCCAGCGCCTCCGGCCGGGTGCCCGCCAGCGTCTCCAGCTTGGCGGCGATCTCCTCGGGGCCGGGCGCATCGCCGAGCAGGCAGATCGCCGGCAGCTCCTCGCCGGGTGCCAGCCCCTCGGCCACCGCCGGCGACAGCACCGGCAGCGTACCCCGCGCCAGCTCCGACCAGAGCTCGGGCAGGTAGGACGCGGCGGCGGGGCAGAGGCGGACGGGCAGTCCGCCGCCCAGGTCGGCGCGGCCCGGCCGGAAGCGCCAGACGCCCGCGCCGACCATCTCCCGCACGAAGCCGCGCGAGGACCAATAGTCCTGGAAGCGGCGCGGCGCCATGGGCGCGAAAGTCATGTCGGTGCCGGCGCAGGCGACCGACAGGGCCGGCATGCCCCAGCGGTCCTGCATCAGCCGCGCCCCGTCCAGCGCCGCCAGCACTCCGTCCGACCCACGCCAGGGCCCTTGCAGGAAGGGCTGGGCGCGGCCGGCGCGCGGCGTCTCGGCCATGGTGGCGATGGCGTCGAGCAGGCCCGCCGGCACGTCGCGCGGCACCAGCACCGGCACCGGCGCGTCGGGCAGCCGGCCGGCCCGCGCCACCGCCTCCCCACGCGGACCGAAGACCAGCGTGCCGTCGGCCAGGGCCAGCGAGAGGTCCTCCATCTGGCGGCGGGTGAGCGCAGGCTTGGTCCAGAGCCCCTCCTGGTCGGCCGCCTGCCGGTCCGCCGACCGGTCGGTGACGACCAGGGCGACGGGCACGCGGGTCAGCGCGCCGCAGCCGGTGGCGCGCGCCATCTGCATGACGTAGCCCAGGCCACCGCGCATCGGCAGCACCAGCGCGTCGATCGGGTCGGTGGCGTGCAGCTCCTCCAGGTGCCGCTCCAGCATGAAGGAGAGCGCGAAGAGCGGGTCGCTCTCGGCCAGCAGCCCCAGCAGGCGGGGACCGCAGCCGGCCAGCGCCAGGTCCAGCCGATGGTCGGGGTCGCGCGCCGGGATCTCGACCGAGCGCACCGCCGGGCCGAAATCCGCCGTGGGCGCGGGGCCGGGCGCGTCGGACGGCCGGGTGGCCCGCGGGTCCCAGGTGGGGAAGGCGCCGGGCTTGGTCTCGTAGCGCAGGAAATCGTCCCAGGTCAGCACGGTCACCCGGCATCCCAGGACCGCCGCCAGCTCGGTCAGCGGCAGGCCGAGCCCGCGCGCGGCCAGGCGCGCCTGGGGATCGTCGGAATGGTAGTCGGCCAGCCCGTCATAGGCCTCGACGACGACCAGGTGTTTCGCGGCAGGCTTGTCGGACCTCAGCTGGATCACCCCGTCCCCCTTCGCTGCTCCACGACCGCTCGACACAGGGCGGCAAAATCGATGGGGGCATTTAAGCGCGTCCCGTGTCCCGGGCCGACGCCGCAGACGGAGGGCTTCGCGGCCAATCCGACGGAGGGTCTCCGCGATGGTCTCCACCGCCGGGGCGGCGGAACACCCCGAAGGCATAGGGGGCTCCGGAAACCTCCCCGACGGGGGCAACCCGGCCTTGCGCGGCCGCGGTTTGACAGGGGCAAGGCGGGCGGCTAGCGTCGCCACCGGTGCAGGCATCTAGGGTTCCGGTTCCCCAGGGAACGGCTGGACCGAGAGATGCGGCCTCTGTCCTGAAGGACAGGGGATCACGGCGGGATAAAAACCCGGGAGGCAAGCTGCACCAGGTTCAGCTCCCGGAGTCCGCCCGCGCCATGACCACGCTCGTCCTGAACTTCGATCCCGCCTCGCCGCCCGGCGACCTCGACCGGCTGCTGGCCCGCGCGCCGCACCGCCATCTCTGGCCCGTGCGCGACGGCGGCGTGGACAAGGTCGCCCTGGCCGACCGGGTGATCCTGCTGGGCGGCGATCTCTCGGCCAACGACCCGCTGCCGGCCCTGGCCGAGCTGCGCCGGGCGCTGGCCGCGCGCCATGCGGCGCGGCGGCCGACGCTGGGCATCTGCCTCGGCGCGCAGATCCTGGCGACGGCGCTGGGCGGGACGGTGTCGCGCCTGCCGGCGGAGGAGCTGGGCGTGCTGTCGGTGGAGCTCACGCCGGAGGGCCGCGCCGACCCGCTGTTCCAGGGGCTGCCCGCGCCGCTGCCGGTGGTGCAGGCGCATGGCGAGCAGGTCTCGCACTTGGCCGGCGCCACGCTGCTGGCCCGCAGTCCGGCCTGCGCGGTGCAGGCCTATCGGCTGGGCGCCTCGACCGGGCTGCAGTTCCACCCGGAGGCGGAGCCCGACACGCTGCGCGGCTGGGCCGCCACCGCGCCGGTGCCGCATCCCGACATCGATGCGGAGATTGCCGCCCGCTTCCCCGCCGCCGCCGAGGCGGGCCGCCTGATCCTGTCGCGCTGGCTCGCCGCCACCGCCTGAAATCCAGTTCCGGAGAGAAGAGATGCGCCTGTTCCTCGCCGCCGCCGCGATCCTCGCCGGCCTGCTCGCAACGCCCGCCCTGGCTCACGGGCCGCACTGCCACAAGAGCCCTGATCATACGATGGGCATCCACGGCATGGCGCTGTTCGGCGGCGCGGACGCGCTCTATGCCGCGCACCTGCCGATCTTCAAGCATCCGCACGACTACCAGATCGTGCTGAAGCTGCGCGTGGCGGACGCCGCCGTGGCCGGGGACATGGCGAAGCGCCTGGCGGCCGGCCCCGCCCTCTGGACCCTGGTGCCCGAGTGCTTCGAGTTGGCCAAGCTGCAGCCCGGCACGGCGGGCCAGGTGACCGGCTTCAAGGCCGACCTGGTGGAGGGGCATTTCGAGCGCGGCGGCCGCACCGTGCACAAGGGCGTGCCGGTGGAGGTGATTTCGGTGCCCGTCTTCCGCCGGCTGAACCCCGACATGCGCGGCGCTCAGGCCGCCACCTACCTGCTGCTGGGCGAGGGGCGGACGGCCTTCCTGGTGAAGCGCGTCGATGCCCGGCCGGACTTCGACCACATCGTCGCCCTGGCGCCGGTGGGTGCGGTGCCCGCCGGGACCGAGGTGACGGTGCCCGCCGCTGGGCTGGCCGAGCCGCCGCGCGCCGCGCTGGAGGCGGCGCTGGGCGGCAAGGGCAAGGTGCTGGGCACCGTCTACTACGACACCGCCGACCTGCGCTGAGGCGGGTTCAGGCGGCGTCGGCTGCCGCCCGCAGCGCGTCGACGTCGAGCCTTGTCATGCCCAGCATGGCCCGCATGGCGCGGCCGGCGCGGGCCGTGTCCGGGTCCTGCAGCAGCGCCAGCGCCGCGCGCGGGGCGACCTGCCAGGACAGGCCGTAGCGGTCCTTCAGCCAGCCGCAGGGGCCGGGCTCGCCGCCCTCGCACAGGGCATCGCGCACCCGGTCCGCCTCCGCCTGGTCCTCGCAGACGACCATGAGGGACAGTGCCTCGGTGAAGCGGAACATCGGGCCGCCATTGATGCCGACATGGGGACGGCCGGCGAGGGTGAACTCCACCGTCAGCACCATGCCCGCCGCCCCGGCCGGCGTCTCGGCGGGCGAGCGGTTGACGCGGTCGACCCGGCTGCCGGGCACGACGGCGCAGTAGAACCGCGCCGCCTCCTCGGCCACCCCGTCGAACCAGAGATGCGGGACGATCTCGGTCATGCCGCTTCCCCCGTCGAGTGCACGATGGGCGCGAAGCCGCCGAAGATCATGCGCTTTCCGTCGAAGGGCATCGCCGACCCGCTGATCATCGGCTGGGTCCGCGGATCGGCCATGAACTTGGCGTGGCCGGCGTCGCGCGCCTCCCGCGAGGGCCAGACGATCCAGGAGAGAACGACCACTTCCTCCGCCGTCGCCTGGACCGCGCGGTGGAAGTCGGTCAGCGTGCCGTGAGGGACGTCCTCGCCCCAGGCCTCCATGACCTCCAGCGCGCCGTACTCGCGGAAGATTCCAGCGGCCAGGGCGGCCACCTCGCGGTAGGCCTCCTTGTTGGCCGCCGGCACGGCGACCACGAACCCGTCGATGTAGCTCATTCCCCCCTCCCTCTGTATTGGGCCGCCCCGTTCAGACGTGCGCGGCCGTCTCGGCCTCGGCCAGTGCGGCGAGCTGGCCGGCGACGATGCTCCAGCCCTGGTGGAAGCCCATCTCCTCGTGCTGCTTGCAGGCCTCCGCCGTCCAGTGGCGGACCGTGGCGGTGTAGCGGGTGCCGCCCGCCTCCGCCTCGAAGGTCAGGATCGCCACCATGAAGGCGGTCTGCGGCACCCAGCCCGGACCGAAGCCGTCGGTGAAGACCAGCTTCGCGCCGGGCACCACCTCCAGGAAGACGCCCGTGCTGTCCATGCGCTCGCCGGCGGGCCCCTCCATGACGGTGCGGAACTTGCCGCCGGGCCGGAGGTCCAGCTCGGCCACCGGCGTCTTCCAGGGTGGCGGGGTGAAGAACTCGGTCGTGCGGGTGGTGAAGACCCGGTACACCGTCTCGGGCGGCGCCTGGATGAGGCGGGTGACGGTCAGCTCGTTGGTTTCCGCGGTCATGACGGTATCCCGGTTCAGGCGTGGGCGGGTTCGGCGGGCGGGCACATGGCCTTCTCGGCGGCGGCCAGGTCCATCCACATGACCTCCCAGATATGGCCGTCCGGATCCTCGAAGCTGCGGCCGTACATGAAGCCGTAATCCTGCACCGGGCCGGGGTCCTTGGCGCCGCCGGCCGCCACGGCCGCCTCGACGGTCGCGTCCACGGCGGCGCGGCTGTCGGAGGAGAGGCAGAGCAGGACCTGCGCCGTCTGGCGGGCGTCGGGGATGCGCTTGGTGGTGAACTGGCCGAACTTGGCGTGGGTCAGCAGCATGACGTGGATCGTGTCCGACAGGACCATGCAGGCGGCGGTCGCGTCGGTGAAGCGCGGTTCCACCCGGGCGCCGACGGCCTCGTAGAAGGCCTTGGACCGGGGCAGGTCGGTGACCGGCAGATTCACGAAGATGAGCTTCGGACTGGTTTGGCTGGACATGGTGGCGGCCTCCTCCGCGTTCGTTGTTGGAGGACGATGCCCTCCCGTGTTATAAATAGCAACCATGAAGTTAGAAAAAATAACTAAGCCTGAAGAGAGCCCCTCCAAGCGGCGCTACGACGATGCCTGCGCCGCCGCGCACGCGCTCGACCTGGTGGGAGAGCGCTGGGCCCTGCTGGTCATGCGCGAGCTGATGCTGGGCCCGCGCCGCTTCTCCGACCTGCGCGCCAGCCTGCCGGGCCTCAGCGCCAACGTGCTGACCCAGCGGCTGGAGGGGCTGGAGCAGGTGGGCGTGCTGCGCCAGCGCCGCCTGCCGCCGCCGGCCTCGGTGAAGGTCTATGAGCTGACGCCCTGGGGCTACGAGGCCGAGCCGATCATCCAGACGCTCGGGCGCTGGGCGGCGCGCTCGCCGCTGCACGACCCGACGCTGGCCTTCAGCGCCGTGTCGCTGTTCCTGTCGCTGCGCACCATGATCGACCCGGCCCGCGCCGTGGGACTCAGCGCCCGCATCGGCTTCCGCATCGGGGCGGAGAGCTTCCTGGTGCGGCTGGAGGATGGGAGGATTGAGGTGGAGCGTGGGCCCGCCGAGGGCGCCGACTTCGTGCTCGAGGGCCAGCCGCCCGCCATCGCCGCCGTGATCTATGGCGGCCAGCCGATCGAGGCGATGGAGGCGCAGGGCGCCGTGCGGCTCACCGGCGACCGCGATCTCGCCGCCCGCTTCGTCACCCTGTTCCCCCTGCCCCCCAAGGCGGAGCCGCCGGCACAAGGGGACGCGGAGGGCTGAGCGGGCGGCCCTGCCATGCCCCGCCCGGCCTGGACAGCGGCATGGCAGGGCCCCATCTCCAGGACAGCCATCGCCAATCCGAGGATTCCATGTCGCTCACCATCGATCCCTGGTCCTTCCCCGATCCGGAACTCGATCCCGTCGAGGTCGGGGAGACGCGCCGCATCGTGCTGGCCGGCGGCTGCTTCTGGTGCACCGAGGCCGTCTACACCCAGCTCGAGGGCGTGCTGGCGGTGCGGCCGGGCTATGCCGGCGGCGAGGCCGGGACGGCGGACTACAAGAGCGTCTGCACCGGCACCACGGGCCATGCCGAGGTGATCGAGGTGATGTACGACCCGCGGCGCATCACCATGGGCCAGATCCTGAAGATGTTCTTCTCGATCGCCCACGACCCGACGCAGAAGGACCGGCAGGGCAACGATATCGGCACCCAGTACCGCTCCGCCATCTTCTACGCCGACGAGGAACAGAAGCGCATCGCCGAGACCTATATGCGCCAGATCGAGCGCGACCGGCTCTTCTCCAAGCCGCTGGCGACGACCCTGGAGCCGCTGGTCGAGTTCTTCGAGGCCGAGGCCTACCACCACGACTATGCCCGCCGGAACCCGGCGCAGCCCTACATCGCGGCGGTCGCCCTGCCGAAGGTCGAGAAGCTGAAGAAGGTCCACGCCGACAAGCTGAAGCGGGCGTGAGGTCGCTCACACGATAGGGAGCAACTTTTTTCCGTCACCCCGGCGCAGGGCGGGACCCAGGGGTTGCAGTGGGATGCGACGGATGCAGCGCTCCCTAGCGCCTATCGAGATCTCGCCAGAGCGGATTGGCTTGCTTCATTGAACCCTCATGGCTGCAACCCCTGGGTCCCGGCCTAGGCGCTGCGCGCCAGCTTCGCAACCGCCGGGATGACGGTAGTGGGGGAAGCAATGGGTGAGCACCAACCGATGGGCGCTCCGGCAAGTCCTACGCCAGCGCCCGGCGCGGCAGCCAGCGCCGCGCCGCCCGCCAGACCAGCAGCGCTATGACCAGCGCGGTGTAGATGATCGGCTCGGCCGGCCAGGATTTCACCAGGATCAGAAAGTGCAGGGCCGCCAGCAGCGCCGCCGGGTAGACCCAGCGGTGCAGCTGGCCCCAGCGGCGGCCGAGCCTGCGCATCGCGGCATTGCTGGAGGTGGCGGCCAGCGGCAGCAGGATCAGGAAGGCGGCCATGCCCACGGTGATGTAGGGCCGCTTGACGATGTCGCCCCAGACCGCCCGCCAGTCCAGCCCCTGGTCAAGCACGACGTAGGTCAGCAGGTGCGCCAGCGCGTAGAAGAAGGCCAGCAGCCCCAGGGCGCGCCGGTACTTCACCAGGTTCACCCCCGCCGCCTGCCGCAGCGGCGTGACGGCCAGCCCCAGGATTAGGAAGCGCAGCGACCATTCGCCGAGCCCGTGCTCCAGTTCCTTCAACGGGTCGGCGCCCAGCCGGTCGTTCACCCCCTGCCAGAACAGCCAGACGCCCGGCGCCGCGCCGGCCAGGTAGAGCATCCAGGTCGGCGGCCGCCAGCCCTTGCCGCGCTGCTTCTGCGGATCGGCCCGTGCCGTCCTCATGTCCCCTCTCCCAGGGGGAGAGGGTTAGGGTGAGGGGGTAAGAGGGTCGGGGAAGGGCGCTTCATCGAAGCCGGCGGATTGCTCCGCGATCCCGTACCCCCTCTCCCTGTCCCTCTGGGAGAGGGGACGGCAGTTCGGCCCGATGGACCCAGAACCCCAAAGCAGGCCGCGAACTGACGACGCCAAAGCATCAGAAGAACTTCCTGAGGTCCATGCCCTGGTACAGGCCCGCCACCTGCTCGGCATAGCCGTTGAAGGGCAGGGTGGGGCGGCGGGCGGCGAAGATGCCGCCCTCGCCGATGCGCCGCTCGGTCGCCTGGCTCCAGCGGGGATGGTCGACCTCGGGATTGACGTTCGAATAGAAGCCGTACTCGTTGGCGGCCTGCAGGTTCCAGCTGGTGGGCGGCTGCTTCTCGACCAGGCTGATGCGGACGATGCTCTTGATGCCCTTGAAGCCGTACTTCCAGGGCACGACCAGCCGCAGCGGCGCGCCGTTCTGGTTGGGCATGGTCTCGCCATACATGCCGGTCGCCAGGATGGTCAGCGGGTGCATGGCCTCGTCCAGCCGCAGCCCCTCGACATAGGGCCAGTCCAGCGGCTGGAACAGGCCGCGCTGGCCCGGCATCTCCTCGGGACGCACCAAGGTCTCGAAGGCGACGTACCTGGCGCTGCCCAGCGGCTCGACCCGCTTCAGCAGATCGGCCAGCGGGAAGCCCACCCAGGGGATCACCATCGACCAACCCTCGACGCAGCGCATGCGGTAGATGCGCTCCTCCAGCGTCACCGGCCTGAGGATGTCCTCTAGGGCCATCTCCGCAGGCTTCGACACCAGCCCGTCGATCTTCACGGTCCAGGGCCGGGTGGTCAGCTGTCCCGCATGCTTGGCCGGGTCGGCCTTGTCGACGCCGAACTCGTAGAAATTGTTGTAGCTGGTGACGTCGGCCTTGGGCGTCGGCTTCTCGTCGGTGGAGAAGGGACCGGGCTTCCCCGGCATCGGCGCGGCGCCGGCGGCACCGCCCAGCAGGCCCGTTCCGACCACTCCGGCTCCTATCAGCCCGGCGCCGCCGCCCAGCAGGGCGCGGCGGCCGAGATAGATGCTCCGGGGCGTGATCTCGGAGGCGGGGATGTCGGGCGGGCGGCGGATCGGCATGGCGGTCTCCTGGAGGGCTCGCCCATGGAAGTAGTGCCGGGGCCGCCCGTCAACACCCCTTGGCGTCAGGTGTCGCCCCGATCAGGGTCTGGAAATGTGTCACCGGGAAGGCGGGGTCAGGCGACGCCCGTCTCCAGCCGCACCGGCGCCCAGGGGCTGGCGGCCAGGAACTCCGCCAGCGGGGCGGCCGCCATGGGACGGGCGATGTGGTAGCCCTGGGCGCTGTCGCAGCCCATGGCGCGCAGCAGCTCCAGCGCGGCGGCATCCTCCACCCCCTCGGCGGTGGTGCTGTAGCCGAGGCTGTGGCCGACCTCGACGATGGAGCGGACGATCGCCTGGTCCTGCGGCTGCGATGCCAGCGTCAGCACGAAGCTCTTGTCGATCTTCAGCTCGCGCACCGGCAGGCGGCGGAGATAGGCGAAGGAGGACTGGCCGACGCCGAAATCGTCGATGGCGAGGTCCAGGCCCCGGTCCGCCAGCCGCTTCAGCACCGATATGGCGGCATCCGGCTCGCCCATGATGGCGCTCTCGGTGATCTCCAGCACCAGCCGGTCCGGCGTCAGCCCGTGCTCGGCCAGCAGGCCGGCGATGTGGTCGGGCAGGGTCGCGTCGGCCAGGTCGCGCACCGACAGGTTGACCGCGAGCCGCAGGGCCAGCCCCTGGTCGGTCCAGGCCCGCAGCTGCCGCGCCGCCGTGCCCAGCCCCCAGCGCGAGAGGCGGCGGATGGTGCCGGTCTCCTCGGCCAGCGGGATGAAGCTGTCGGGCGGGATGAAGCCGCGCTTGGGGTGGATCCAGCGAACCAGCGCCTCGGCGCCGGACAGCCGGCCCGTGGCGAGGTCCAGCTTCGGCTGGTAGTGCAGCGCCAGCGTGTCCTGTTCGATCGCCTCCTTCAGCTCGCCCATCAGCGACAGGCGCTCCGGCCGGCGCGGATCGGCGGCGGCGTCGTAGAGGCGGATCGGCGGGTCGGCACGCCGCGCGGCGAACAGCGCCACGTCGGCATGCTGCAGCAGCGCCGTCACCGTCAGCCCATGGTCCGGCGCCAGCGCCGCGCCCACCGCCACCGCCAGATCGACCGACAGGTCGCCCTCGGCATAGGGCGCCTCGAAGGTCGCGGCGATGCGGGCGGCGGCGTCCGGTACCGCCGCCGGGTCCATGTCGGGCAGGAGAACGGCGAGGTCGGTGTCGGCCACCCGCGCCACAAGCGCGCCCGGCCCCAGCAGCCCGGCCAACCGCGCGCCGGCATCGGCGACCAGCCGGGCGCCGACCTCGTGGCCCAGCGTGTTGTTGATCTCCCGCAGGCGCTCGATCCCGACCAGCAGCAGCGCCGCGCGCCGGCCCGGGTCGGCCAGCAGCATCCCGCCCACCTCCTCCAGCCGCGTCCGGTTGGCGAGGCCGGTGTCGGCATCGTGCGTCGCCTGGTGGCGGATATGCTCCTCGCGGTCGGCGATAGCGTGGGCCATGCTGCCGAGCGCCGTGGAGAGCTGGCCGATCTCGTCCCGCTCGGGCAGGGGCGGGGGCGGGGAATAGTCGCCGGCCTCGATCCGGCGGGCAACGCGGGCCAGCGCCTCCAGCGGCCGGGTCACGCCGCGGGCGATCATGACCGTGCCGACCAGCGCGGCCAGCAGGCCGCCCACCAGCAGCACGCTCAGCCAGAAGACGATGGGGCGGTAGGGCTCGAGCGCCGCCGCCAGCGGGTACTGCAGCACCACCGCCACGGCCGGGCTGCCCTGGGCGGTGCGCAGCGGCGAGGCCATGACCAGCATCTCCTCGCCGCCCAGCACCCGCACCTCGGGCGCCAGCCGCGCCATGCCGCCCGGGGCGGGCAGGTCGCGCAGCGGGTCGCGGACCGTGTCGGTGGAGGTCACGACCGACCAGGCGCCGGGGCTGGTCTCCGCCACCACGGCGATGGATTTGGAGAGCGAGGACAGGCTGCGCAGGTCGCCGGCGAAGCCCTTGTCGACGGGCACCAGGATGGCGATGAAGGCCAGCGGCTGCGGCGCCAGCACCGGCACCACCACCATGCGCCAGACCCGCCCATCCAGCACCGCCAGCGCGGCGGCGCGGCCCTCCACCGTGGCCTGGTCCATCAGGTCGGGATAGGCGAAGCGGCCGCCGCCCATCTCGGCGCCCGGGCGGCCGGTGTCCACGGCGATGCCGCCATCCAGATCCAGCAGCAGCATGCGGTCGGCGCCGATGCGGCGGCCGAAGTTGCGCAGCGCCGACAGGACGGTGGCGTGCTCGCGCTGGGCGATGCTCTGGCGCAGGGCATAGTCCAGCGACAGGATCTTGCCGCCCTCGGCCAGCCGCCGCGCCAGCACCTCCAGCTGCCGGTCCAGCAGCTCGGCCGACTGCTCCAGCGCGTCCTGGCCCTCGCGGATCAGCACCCGCCGGGCGACGCCGTAGACGGTCGCCGCTGTCGCCAGCTGCACCGCGACGAGCGTCACCACCAGGAACAGGGCCAGCCGGTTGCGAAGGCCGAGGGCCAATCCCCCCTCCTCAGTAGCGCGACTGCGTGGGATCGGGGCGGCTGTCCGGCAGCAGGTTCTTCAGTGCCACCTCCGCCGCAGCGCCGGCGGCCACCGTCACGGGCTGCGTCGGCTCCGGCGCGCCGGGGCGCAGGCGCGGGCTCCAGACCCGCAGCGTCTGCGGCCCGTCGGGCGCGCCGGCCAGCGTCGCGCGGCCCTCGGCGTCGGTCACGGCGAAATGCGCGCTGTCGGCGACATAAACGTAGGCGACCATCGAGTCGTGGATGTTGCAGCCCAGCGCCACCACCCCGGCCTTGTCGAAGGGCAGGGCGTCCGAGCTCTGCCCCGGGTTCAGCTGCGTGTCCAGCGGCCGGGCGGGAGAGAAGGAGAAGACGTGGTGCCGGGTTTCGTCGCTGTTGCGGAAGGTGACGGTGGCGCCGGCCCGGATGACCTGGACATAGGGCGTGAAGACCTCGTCCCTCTGGTCGACCATGGTCGCGCCGGCCTTCGGCGCGGCCGGTCCCTTCACCCCTTCCAGCAGCACGACAGCGTCGGGGACGGGGGCGCCGCCCTCGTCGACCACCCGCACCTGCAGGTCGGCGGCGGCGGCAAGGCCGGGCAGCAGGAGGGCAGGCAGCAGTAGGACGGCGGACAGGGCCGGGAGGCCTCTCCGTACGGCCAGGGGCCACTTGGTCATGCGGGGTGCTCCTGAAGGCGGATGCCGTGCGCCGCGGAGCTTAGCGCAAAACCGCGCGCCGGTCGCCACCCCGTCAAGCGCATTGCCAAGCGGCCGGGGATATGGCCCCGTGCCGGGAGCGCACGCCATCATCCGGGACCATATGGACATCTGGCTCCAGCTCGGCCTCGCCGCCGCCGCCTTCGCCGCCGGGGCCATCAACGCCGTGGCCGGTGGCGGCACCTTCCTGACTTTCCCGATGCTGGTCTTCGCCGGCGTGCCGCCGGTGCAGGCCAACGCCACCAGCACGGTGGCGCTGTTCCCCGGCAGCTTCTCGGCCATGGCGGCCTACCGCAAGGACATCGGCCAGCTGAAGGGCGTGATCCACATCTCCTCCTTCTTCGGCATCAGCCTGGTGGGCGGGCTGCTGGGGGCGCTGCTGCTGCTGTGGACGCCGCAGGAGGTGTTCCAGTGGATCATCCCCTGGCTGCTGCTGTTCGCGACGCTGCTCTTCGCTTTCGGCAAGCCGGTCAGCGCCTGGATCTCGCGCCGCTACACCATGACGGCGGGGCCGCTGCTGGCGGTGCAGTTCGTCGTGTCGATCTATGGCGGCTATTTCGGCGGCGGCATCGGCATCCTCATGCTGGCGTCGCTGGGGCTGTTCGGGCTCAAGGATCTGCACGCCATGAACGGGCTGAAGACCATGGTGGTGGGCAGCCTGAACGCCGTCGCCACCGTCACCTTCGTGGCCGCCGGGGCGGTGGAGTGGCTGGCGGTGGCGGTGATGCTGCCGGCCGCCGTGGCGGGCGGCTATGGCGGCGCCGCCCTGGCGCGCCGGGTGCCGCAGCCGGTGCTGCGCGCCTTCATCCTGGCCGTCGCCTCGGCCATGACCGGCTACTTCTTCCTGGAAGGATGAGGCGGTCGTTGGAAGCTAATTCAACTCTGAGTAATTAATTCACGGCCGGACTACCCCCAAGGGCTTGAGCCCCGACCCTCCTTGGGTGAAGATGTCCATCCCGGGGAACGGCCCGGGCGGGGTCCAGAAGGAACGGGGAAAGATGCCGGACAGCCTCATGCGGGACACCACTGTGCCCGGCGCCGTGCGCCAGGGGCGCCTCACCATCGTCGGCAGCGGCATCAAGTCGATCGCCCACCTGACGCGCGAGGCCATCGGGCACATACGCGCCGCCGACATCGTCTTCCACGCCACCGCCGACGCCATCTCGGAAGCCGACATCCGGGCGCTGAACCCGAACGCCGTGAACCTCACCGGCCTCTACGGAAGCGACAAGCACCGTGCCGCCACCTACGCCGACATGGCGGAAGCGATGCTGGCGGCGGCACGCGGGGGCCGGGAGGTGGTCGGCGTCTTCTACGGCCATCCCGGCTGGTTCGTCGATCCGGCGAAGAAGGCGCTGGAGATCGCCGACCGCGAGGGCATCCCCGCCCGCATGCTGCCCGGCATCTCCTCGGTCGACTGCCTGCTGGCCGATCTGCGGGTCGATCCCTGCGTCGAGGGCTGCCAGATCCTGGACGCCACCGACCTGCTGGTCCGCCACCGCCCGGTGGTGACCGCGAACCATGTCGTCATCCTGCAGGTGGGGCTCGTCGGCACCGAGATGCGGCCGGTGGGGGGCAGCCGCCCCGCCAGGACGATGCTGCTGGAGCGGCTGATCTCGCTCTACGGCGCCGGGCATCCGAGCGTGCTCTATGTCGGCGCGGTGCAGCCGGGGGCCGAGGCGCGCACCTGGCGCCGGCCGCTGGGCGCCTACCGCGATGACTCCACGCTCATGTCGATCCCGCTGGGCAGCACCCTGTACCTGCCGCCGCGCGAACGGCTGGAGGAGGACCAATCGGTGCGCGAGGCCCTGCGGCAGGCGCCGCCGGCGCCCGCGGGAGGGATGGGGCGGCCCGCCGCCGCGCCGGTCCTGTCGGCCGGCCTCTACGACCTGCTCTTCGCCCTGGCGACCGATCCGGCGCAGGCGGAGGCCTTCCGCGCCGATCCGGGCGCCGTCCTGGCGCGCCACGGGCTGACGGAGGGTGAGCGGGCCGTGCTGCTGGGCCGCGCCGCCGCGCCCGCCATCCGCGCCGAGGACGGCCCGCAGCACGTCGACGACCCGGCGACGACGCCCGAGGAGACCGATCCGGCCGCCGAGCCGCAGCATGTCGATCCGGAAACCGAGCCGCTCGACCCTGCGCGCGAGCCCCAGCACATCGATCCCGCCCGCGAACCCCAGCACATCGACCCGGCCAGGGAGCCGCAGCACGTCGATCCCGCGAGGGAGCCCCAGCACATCGACCCGGCGCGCGAACCGCAGCACATCGACCCCATGCGCGAGCCGCAGCATGTGGACGATGAGACGACCGGCTGAATGCGACTGACCACGCGGGAGGCCAGGGTTACGGGCGTATCGGCCGCGCGCAGCCGCGGCGTGCCGGAACTTGCCCGCGTCCTGCTGTCGCTCGCCCTTCTGGTCCCGGCTCTCCTGGGCATGCCGGCCCCGGCCGCCGCCCAGGGCTGGCCTCCGGCGACCACCGCCATCGCCTTCGATCCCATCGACGCCGCGCGCGGCCAGCCCAAGGGCTACATCACCGCCCTGGTCCAGGACGGACGCGGCTTCGTCTGGATCGGCACCAACGAGGGGCTGGTCCGCTATGACGGCCAGCAATCCGTCCTCTACGAGTACGGGGCCGAGGGACCCCATACGCTCCCCAATGGCTTCATCCGCAGCCTGATGGCGGACGCGGAAGGGCGGATCTGGATCGGCACCAATTCGGGCGGCCTCGCCGTGTACGAGCCGGCCATCGGCGCCGTCCGCCGCATCCCCGGGGGTGTCGGCGGGATCGCCGGCACGCTGGTCTCCGCCCTGGCGCCGGACGGGGCGGACGGGGTCTGGGTCGGCACGAAGGAGGGGCTGCAGCGCCTAGACGCATCCGGTGCGGTGAGTCGGGCGCCGGGCGCTGTCGGAGTCGATCCGGTGCGCGCGCTGCTGCGCGACCGGTCGGGCACGCTCTGGATCGGCATGGAGGCCGGGCTGTACGCCTGGGCACCGGGCCTGCCCGAGCCGTCCAGGATCGAGACCGGATCGCTGGCGGCCATCACAGCTTTCGCGGAGGAGGGCGGCATCGTCTGGATCGGCGGCGGCGACGGCGGCCTCTGGTCGGTACGCGCCGACCGCCCGGGAGAGCCCGCCCGCCCGGCGCGCCTGCGGCTGCCGGCCGGCCCGGGCCGCGGCGTGACGGCCATCGCGGCGGGCGGTGACGGCCGGCTGTGGATCGCCACCGCCGGCGCCGGGCTATTCCTGCTCGACCCCGCCAGCGGCGACGTGACCTCCATCCGGGCGGACTCGCAGGCGGGCGCCGGCCTCAGCGACGATTGGGTCCAGGCCCTGCTGCGGGACCGTTCCGGCCTTGTCTGGGTGGGGACCCGGCGGGGGCTGGACCGCCACGACCCCCGCGCCCGCGCCTTCCACACGCTGCCGGAACCGGCGGCCGGCCAGCCGGTGGCCAATCTCGATGTCATGGGAATGGTGGCGCGGCGCGGCGGCGGCTTCTGGATCGGCGCGGGAAGCCGCGGCCTGCAGCTGCTGCCGGACGTGACGCGCCGGCCGGACCCGGACCCGCGGCTGGCGGGCGAGGTGCTGCTGGCCTTCCATGAGGAGCCGGACGGGACGCTCTATGCCGGCGGCGATGGCGGGCTGTTCCGGCTGGACCCGGGGGCGGCCGTGGCCGAGCCGGTGGAACTTCCCGGGGCACCCGCCGTGCGGGCGCTGCTGATGGAGGGGGATGCGCTCTGGGTCGGCACCCTGTCCGGCCTGGTCAGGCTGGACCGGCGCAGCGGCGAGGCCAGGCTCCTCACCCATGATCCCGGGGACCCGGCCAGCCTGTCGGACAACCGGGTGCGCGTCCTGCGGCGCGACCCCGGCGGGCGGCTCTGGATCGGGACGGAGGCCGGGCTGAACCTGAAGGCCGCGGATGCGGACCGGTTCCGCCGCGTGCCCCTCGGCGGCGGCACCGGCGGGGAGAACGTCACCTCCATGCAGGCGGACCGCGAGGGCCGCCTCTGGGTCGGGACCTACGGCGCCGGCATTCATGTCATCGGGCCAGGAGGCGGGGCGGGGGCCGAGCCGGCGCCCGTCCTGCGCGTGGATCGGGCGCGGGGCCTGCCGCACGACAATGTCTGCACCCTGCTGCTGGACATGGATGGGAACGTCTGGGCCAGCACCGACGCCGGCCTGGCCCGCATCGCGCCCGCCACGCTTGAGGTTCAGGCCTTCGACCGCGCCGACGGGCTGCGGATCGAGTCCTACTGGACGGACGCCGGCGCGCGCGCCGCCAATGGCGACCTGCTGTTCGGCGGGGTTGGCGGCGTGACGGTCGTCCGGCCCCCGCTGGTGACGCCCTGGCGCTACGAAGCCCCGCTGGCCGTCACCGAGATCGCCGTCGGCGGCCGGCCGGTGCCGCCGGAAGCGGGCCGCGACGCACCGCTGGAGATATCGCCGGCCGACCGCGGCTTCAGCGTCCGCTTCGCTGCGCTGGACTTTTCGGCGCCGGAGCGCAACCGCTACGCCTATCGGCTGGAGGGGTTCGACGAGGACTGGATCGCCGCCCGCGCCGATCAGCGTGTGGCCGTCTACTCCAACCTCCCGCCCGGCGCCTACCGCCTCCTGGTGCGGGGCACGAACCGGGTCGGTCAGTGGACGGAGGCGCCGCTTGCGCTGTCGATCCGGGTCCTGCCGTCCTGGTACCAGACGCTCTGGTTCCGGGGGGCGCTGCTCCTGGCCGGGCTGATGGTCGTGGCCGGCCTGGTCCAGGGGCGCACCGCCTATCTGCGCCGCCGCCAGGAGGAGCTGGAGCGTCAGGTGCGGCAGCGCACGGCCGAGCTGGCGGATCAGCGCGACCAGCTGATGCGCACGCTGGAGGAGCTTCGGCTCACCAAGGATAATCTGGTCCAGCACGAGAAGCTGGCCTCGCTCGGCCAGCTGGTCGCCGGCATCGCGCACGAGGTGAACACGCCCGTCGGCATCATCGTCAGCGCCGCCTCGCATCTGGAGGAGGAGCTCTCCACCATCCAGGCGAGCCTGGGCGACGGCAAGCTGACCAAGTCCCAGCTGAAGCGCTTCATCGGCGCGGCCGACGACGCCGCGGGGCTCATCACCAAGAACGCCCAGCGCTCGGCCGAGCTGATCCGCTCCTTCAAGCAGGTGGCGGCCGACCGGACCAGCGAGGAGGCGAGGGCGATCGACCTCGGGCCCTATCTCGAGGACGTCATGCACACGATCAGCCCGCTGCTCCGCGAGAGCCGTGTGGCCTGGAGCAGCTCCGTGCCTCCGGGAATCCTGCTGGTGACTCATCCGGGCCTGCTGGCGCAGGTGGTCACCAACCTGGTGCAGAACGCGGTGGTCCATGCCTTCCCCGGCGTGGCAGCGCCCGCCATCGAGCTGGCGGTGACCGAGGAGCCGGATTGCGTCTGCCTGCATCTGCGGGACAACGGCGCGGGCATGCCGCCCGAGGTGACGGCCCGTGCCTTCGACCCGTTCTTCACCACGCGGCGCGGCCGGGGCGGCACCGGCCTCGGGCTGCACATCGTCCACAATATCGTGCATGGGCCGCTCGGGGGCCGCATCCGGCTCGATTCCGAGCCGGGCCGGGGAACGACCTTCACCCTGCAGCTGCCCCGGCCGGTGCCGGCGCCGGCGCTCGAATCCGCCGGCGCCCACCCGGCCTTGTGACCCCGCCCGCTGCCGAAAGTCATAGGCGCCCCGTCTTGTGGGCGGGAAATCCCAAGGCGAGTAGAAGTGCAGTCCCCGCCAGTAAACGGTCCCGCGGGGCAAGGACCTATTCCGGATCGGGACTTCCATGACTTCCACCAAGGTGTCCGCAGCCGTTCCGCCGCCGGAGGGGCACCCGCCCTTCCTGGCCGGGGGCGGCCATACCGGCGCGGCCCTGCGGGCGCTCGACTGGACCCGCACGCCGCTGGGCCCGCCCGAGGGCTGGCCGGCGCCGCTGAAGACACTGGTCGGCGTGGCGCTGAAGTCCGAGCAGCCGATGCTCATCGTCTGGGGACCCGAGCATACGACCCTCTACAATGACGGCTACGCCGCCATGTGCGGACAGCGGCATCCGGCCGCGCTCGGACGGCCGTTCGACGAGCTGTGGGCCGACATCTGGGACCAGGTGGAGCCGATCCTGGCCCGCGCCTATGCCGGCGAGGCGATCCACATGGAGGACGTCGCCTTCACCATGCACCGCAACGGCTATCCGGAGGAGACCTGGTTCGCCTTCGGCTACACGCCGGTGCATGACGAGACGGGGCGGGTGGCCGGCATGTTCTGCGCCTGCACCGAGACCACCGCCCGCGTGCGCGCCGAGCGCGAAGCGAGGGCCGCGGGCGAGCGGATGCGCGACCTGTTCGAGCAGTCGCCGGGTTTCATGGCGGTGCTGCGCGGGCCGGACCATGTGTTCGAATTGGCGAACGCCTCCTACCGCAAGCTGGTCGGCGGCCGCGAAATGGTCGGCCGGACCATGCGCGAGGCGTTGCCGGAGGTGGAGGCCCAGGGCTTCCTGGCTCAGCTGGACCAGGTCTACGCCACCGGCCAGGCCCATGTCGGCCGCGGCGTGGCCGTGACCCTCGAGCAGCCCGACGGGACCGTCCAGGAGTGCCGGGTCGACTTCGTCCTCCAGCCGATCGCCGGGCCGGACGGCCATGTGTCCGGCATCTTCATCGAAGGTGCCGACGTGACCGAGGCGCACCGCGCGGCCGAGGCGCTGCGGACGCGCGAGGCGACGCTGAGCGCGATCCTGGACGCGCTGCCGGTCGGCGTCATCATCGCCGACGCCAACGGCGCCATCCTGCGAGACAACGCCGCCAACCGCGAGATCTGGGGCATTCCGCCGGAGACGCGGGACTGGTCGCAATATGGCGACTGGGTCGGCTACTGGCCGGAGACGGGCGCGCGCATCCAGGCGCATGAATGGGGGATGGCCCGGGCGCTGCTGAAGGGCGAGGTGGTGCGCGGCGAACTGGTCGAGTGCCAGCGCTTCGGCACCGGCGAGCGGCGGCTCTACCTGAACAGCGCCGCCCCGGTGCGCGACGCGTCGGGCGCCATCATCGGCGGCGTCGTCGCCGAGCTGGACGTGACCGAGCGGCTGGCGGCCGAGCGGGCGCTCGCCGCCAAGGAGGCGCAGCTGCGCACCATCCTCGACACGGTGCCGGTCGGCATCGTGCTGGCGGAGCTGCCGTCGGGCCGCGTCGTCGAGGGCAACGGCTATGTCGAGCGCATGCTGAGGCATCCAATCCTGCCCTCGCCGGACATCGACAGCTATGACGAGTGGGTCAGCTATCACGCGGACGGCACCCGCGTGTCCGGACACGAGTACCCGCTGGCCCGCATGGTGCGGGAGGGAGAGGAGGCGCCGGAGATCGAGGTCCAGTATCAGCGCGGCGACGGCACCCGCGCCTGGACCCGCATCATGGGCCGGACGGTGCGCGACGCGGGGGGCGAGCTGGTCGGCGGCGTCGTGGCCCTGGTCGACATCGATGCCGAGCGCCGGGCGCGGGAGGAGGCGCAGCGCCTGGCGGACGAGTTCCGCACCCTGGCCGACAATATCAGCCAGTTCGCCTGGACCGCCGACGAGACGGGCGCCATCACCTGGTACAACAAGCGCTGGTACGACTATACCGGCACCACGATCGAGGAGATGCGCGGCTGGGGCTGGCGCGCGGTCCACCATCCCGATCATGTCGACCGCGTGGTGCGGTCCATCTCCCACGCCTTCGCCACCGGCACCCTGTGGGAGGATACGTTCCCCCTGCGCGGGGCGGACGGGCAATACCGCTGGTTCCTCTCGCGGGCGGTGCCGATCCGCGACGACGATGGCCGCATCGTGCGCTGGTTCGGCACCAACACCGACATCGACGAGTTGACCCGCACCCAGAACGAGGTGGAGCGCGCCTCCGCGCTGCTGCGCCTGATCGGCGACAGCACCCCGGACATGATCTATGCCAAGGACCGCGACAGCCGCATCCTCTACGGCAACGCCTCGCTGACGCGGGTGCTGGGATTGCCCATGGACCAGATCATCGGCCGGTCCGACCGCGACTGGGCGCCGGACGCGGCCCAGGCCGAGGCGATCGTCCAGAACGACCGGCGCGTGATGGAGTCGGGCGGCGCGGTCGATGTGGACGAGGCCTTCACCGGGCCGGACGGGCGCACCCGCTACTACCGCTCGGTCAAGGCGCCGCTGCGCGACGCCACCGGCGCCATCATCGGCCTGGTGGGCGTGACCAGCGACATCACCGCCCGGCGCGAGGCCGAGGAGCGGGAGAAGCTGCTTGCGCGCGAGGTCGACCACCGGGCCAAGAACATGCTGGCCGTCGTGCAGTCGCTGGTGCAGCTGACGCGGGCGGAGGATGTGGCCGCGCTGAAGGAGGCGGTGTCGGGCCGCATCCAGGCGCTGGCCCGGGCGCACAGCCTGCTCGCCGCCTCGCGCTGGGAAGGCGTCGACATCGGCAAGCTGGCGCGCGAGGAGCTGGCGCCCTTCGCCGGCCGGGACGCCTCGCGCGTGACGATCTCCGGGCCGATGATGCGGTTGCGGCCGGAGGCGGCGCAGACCCTGGCCCTGGCGCTGCACGAGCTCGCCACCAACGCCGCCAAGTACGGCGCCCTGTCGGTGCAGGGCGGGCGGCTGGACGTCGCCTGGGGCGTCGACGGCGCGATGCTGGATCTGCGCTGGCGGGAGAGGGGCGGGCCGCCGGTCGCCCCGCCGACGCGCCGCGGCTTCGGCTCGACCCTGATCGGCACCGGCGTCGAGCACCAGCTGCAGGGCCGCGTCGTCATGGATTGGCGGAGGGAAGGGCTGGAGTGCCAGCTGTCCTTCCCGGTGGAGCTGCTGGCGGAGGCGCCCGAGACGCGGCCCGCGCCCGCCACCGGCGCCGCCGATCCCTCCGGCGACGCGGCGCGCTCACCCGAGGGGTTGCGGGTGCTGGTGCTGGAGGACGAGGCGCTGATCGCGCTGCAGCTCGTGGAGACGCTGCGCCGCGCCGGCTGCGAGGTGGTCGGGCCCGTCGCCACCATTGCCCAGGCGGCGGATCATCTGCGGGGAAGGGCGGTGGACGCCGCCATTCTGGACGTGAACCTCGCCGGCGAGCGCAGCTTCCCCGTGGCCGACATCCTGATGGCCAAGCGCGTGCCCTTCGCCTTCTGCACCGGCTATGCCGGCGCCACCGACCTGCCGGAGCGCTTCGGCGGCGTGCCGACCATCGCCAAACCCTTCGCCGAGAAGGAGCTCTCCGCCCTGCTGCGCCGCTTCACCGCGACCTGCCGGCCGGGCGAGCGGCCCTGAGGCACGGCCGGAGCGGGGAGGCTGCCCCGAACGGGGGAGATTGCCTCTTTCGCGGGCGGGCGGCTAAGCTCCAGGCTCACCGCAGGGGTCGCCCATGTCCGCCTTCCGTCTGGTCGCGCTCCTCGTCCTGATGGCCGCGGCGGCGGGCTGCACCTTCCGGCCCCAGGTCACCGGCATGGCGGTCGAGTACAACGAGTTCGTCGCCGAGGCGACGAACCGCCAGACCGTCATCAACATCCTGCGCGCCCGCTCCCGCGAGCCGCTGCATTTCACCAGCTTCTCCAAGGTGCTGGGGACCGCGCGGATCGAGGGCACGGCCGGTCTCGACGTCGCCGCCAACGGCAATGGCGGCGAGCAGACGCTGCAGGGCGGCGCCCTCGCCACCAGCCGGCGCACCCTCGGCGCCACCAACTGGACGCCCAAGCTGGGCATCAAGGTCAATTCCGGCACCGACTTCGAGATCGGCATCAACGCGACCGACGATTTCTGGAAGGGCATCACCGCGCCGGTGGCGCCGGCCACCATCGTCCACCTGCTGCGGCAGGACTGGCCTCGCGACGTCGTCAGCTACCTTTTCATCCAGCGCATCGAGTTCGCCGGGCGGATCACCGATCCCGCCGGCAAGGTCGTCGCCACCCTGCCGCTCAGCCGTTTCGTCAACGCGCCGGACAACGAGGCGACGGTCGAGCCCTTCACCAGCCTCATGCGCTGCCGCACGCTCGACTATTCCCTGACCGAGACGGCCAAGCGCGACCTGCCCGTCGGCTCGGTGAGCGACCTGTCGGGCGTGGCGACGGACGTGCTGCCGCGCATGACCCCCGCCGCGCCGCCCGCGGCGGGCTACAACCTCGTCATCCCCGGGCGCAGCGAGTTCACCATCGCCCTGTCCGAGCGCCGCGCCGAGGAGATCGGCAAGAAGGGCCGCAACGAGGACTGCGCCCGGCTGGAGAGCATCCTGCGGGAAGACTTCCTGCGCGAGGCCGAGCGCCGGGGGCTGACGCTGGTCGGAGCGCCGCAGCAGGGGGCGGGGACGGCGCCCGCCGCGAGCACCGATCCCATCCCGGGCGTGCCGAGCTATCTGCTGACCCCGGGAGCGGGGGCCACCTCGTCGAGCGGCGCCGGCTTCACGACGTCGGGCTATTTCCGGGACCTGGTGCCCGCCGGCTACAAGACGGAACTCCTCGTCGACGTGTCGCTGCGCTCCGTCGAGGGGCTCATCTATTATCTCGGCGAGTATGTGCGCGAGTCGAACAAGCGCCCGATGGTCTGGGGCCGCTGCGCCGACGGCCGGTATGGCGAGTGCATTCCGCTGATCGTCGTCAAGCGGGGCGATGCCGCCGAAAGCATCGAGCCCTTCATCAGCGTCGACTACAAGGGCGAGCGCTACGTCGTGCCGTCGACCGGCGAGGACATCCGCTCCGCGGCCGGCCACTCGTCCCAGGTAATCGCGCTGGTCCAGATGATGCTGAACCTATACCGCTCGGCCAAGGACCTGCCGTCGACGCCGCTGGTGCGCGTCATCAACTGACGCGCCCGGTCGTGCCTCCCGAAGCGGCGCCCTGAGGATAAGAGCAGGGCGCATTTCGGGGGGAGCCCAGCCCAAGGGCGCCCCCCGAAGATGATAAGCTATCTTATGGAAAATAGTCTGCCGGGCGATGGGACCCTAAGCCGTCATGCCTCAACGCGCTTGGTCAGGGTCGCGTAGTGCGTCGGCTCGCCGGTCGCGGGGTCGTCGACGCGGAAGACGTCGTAGATCACCGGGATGCGGGCGCCGGTGCGGAAATGGCGGAAGGTCAGGCGCCCGCTCCAGCGGCCGTA
>DASPNP010000030.1:0-26845 GCA_035626475.1 Azospirillaceae bacterium
GGGAGGACAGCCATGAGGACCCGCGCCGCCGTCGCCGTGAAGGCCGGCCAGCCCCTGGTGATCGAGGATGTCGAGGTGGAGGGTCCCCGGGCCGGCGAGGTGCTGGTCGAGATCAAGGCCACCGGCATCTGCCACACCGACGCCTTCACCCTCTCGGGCGAGGACCCCGAGGGGCTGTTCCCCGCCATCCTCGGCCATGAGGGCGCCGGCGTCGTCGTGGAGGTCGGCCCCGGCGTCACGAGCCTGCGCCCCGGCGACCACGTCATCCCGCTCTACACGCCGGAATGCCGGCAGTGCAAATCCTGCCTTTCCGGCAAGACCAACCTCTGCACCGCCATCCGCGCCACGCAAGGCAAGGGCGTGATGCCCGACGGCACCAGCCGCTTCCGCCTGGGCGGCCAGAGCGTCTTCCACTACATGGGCTGCTCGACCTTCTCCAACCACACGGTGCTGCCCGAGATCGCGCTGGCCAAGATCCGCCCCGACGCGCCCTTCGAGAAGGTCTGCTACATCGGCTGCGGCGTCACGACAGGCGTCGGCGCCGTCATCAACACCGCACGGGTCCAGGCCGGCGACAACGTCGCCGTCTTCGGGCTGGGCGGCATCGGGCTGAACGTCATCCAGGCCGCGCGCATGGTCGGCGCCGACAAGATCATCGGCGTCGACATCAATCCGGCGCGCGAGGAGATGGCGCGGAAGTTCGGCATGACCCACTTCGTCAACCCCGATGAGGTCGGCCGGGACAAGGTGGTACAGGCCATCGTCGACCTCTCCGACGGCGGCGTGGAGTACAGCTTCGAGTGCATCGGCAACGTGCATGTGATGCGCCAGGCGCTGGAGTGCTGCCACCGCGGCTGGGGCCAGTCGATCATCATCGGCGTCGCCGGTGCCGGCCAGGAGATCGCCACCCGGCCGTTCCAGCTGGTCACCGGGCGCGTGTGGAAGGGCACGGCGTTCGGCGGCGCCAAGGGCCGGCGCGACGTGCCGCGGATCGTGGACTGGTACATGGACGGCAAGATCGACATCGACAGCCTGATCACCCACGTCATGCCGCTGGACCGCATCAACGAGGCCTTCGACCTCATGCACGAGGGCAAGTCGATCCGCAGCGTGGTGACCTTCTGACAAGGGGCCTGACGATGGAGACGATCTCCCGCCACCGGAGCTTCGGCGGCTGGACCGGCTATCACGCCGTGGAGTCGCCCGCGACCGGCACCAAGATGCGCTTCGGCGTCTTCGAGCCGCCGCAGGCCGCCCACGGCAAGGTGCCGGTGCTGCTGTACCTGGCCGGGCTGACCTGCGACGAGACCACCTTCCTCATCAAGGCGGGGGCGCAGCGGCTGGCGGCTGAGCTGGGGCTGATGCTGGTGGCGCCGGACACCAGCCCGCGCGGTCTGGACCTCCCCGGCATCCGGGAATCCTGGGACTTCGGCGAGGCGGCCGGCTTCTACCTGGACGCCACGGCCGAGCCCTGGCAGCGCAACTTCCGCATGGAGAGCTTCGTCACCCGCGACGTGCTGGAGGCGCTGCACGGCTACTTCCCCCATGCCGACGTGACGCGGCTGGGGATCATGGGGCACAGCATGGGCGGGCACGGGGCGCTGACGCTGGCGCTGCGCCATCCCGGGCGGTTCAAGTCCGTCTCGGCCCTGGCGCCGATCGTGGCGCCGGCCCGGGTGCCCTGGGGCGAGAAGGCGTTCTCAGGCTATCTCGGGCCCGACCGGGCCGCCTGGCAGGCGCATGACGCCACGGCGCTGCTGGGCAGCGGCAAGCGCTTTCCCGGCCCGGTTCTGGTCGACCAGGGGCTGGGCGACAAGTTCCTGGCGGAGCAGCTGCGCCCGGAGCTGCTGGAGGAGGCCTGCGCCGCCGCCGGGGAGAGCCTGACGCTGCGCCGGCACGAGGGCTACGACCACGGCTACTTCTTCATCCAGACCGTCATCGACGACCATCTCCGCCATCATGCCGCCGCACTCCAGGCGCCATCCTGAGGGACGCGCACCGGAAACGGCGCAGTCCGGCGTCGGCGGATGTTGTCCCGATCAACGGACATGACCAGAGGGAATACAGCAGATGAGTCGCTCCAGGATCACGGCCATCGTCTCGGCCGCCGCTTTCGCGGCGCTGATATCGACGGCGGCGGCGCAGGACGCCGCCATGGGCGAGAAGGTCTTCGTCCGCTGCAAGGCCTGCCACACCGTCGAGGCGGGCGGCCCCAACAAGGTCGGCCCCAACCTGCACGGGCTGTTCGGCCGCAAGACGGCGGCGGTCGAAGGCTTCAAATACTCCGAGGCGCTGCAGAAGGCCGAGTTCCAGTGGACTCCCGAGAAGCTGGACGAGTGGCTGACCAACCCCAAGGCCTTCCTGCCGGGCAACCGCATGGCCTTCGCCGGCATTCCCAAGCCCGAGGACCGCGCCAACCTGATCGCCTACCTGCAGGCCGCGTCCAAATAGTCCGGCCCGTCGCCGACGGGACGGTGCGGGGGTCAGGCGGACAGCTTCCCGGCGACCTGCCGCGCCTCGCTGACCAGGGCCGCGACCAGCGGGGTCGTCGGCTCGCGGTTCGCCACGACCAGGCCGATCGTGTGCAGCTCGTCCGGTTCGGTGATGGGGATGGAGCGCAGCGTCTCGGTCAGGCCCAGCGTCATGGCCAGCACCTCCGGCATGATGCTGGCCCAGCTGCCCGTGCGGACATGCGCGAACAGCACGATCATGGAGTTGGACTCCAGCATCGGCGCCGGCGGGGTGCCCGAGCGGCTCAGCAGCTTGTCGATGATGCGCCGGTTCTGCATGTCCGGAGTCAGCAGGCAGAGCGGAATCTCCGACACCTCGGCCCAGGTGACCTTGTCGCGGTCGCCGAGCGGGCTGCTGCGCGAGGTCACCAGCACGTAGCGCTCGCGGTACAGGGGAATGCTGCGGACCCGGCCCAGCGGCTCGTTGTCGAGATAGGTCAGGCCGGCGTCGATCTCCAGGTTCTCCAGCATGTGCAGCACCTCGATGGAGGTCCGGGACAGGATGGAGAAGCGGACGTTCGGATGGCGCTCGCGGTAGGGGGTGGTGACCGACGGCACCATGGCCAGCGCGGTCGGGATCACGGCGAGCCGCATGTGGCCCGCCAGCCCGTGCCGCATGGCGTGGATGTCCTGGCGCATGGCGCGGGAGTCGCCGACGATGCGTCGCGACCATTCCAGCACCCGCTCCCCCTCCGGCGTCAGCCCGAGGAAGCGGGACCCGCGCTGCACCAGCAGCACGCCCAGCGTGTTCTCCAGCTGCCGCAGCGCGGCCGACAAGGTCGGCTGGGTGATGCCGCAGGCCTCCGCCGCCCGGCCGAAATGCTGCTCCTTCGCCAGGGTGATGAACAGTTCGAGCTTGTCGATCATGACCCGTGCCGCCTCCCAGCGCCGACCCGCCGTTCGGGGGTGGGCACGATAGATTTTTTCTATCGTCTCACGCCGCCCCACCCCCGGCAATTGCACGTTCGAGTTAGAGGCGGGCGTGTCCGCCCGGTACGCGGCCCGGCCGCTTGTGGGGCCGCACCCGGCATGGTCAAATCCCGGGCGCGGCAATCACCGGAGGTGCGACGAGCGCCATGAGCACGGATGTCCCGAGCCTCGAGGTCGAAGGGGTGCGCTTCGGCTATGGCGGCGCCAAGGGCTTCGCCCTGCAGGATGTCGGCTTCACCGTTCCCGCCGGCAGCTTCACCGGCCTGCTGGGCGTCAACGGCGCCGGCAAGAGCACGCTGCTGGGCGTGCTGACCCGCCTGTTCGAACCGACGGCCGGAACGGTCCGGGTGTGCGGCCATGCGCTGGCGGACCGGCCGCTGCGGGCGCTCGCCGCCATGGGCGTGGTGTTCCAGCAGCCGACGCTCGACCTCGACCTCACCGTCCGCCAGAACCTGTCCTACGCCGCCGGGCTGCGCGGCATGGCGCGCCGCGACGCGGACGCCCGCATCGCCGGCCTGCTGGAGCGCTTCGCCCTGGCCGACCGCGCGGGCGCCAAGGTCCGCCTGCTGAACGGCGGCCACCGCCGGCGCGTGGAGCTGGCGCGGGCCCTGCTGCACCGGCCCCGCCTGCTGATCCTGGACGAGCCGACGGTCGGGCTCGACCTGCCGTCGCGCCGCGCCCTGGTGGAGCATGTCCACGCGCTCTGCCGGGAGGAGGGGGTGGCGGCGCTCTGGGCGACCCACCTGATCGACGAGGTGCGCGACGGCGACCGCGCCGTTCTGATCGACCATGGCAGGGTGGTGGCGGAGGGGGCCGTGCCGGAGCTGCTGGCCCACAGCGGCGCCGCGTCGCTGGAGGGCGCCTTCCAGGCCCTGACGGGGAGGGCGGCGGCATGAGCCTCGCCCTGCACGGACGCGCGCTGAACGCCGTGGTCAGGCGCGAGCTGCTGCGCTTCGTCGGCCAGCGCGGACGCTTCGTCTCCGCCCTGGTGCGGCCGCTGGTCTGGCTGCTGGTCTTCGCCGCGGGCTTCCGGGCGGCGCTCGGCGTCTCGGTGCAGCCGCCCTATGAGACCTACATCACCTACGAGACCTACATCGTGCCGGGATTGCTCGCCATGGTGCTGCTGTTCAACGGCATGCAGAGCAGCCTGTCGATGGTCTACGACCGCGAGATGGGCAGCATGCGGCTGCTGCTGATCAGCCCGGTGCGGCGCGAGTTCCTGCTGGCGGCCAAGCTGCTGGCGGGGGCGGCCGTCGGCATCCTGCAATGCTACGCCTTCCTGGCGGTGGCGGCGCTGTCCGGCGTGACGGTGCCGCCCATCGGCTGGCTGGCCGTCCTTCCGGCGCTGCTTCTGGCGGGGCTGATGCTGGGAGCGGTCGGGATGCTCCTCTCCTCCACCATCCGGCAGCTGGAGAACTTCGCGGGCGTCATGAACTTCGTGATCTTCCCGACCTTCTTCCTGTCCTCGGCCCTCTATCCCCTGTGGAAGATGCGCGAGAGCAGCGAGCTGCTGTGGATGATCTGCTCCGCCAACCCCTTCACCCACGCGGTGGAACTGATCCGCTTCGCGCTGCACGGGCAGGTGGGATGGGAGGCGCTGGGCTGGGTGGCCGGGGCCACGCTGCTGTTCCTGGGCGCCTCATTCCGGGCCTACGATCCCGGCAAGGGCCTGATGGCGCGGAAGGCCGGCGCGGGAGAGGCGTAGCGGGCGGGCGACCTCAGCCGATCGCCCGGAAGACCGGCTCTGCCCGGTCCAGCAGCGCGCGGCGGAAGGCCTCGATCTCGCGCTCGCCGCGCTCCCCCCGCCGTCCGGGCACGACCACCTCCGTCAGGACCCGGGCGGGGGCGGGGGAGAGGAACAGGATGCGGTCGGCCAGCTCGATCGCCTCGCGCAGATCGTGGGTGACCAGCAGCACCGCGCAGGGCCGGTCGTCCGGCGTCCGCCCCAGCGTCTCGGCCAGCAGCCGCCGCAGACGGGCGGCCAGGGCCTGGTCCAGCGAGACGAAGGGCTCGTCCAGCAGCAGCAGCTCGGGCTCCACCGCGAAGGCGCGGGCGAGGGCGGCGCGGCGCTGCATGCCGACGCTGACGGCCTCGGGGAATCGTCCGGCGGCCTCCGCCAGCCCCATGCGCTCCAGCCAGCCGGCGGCGATTCCGGTGCCCCGCCGCGCGGGCGGCAGAACCAGCTCGACATTGCGCTCCAGCGTGCGCCAGGGCAGCAGGCGCGGCTCCTGGAACACGCAGCCCAGAGCCGGGCCGCCGGCCGCCGAGGCGGGGAAGGCCAGCGTCCCCTCGAAGCGCCGGTCCAGCCCGGCGACGATGTTCAGCGTCGTGGTCTTGCCGCAGCCGGACGGGCCGAACAGCGCCACGCTCTCGCCGCGCCCGACATGGAAGGCGAGGTCGCGGATCGCCACGACCTCGCCGCCGGCGGTCGAGGCGAAGCGCTTCTCCCGGATATCAAGCGTCAGAACGGGCGACGCGCCAGCGGCCGGCATGGGTCTCCACGGGGACGAGGACGGCCATCTCGATGAGCTGGGCCACGGCGACGAAGGCCAGCGTGTAGGCGAGCAGGCGCGTGATGTCGAACAGCTGGAAGAATAGATGCATCTGGAAGCCGACGCCATCGCTGCGGCCCAGCAGCTCCACCACCAGCACGATCTTCCAGATCAGCGAGAGGCCGGTGCGGGACGCCGCCAGCAGATAGGGCTGCAGCTGCGGGATCAGGACGTGGCGCAGCGTCTCGTACCGGCCCATGCGGTAGACGCGCGCCATGTCGAACAGCTTCTCGTCCGCCGCCAGCGCGCCCTGGCGCACCGTCACGACGACGTTGGGGATCTTGTTGATCGACACGGCGGTGATCGCCGCCGCCTCGGTCAGGCCCATCCAGACATAGGCCAGGATGATGACGACCAGGGCCGGGACGTTCAGCGTCAGCAGCAGCCACGGCCCCAGCAGGTCGTCCAGCGGCCGCGAGCGGCCCATGACCACCCCGATGGCGGTGCCGATCGACAGGGCCAGCAGGAAGGCGGCGGCGACGCGCCACAGCGTCATCCCGAGATGATAGGGAAGCTGGCCGCCGGCGCTCTCCGAGACGATGGCGGCGGCGACCGCGGCCGGGCCGGGCAGGGTGGGGCTGTCCGCCAGCTGCGCCGCGACCGCCCAGAGACCCAGCAGCAGCAGGATGCCCAGCCCGTAGCGTCCCGCCGCCCCCTTGCGCCGCGCGGCCATGCCCCTCATCCCCAGGCGACGGGCCAGAAGGTGCCGCCCGGTATCTCCCGCGCGTCCCCGACCAGGGCCGGGCCGCCGAGGCGGGCCAGCAGGGCGAAGAGCCTGGCCGCGTCGGCCTTCTCCGCCTCGCCCCAGCGGTCGACGATGCCTTCGCGGAAGCGGTCGCGCAGCTTCATCGCGGTCGCCTCGTCCGGGGCGGCCAGGAGGGGGGCGATGTCCCGCCAGGCGGAATCGTCGGCGCGCAGCACCTCCTTGGCGGCGCGCGAGGCGTCCACGAACCCGGCCAGGGCCCGGGGCGCGGCGGCCGCCCATTCGTCGCGGAACACGTAGCCCAGCGTCGGCACCACCGTCTCAAGCCCCAGCTGGCGCATCAGGTCGGCGATGCCGACCAGCTGGCGCATCCCCTTGGCCTCCAGCCGCGCCGCGTAGTGCCAGTAGGTCAGCGCCGCGTCGACGCCGCCCCCCTCCAGCTGCTGCGAGAGCAGGGGCGGCGCGCCGTAGACGGCCGTCACCTGAGAGTCGAGATCCATCCCGTGCGCCTTGGCCGCGTAGGCCTTCAGCAGCAGCCAGCCCTTGTCGACGGGGCCGCCGGCGATGCCCAGCCGCTTTCCGGCAAGGCCGCGCACGTCGCGGATGTCCGAGCCCGCCGGCACGACCACGGCACCGACGGCGTTGGAATAGGGCACGAAGGAGAGGCCTGCGCCCGAGGCGCGCTGCCGCGCGACCCACAGCCAGTCGCTGGCGATCAGATCCACGGCGCCCCCCTGCAGCGCCACCTGGCCGGCCTGCGGCGACGCCAGCTCGACGATCCTGAGATCGAGGCCGGCTGCGCGGTCCAGGCCGCGCCGGCGCATCGTCTCGACCTCCCACTGCACCGTGCCGAACGGCAGGACGCCCAGCCGCACCGGCGCCGACGCCGCGCGGGCGGGCAGGGCGGCCAGCGGTAGGGCGAGCAGGCCCAGGCCCGCTCCGGCATGGACTAACTGGCGGCGCGTGAGCCCGGCCATCCGATCACCCTCCCGTTCCGGGTCGTCCGGCGTCCGTACCGGAGCGCCGCGCCCGCGTTTCCCGCGATGATAAGGCCGCCACGCCGGCGACGCCCATCAGACCAAGGACTTACGCCGCCCGACCGGCCGGCTCCGCCCGCCGCCCCGAGCTGCCGCGACAAGATGTCATGCTATTGTCCATCGGCTTGCTGTTATCTTTGCTGCAGCGCAACACGCGAAGACATCGCCAATCCTAAGCAAAGGTTAATTACATGCGGTACGCACTTCTGGCCGGTTCGGCGCTCGCTTTTATTTCCCTGAGCGCCAATGCCGCCACGATCTCCGCCGGACAGGGGCATGCCGTCTCCCTGGGAGAGCAGACCGCCGTGATCTACTTCACGCAGGCGCAGGGCGACTTCACCGTCGTCGCCACGCTGGGGGCCGAGGGCCGGCCGGCGAACCGGCTGGTCCACACGCTCGCCGACGGCGAGACGGCCCGCCTGCAGGCCGCCGGCCCGGCGGGCGCGACGCCGGCCACGCTCCAGCTGACCCGCGTCGGCGACCGCCTCAAGGTCGAGACGCCGGCCGGCAAGTCCGCCCACCTGGACTGACCGGACGACCCGGGAGCGGAGCCGGATCATCGGCTCCGCCCCTCCAGGCCGTTCAGGCGGCCATGAGCCCCTTGCTCTTCGCCACATGGGCCGCGATCGCGTCCATCAGCGGCGGCGACAGGCAGTCGTAGGGGTGCAGCCCCAGCTCCTCCAGGCGCGCGCGCACCGCCGGCATCTGGTCGGGCGAGGCGCCCGACTCGATGATCGACGAGACGAAGGCGGCGAACTCGGGGGCGCTCCAGCCCGGCTGGTCCGACAGCTCCGTATGCACGAAGTCCAGCCCGTGGAACGGGTGGGCCTTGTTCTCGATGCGGCCGTACATGTGGACGCCGCACTCCCGGCATGCATGGCGCTGGATCGCAGCGCCGGCATCCACCACGGCCAGCTTGTCCTCGTTGGCGGTGACCCTGAGATTGTCGCGCGGCACGACGGCGACCATCGAGAACAGCGATCCCGAAGGCTTCCAGCACTTGGTGCAGCCGCAGACATGGTTGTGGGCCGTGTTGCCCTGGATCGTGACCTCGACGGGATCGCTGGCGCATTTGCAGCGCAGCGTGCCGCCGTTGAAATTCCCGGCGCCCGGCCTGATCCCGTTGTCCACGGACGGATGGATGCTGATGGAGCTGGTCATCGTTGTCTGCCTCCCCTCCGACGGCCGGCCCCTTGGCGGGTCGCCGTGCCGGCGGATGTCGTTGGTCGGGATCGCGCCTCGGGGCGCGGCCCGCGGATGGACCGCCGGCGACCTTCGGAAGGTCTTCCCCGATACCTACCGGTATCGGGCACCCGGTCGATTCAGCGCGATGCCGTGACGACTGTGGACCCCCGGCGCGAATACTATCAATGGGCCATCCTCGTGCGGCGATAGCTAAAGGCTATCGTGCGGGCGGGCCCTCCAGCGTGCCGCGGTCCTTTCAGAATCTTGCCTTCAGTCCGACGGTGACGCTGCGCGGCGCCCCGGGGGACAGGAAGCGCGGATCCATGAAGCCCAGCTCCCCCGCCTCGCCATAGAGGCCGAACGTCTCGTACCGGGTGCCCAGCACGTTGTCCACGCGGCCGAACAGCTCGGCGGCGCCGATCCGGTAGGAGGCCTCCAGATTGACCAGCGCGAAGCCGTCGATCGCCTCCGTCAGGTTCGCCTCGTCGCCCCGCAGCCGACGGCCGGAGTTCGCCACCAGCTCCGCCCCGAGCCGCAGCGCCGGGGTGACCGTCACCTCGCCGCCGAGCTTGAGCGAATGCAGCGGCACTCCGGGAATGGTGTCGCCCGGCTCCACCCGGATCTCGCCATCCTCGTCCGCCTCGGGATTGTCGGGCGCCTGGATGGCGAAGCGCGAGCGGAAGCGGGCGTCGACCAGGGCGTAGGAGGCGTACCAGGAGAAGCGTCCCGCCTCGCCGCGGGCCGCCAGCTCCACGCCGCGCCGCTCGGTGCCGCCGACATTGTCGAAATAGCCGGTGCCGATGATCGGCCCGGCGGAGATGAAGATGATATCGTCGCTGTTGCGCGTGCGGAAGGCCGCGGCCGACCAGTCCCAGCCCATGCCGCCCAGGCGCCCGTCGCCCCGGAGGCCGGCCTCCACCGTGCGGGCCACCACGTCGTCCAGCGGCGGGTCCGCGAGGAAGGCGTTGGGAAAGCGGCAGGGCTTCTCCGGATCGGCGCAGGAAAGCTCCGCCGGGGTCGGGATGCGGTTGCTCTCGTTGTAGGTGGCGTAGAGCGTCAGGGCGGGGGCGGCGTTCCAGGCGGCGCCCAGCCCCGGATTCAGCCGCGTGTAGGAATGATCGCCGTCCAGGTCCGTGCCGATCTGGTCGCGCAGCTCCAGATCCGCATGGTTGAGCCGCAACGCGCCGGAGAGATGCAGCGCCGGGGTGAGCGAGTAGGTGTCGCTGACATAGGCGCCCAGCAGGGTGCTGCGCGTCCGCAGCCCGACATTGAAGGCGTCGTTGCCGATGCCGATACCGAGATCCTCGACGCCGCGATCCTCCCCGAGCACACCCAGGTCGGAACCGCTGGCATAGGAGGTGCGGGCGTGATCGGCCGTGGCGCCGAGCACCAGAACGTTCCCGCGGCCCGCCACGGCGCCGGCCCAAACCAGCTGGCCGCCGGCGCCGCCGCTGCCGGTGCGGGTGCGGGTGCGGTTGAAGACGGCGTCCGGCTCCGCCCCGCCGAAGTCCAGCAGCGGTCGGCCCCCGGCATCCAGCAGCACCTCCGGGTCGCCCTCCACCGCGGGCCCGTCCCCCTCGACCTCGGCGCCGAAGCACAGCGCGCCCTCCGGCGGGTCGAAGCCGGGCACCAGCCCGGCGAACTCCCCGCACTCCTCGAACTCGGCCTGGTCGCCGTTCACGGTGGAGCGCTTCAGCCGGCGGAAATAGGCGCCGCCCTGGACCGTCAGCCCCGCGGCGATCTCATGCACGCCGCGCGCCGAGGCGGCGAACAGGCGGCTGTCGGTGCGGTCGGGATAGGTGAAGACGGCGTCGCGCTCCTCGGCCAGCAGGTCAGCCGGGGCGGGGCCGTTGCCCGACAGCTCGGACGCCGCGCCGGTCAGCGCCAGCCCCACCTCCGACGCCGCGCCGCGCCAGGAGAGGTCGCCATGGGCGCGGCGGACGCGGCTGGGGCTGCGGTCGCGCCAGCCCCGGTCCCGCACCCAGTCGGCGCCGGCGTAGAAGCCGACCGCGCCGGCCCGGCCGCCCGTCTCGGCGATGATTGAGCGGCGGCCGTGGGACCCGGCCGAGACCTCGCCGCGCATGCCCGGCGCGCGGAAGCCGTCCTTCATGGTCAGCTCCACCGAGCCGCCGATGGCGTTCGGGCCGTAGGTGGGGTTCGAGCCGGGCACCACCTGGACCGAATGGATCGCGAAGACCGGAAGCAGGTCCCACTGCACCACGTCGCCGAAGGACTCGTTCACCCGCATCGCGCCCTGGTGGACGGCGACGCCCTGCGGCTCGCCCAGGGCCGGGGCGGCGGTGAAGCCGCGCAGGGTGATGCCCTGCTGCAGCGGATTGCCCAGCGTGTCGACCGCCGAGACGCTGCCCAGCCGGCGCGCGAGCGAGTCCGACAGGCTGGCGGCGCCGGGCCGGTCGATCTCCCGGGATGAGAGCGTCTGGACGTTGGCCGGCACGCGCTCCAGCGGGACGCCCGCGCCGGACGGCGCCACCCCGATCACCACCACCTCGCCCCGCACCGCGCCGAGGATCGGGGCCTCGGCCGAGACCTGCTGCGCCCGGGCGGGCGCCGCGACCGGCGCGGCCAGCAGCGCCGAAGCCGAAACGCCGAGCAGGAGAAGCACCGGAAGCGGGGTGCCGGTCGCCCGTATCGTCATCGTCCGCTCCGACCACCGGCAGATCATTGGTCCAGGAGCATTGGAGCGGAGACGGCAGGGGCGCGACAATCGAACTTTCGGCGCAGGGGAGAGCCGGCGACCTTTCTCCGTCCCGGGCGTCAACGGGGGGCGGAAAGCGCCCGCAGCAGTTCCGCGATGATTGGCCGTGCCTGCGCCATCGCCTCCTCGCCCTCGGCACCGGCGCGCAGCCGCCGGTCGTAGAGAGCGCGCAGCAACAGCCGGTCGGCCTGGCCCAGATGCCGGTAGCCGATTCCATCGAACAGCGCCGTGGCCGGGTCCTGCACCTCGCCGAACAGGCCCAGGCTTTGCAGGATCTCCTCCAGCAGGCAGGCCTCCGCCGTCTCCACCCCGACATTGCCGGCATTCACATGCACCTCCGAGCGGATCATCCGCCCGTCCGCGCTGCTGGGAATGGCCATGCAGGTGAACTGACGGTTCGCGGGATCGACCGGGGCCGCGGCGGATGGCCAGTAGCTCTTGCGCCAGGTGAGGACGACCATGATGTCGCCACGCTCCGGCGGCGCCTCCTTGACCTCTATCGCCAGTCCGCTCGCTTCCGCCAGTTCGGCCGCGACGGCGTCCACCGCCGCCATGAAGCTTCCGGCGGCGTCGCCATGAACCGAGACGATGATGGGCCCCAGCCAGCGCGTGACCGGGCGGGCGCGCTTGATCTCGTCGCGCAGAGCGCCCTCAGCGAAGAGGCGGACCAAGCGGTCCTCCCAGGCGGCTGTCGGGGCCAGAGTCTCCAGCGGCCGGTCCAGCACCTGCGGCAGTTCCTCTGCCGCGCCGGTGACGCGCGGCACAAGCGCGAGGAGGAGCACGAGGCCTACCTGCCGCGCCAACGCTTGGATACGCAATCCCATGCCGACCTCCACTGCCGCACTCTTCCAGTGCGCGACGCCCGCGCGCCAGCATGCGACTGGCCTGTCGATCCAACACTGACCTGCTCCCATGATTTTCCGCCAAATCGAGGTGGAGCCCACGCCCCAAGCGGAGGTTTGGCGCGATAAGTCTCGACTCTGGAAAACTGCCAGCGATCGGCGTGCTCATCACGAGCACCATGAGCAAGCGACCTAGCCTAGTTCAAGCGCCCAGCAGGTCTTGGCCGCGCGGTCCTGGTCCCAGGCAACCCCGCAGCGCCGGCGTTCCAGCCGACGCCGGCGACGACCAGCAGGTCTCCCGCTTCCTTCCCGTAACGCATGATCTTGGCACGCTTCACACCCGCCGCACGGGCCACCTGCCGGACAGGCATGCTCCAGCAGGGCGTTCTTGTCGCCGGTTTCGACCGAAGGCTTCGCCAAGTCGCGCAGCACGACACGGTGGCGGAGGGCGCGCTCCAGGGCGCGGACAGCGTGGGTGTCGTCGCGTGGTGCCGTGCCTGCCTAACCCTGCCCGGTGCTTCCCGTGCCACCGAGACAGCAGAGGATTGGTACCCTGAATGTATAGGGTAGGTAGAGGATTGAACCTTCCGCCCTTCGCAGGTGCTGGCCAGCGACCATGGTGAACAGTGCGTTCCCCCGAACTTGCTGGCTCATGGTTTCGATCGGCTGGCGCTGTCCATGATCTCGTAGGCGCAGACCTCCCAGCTCAGGCCCCAGCCGCGCTGAGCGCGTGGAAACCGTCGGGCCAAGCCGGTGCTGGCCAGCTTGGAGAGGGTATGGGAGGCCTCGTGTTTGCTGATGAAGATGCGCCTGGAGGCGGCATACTGCACCGCGCGTTCGGCATCCACGGTAGGTTTGCCCCTGGCCTTGGCGTCGCGCAGGCACTCCAGGACGATGCTCTCGATGTCGCTCAACTCGCTGATCGCCATGATCTGCTCCCCTACACCGGTGCTCCGTGCCGAACGGTCGCTGGTCAGATGAACCGGCCATGCCGTCAGAAACAGGCGGGACCCGAGTTCAATGCGGTGATGGTTGGCGTCGCATCCATATCCATCGCAGATCGGGAACTGAGAATGGCAGCCGTTCCCAGACGAGGGTTTGGAAGCCGGAATTCTTGCGACTCGGAACGCCGGTGTCAGGGCACGCTCGGCCCCGGTCCAGCGGGAGCAGGGCTGCCCTTGCGGACTCTTGCGGCCAAGTGCGATCTGGCCCGGGCAGGCGGCGCGATGCCACCATGGCCCACCTCCTCCCCAGGCTCTGTGCGGGCGCGTCGCTCCGACATCGGCACGCCTGCCGCGCTGAACGGCACGGCCTCATTGCCGAAGGCGCCAAGCCGGACGGCCGCTAGCTCTTCACCGACTGGAGATCGTTCAACAGCCACCGCGCGGCGGTGCCGAGCTGGCGATTGCGCTGGTGGACGGCGTAGATGGGAATCGAGCCGGGCAGGACCGCCGGATCCTCGACCGGCAACCGCTTGAGGTCGCCGTCGCGCAGGTGCGGCTCCACCAGGTGCAGCGGCATCGTGGCCCAGCCGAAACCGGCCAGCAGGAAGTCCAGCCGCCGCCCAAGGTCGACGAAGCGCCACACGCGGGGGCTCACCACGCTGTAGCTGGGCCCTCCCTGGTTCTCCGGATCGGTCAGCACGAGCTGCACATGTTCGGCAAGCACCTCCCGTTCCAGGCGGCGCCGCTCCTGCGCCAGGGGGTGGGAGGGAGCGACGACCGGCACCAGCTCGATGGAGCTGACGGGATAGGCCTGGAGTTCCTGTGCCTGCGGCGGAAACAGCATGCACAGGGCGAGGGCGGCGGACCCGGAGCGCACGCGCCGCTCCGCGCCTCCCAGCGCCTCCGTGAACAGCGTCACGGCCAAGTCCGGGAACCGGCGCTGCAGGCCGGCCAGGCTGCGGATCACCGGGCCGGTCGGCACCATGCCGTCGACCGCGAAGGTGAGCTCCGGTTCCAGCCCCTGCGCGATCGTGCCCGCCGTCCGCTCGAACAGCTCGGCTTGGCGGAGCACCTGCCGCGCCTGCGCCGCCAGCACGCGCCCCGCGTCAGTCAGGACCGGCGCCCGGCCCGACCGGTCGAACAGCTGCACCCGCTGGTGGGCCTCCAGCGTCTGAACCGCGTGGCTGATGGCCGACTGGGCGCGCCGCAGCCGTCTGCCGGCGGCCGAGAAGCTTCCGGTTTCCTCGATCGTGACCAGGACCCGCAGCTGGTCGAGGGTCAGCGTACCCAGCATGATCTATCTGCCCTGTAGATGGGTTGGATCGATCTTTTATCGCTCCCGGCGGGGGTCTGGCGAGACTATCTCTTCGTCGTCGGGCGCACCAGCCTGAGCCCGGCCTCGACCGAGGGAGAGCACGAGTGAGTACACGCCTGCCCACCTACTTCATCAGCCATGGCGGCGGCCCTTGGCCCTATCTCGACGGGCCCTTCCGCCGCGCGTTCGACCGGCTCGAGCGATCGCTGAAGGACATCCGTCGCGAGCTGGGCGATGCGCCGCGCGCCGTGCTCGTCATCTCCGGCCACTGGGAAGAGAATGGCTTCGCCATCTCGTCCGCCGAGCAGCCGGGGATGGTCTACGACTATTCGGGCTTCCCCGAGCACACGTACCACATCCGCTACAAGGCACCGGGGTCCCCGGAGCTTGCGGCGCGGGTGCGGGCACTGCTGGAGGCGGGCGGCATTCCGGCGCGCCTCGATCCGGAGCGGGGCTACGACCACGGCACCTTCAGCATCATGAAGCCGCTCTACCCGGAAGAGGACATCCCGCTCGTCCAGCTCTCGATCGACCGCGGCTACGACCCTGAGCGGCACCTCCGGCTCGGCCGCCTGCTCGCGCCGCTCCGCGATGAGGGCGTGCTGATCATCGGCAGCGGGCTCACCTACCACAACATGCGGGAGATGCGCGGAAGCTCGGCCATCGAGCCGTCGCGGGTGTTCGACGCCTGGCTCCACGACACGCTTGTCGAAGCCAAGCCCGGGGAGCGCACGGCACGGCTCGTGGACTGGGAGCGTGCGCCGCAGGCGCGCGCCGCGCATCCGCAGGAGGACCACCTCATTCCGCTCATGGTGGCCGTCGGTGCCGCCGAAGGCGAGGCCGGAACGGCCGTCTACCACCAGAAGGATCTGTTCGGCGGCATCACGGCGTCGAGTTTCCGCTTCGGCGACGCGCCCGCCGCGACCTGAACACCATAAGCCCTGCAGGAGAAGCCTGAATGTCGACGCTCAACAAATGGTCGCCGCACGCGCTTGCGGCGCTGCGCATCGTTACCGCGCTGCTCATGCTCGAGCATGCGACGATGAAGTTCTTCGCCTTCCCGGCGCCCATGCCGATGCCCGGACCGCTGCCGGGGATCATCGTCGCGGCCGGCGTCATCGAACTCGTGACCGGGATTCTGATCACGATCGGCCTGTTCACCCGGCCGGCCGCCTTCCTCGCCTCGGGTACGATGGCCGCCGCCTACTTCCTGGGTCACGCGACACAGGGCTTCTGGCCCGCCCTCAACCAGGGCGAAGCCGCCATCATGTTCTGCTTCGCGTTCTTCTACATCGTCTTCGCCGGGCCCGGCGCGTGGAGCCTCGATGGGCTGCGCGGCAAGCGCACCGCCGACGGTGAGCCGGCAAGGGCATGAGGAGACGCACAGCCCCAGGATGCTCTCCACGTCGCCGATGGCGGCGCCCGCCGGCCGGCCGCTAAGGTGAGGGCCTTGGCCCCCCGGACCTAGCCTGATCGATCCCCCCGGTCCGCCGTCCCCCGCGGCCGGGCACGGCCGGAAGGCGGACTGGCGGCCCGTCGCGGCCGGGAGCGCCGCCCCGGCGCCGGCCGGCTGGCCGCTCCTTGGGCTGATGGGGATCGGGGCGCCGGCCGGACCCGCCGGCGCCCCTTCTCCCTTTTCCGTCCGGGCGGACGCTCACGCCGGAAGCATGGACCGGATCTCCGCCAGGGCGGATTGCCGTTGCGCCGCGAGGGAGTCGCTGATCGGCCATTTCAGCATCGGCGATTTCGACGGCGTCTGCGGCGTCGTCAGGGCGGTCAGGGAGCAGGGCCCCTGGCTGCCGTCGTCGCAGACGGTGGTGGCGAAGGTCTGCGCCGGCGTGATGATCGTCGCATTGTAGGCGTAGCTCGGCGGCACGTCGTTCTCATCCACGTAGGAGGCCGCGATCTCCAGGGTGCCGGGCTTGGTCGCGATGGCGGCGTTCGTCAGCGTCACCATGCCGAGCTTGGCATTGGTGAAGTCCACCCCCTGAAGGGCGGCGCCCGCCATCAAGACCTGCGCGCCCTGGCCGTTCTTGAAGGTGACGTTCCTGAAGCTGGCGCCGACCAGACAGGCGGCGGCGAAGGAGCCCGCGAGGAAGGACGGAATCGCCGAGAAGTCGACCTCGGCCAGGAACGCGTTGGAGAAGTTGGTGCCGTTGATCGAGGCCCCCCGCAGCGACACCGCGTCGCCCCACAGGACCGCGAAGGCGCAGTCGGCGTAATCCAGCACCGCGTTGGTCAGGACGCATTGATAAAGGGTCGCATAGACCAGGGTCGCGCCCTCACCGGCCGCGTCGCCGCCCAGCACCGCCTGGCTGAAGTTGCTGAAGGACAGGTCGCAACCCGAGAGGTTGGTGCCCTTGAAGCTGCTCTGCTGGAAGTTCGCGTACTGGATGGTGCGGCCATGCAGGCCGGCCACCCTGTCGAAGACCGAGTTCTGGCCGTTGATGGGGCTCTCCTGGGTGGAGAAGGATTGCGGCAGCCCCTGGATCGTGGCCCCGGCGAGGTTGAGGTAGGACCAGTCCTTGCCGAACCAGCTCGCCTGGACCGTCATGCCGCTGAAGTTGTTGGTCGTCGTCGGCCCCTGGGCAAGCTTCAGGACCGGGTCGAAGATGCAGCCGTTCAGGACGGCGCCGGCGAAGTTGATGCCCTCGAAGGTGGCGCCGGTGAATTTGCACCCGGTCAGCGTCGCCTTCGCAAAGGTAGCGTTGATGAGGGTGCAGCCGCTGAAGTCGCAGTTGGTGATGGCTCCCGTGAACGTGCAGTTCTGGAGGACCGACCGGCTGAAGTCGCAGTTGGTGACGGCTCCCGTGAACGTGCAGTTCTGGAGAACCGACCGGCTGAAGTCGCAGCCGCTGGTCGTGCCGTTGAAGGTGAAGTTCTGCAGGGTGAGGGTGAAGGGACCATCGCTCAGATTGTCGCCGCCCTGGCTGTTGAAGACGCAGTTGGTGGCGCCCTGCGTGAACGCCGCGTTGGCGACCGTCGTGTTGCCGGTGCCCGCCATCAGGTCGAACCGCAGGCCGGACGCCTGTCCCCACCAGGAGAGCGTGCCGCCGGGAACCAGGCAGTAGAGTTTGAGCGGGCTGGCTTGCAGCTGCTGCTGATGCTGTCCTCCGCTGGTGACGATCAGGTTGCCGTTGCTGGTGCTGAGGCCGCACGGATGGAACCCGCCGCCGTCGAAGGCGACGCTGAGCGGCTGTGACTGGCTGTTGGTCAGGTTCAGGTTGAAGACCGCGGCCTGGGTCGGATCGGGCGAGTTGGCGACCAGGGTCGAGCCGGGTCCCGCACTCAGGAAGTTGCCGGATTGGGTGTCCTGCAGAATGCACCCCGTCACCGGGGCGCCGTCGTAGGGCGGCGTGAAGGTGCCCTGATAGGCGATGAATTGCGATGAAACCCCGACGGCGCAGTAGAGACTTTTGTAGAAGTCCAGGAATCTGATCACCGTCTCCCCGGTGACCTTCACCTGGAACTGGCCGTAGGCGATGTTGGTGACGTGCAGCGCCCACCAGTTCTGGTTGGAGTCCCCGATGGCGGAGGAGCTGTTCGGGGGAGCGATCGTGATGTCCGAGGTCATGGTCTGGTCTCCTTGGTTCTGGCGGCTGGTCACGGCGGGGTGGGGATCCAGTGGCTCACGGTCGGTTCGGGCCAGCCGGCCGCTCCCGTCATCGATTGGTAGTTCAGCGTGTAGATGTCCCGGGTGATGGCCACGGCGAAGCTCGCCGCGGCGATGCCGGTGGTGCTGGTCAGGACCGCGCCGCCCGCCGGCGGGTAGACGTCGAGCACGTAGTCGGACAGGGCCGAGCCGTCCGCGAGGTAGTACAGGACGAAGACGTAGCCCTGGGTGTCGACGGCGATCTCCAGATAGGTCGCCAGCTGGGTCTGCTCCCGCAGCGGGAAATAGGAAAGTTGGCTGGACGCGGCCCCGAAGATGCGGGTTGGATTTCCCGACAGGTCGAAGGCCTGTACCCGCGCGGGTGCGTTCGACGTGCCGTCCCCCGCCTCCAGCACGTAGAGGGCGGCCGTCGGCGCGATCGCCAGGGCGACCGGGTTGGTCAGAAGTCCCTCGCGGGTGCCCGGGCCGCAGATCAGGGTTGCCGTGACGGGCGACGTGGACGAGCCCGCGCTCGGCAGCATGATCATCTGCAGCGACGAGAGCCCCGCCGAGAGGCCGAAGGCGCGGCCCTGCGGATGGATGGCGATGCGGTCGATCGGCGTCAGGAAGGTGCCCCAGCTGGTCGAGAGGGCGGCGGCGAGATCGGGCGGCTCGTTGAAGACGATGGGAAAGCCGCGCAGCTGGTACCCCGATCCGGGCCGCATCGGGTCGTAGGCGCCGCCGGAAGGATCGAGGAAGAAGCCGCTGACGGCGCCGGCCGCCGGCAGCATCATCAGGCCCGGCGCGGGGGCGGCCGTGTAGCACACGCCCGGATTGGCGAGCCCGGCGCCCGGCTTCTCCGCGATCGACAGGGTCTGCACGAGATAGGCGGGAATGCCGTTGTTGACGGCGCCGCCGGCCCGGTTCAGCGGCAGGGTGATGTCGGTGCCCTGCCAGCTGTAGGCGATGGCGGCGGCCGGGGAGCACAGGCTCAGCGCGCCCAAGGTCCGGACGGGATCGTCCCCGTCGGTCACCAGGACCGTCGGCGGGGCGGCCGTGGCCTTCCAGGCGTAGGTGCCGCCGGCACAGGTCGTGATCTCCTTGTGCGTCCACCGCGTGTCGCCGCTGATGGGCACCGGGTTGTCGGTGATCGTCAGCGCGGTGGTGATGGTCCCCGACGTGCGGCTCATGGTCAGCGGGGCGGAGCTGCCCTGTCCGGCGACCCAGCCGTTGGACGCGTGGAAGACCGCGGTCACGGTGGCTTTGCCCGCCGCCGGCACGCCGGTGAAGCTGACCACGATCGGCGTGCTCCGCGTCGTCGGGATGTTGCCGCGGATGGTCGCCACCGGGCTGGTCGCCTCGCCGTCGTAGCTGACCAGCACCGTGTATCCCGTCGCCGAGGGCGGGAAGAGATGGGTCGACGGGTCGGGCGAGATGGTGACGTCGAGGTCGACCGTGTTGGTCAGGCCGACCTTGTACACGGGCACGCTCTGGCTGATGTCGTAGGTGGTGATCCCCAGATCCATGCCGACGATGGCCGTGCCCAGCCATTGGGCCGCCACGCCGATGACCTCGCCCGCGGCTGCGGCCGTGCCGCCCGTCTTGACGAGCCAGGCGCTGAGCGCCTTCATCATGAGCGTGGCCAGCTTCTCCCCGAAATGCTCGAGGAAGCCGATGGGATCGGTGATCAGGTAGGCGAGCGCGCCGGTGGCGACGCCGGGTGCCAGCGCGTAGAACAGCGTCTGCATGAAGCTGGCGTCCGACGTGAGGCTCTTGATGATCGAGCTCTGCTCGATGGCGTCGCCCAGCCCCAGCAGGATCGGCGGCAGCAGCAGCTCGTACAGGCAGGTCAGGGCGGCACCCGACGGCGTCACGTCGTGGTCGACGGCCCCGGAGAACGCCGCCGCCCCGAAGAAGAAGTTCACATAGGCGACCGTGTCCGGCACCGGGACGGTGATGGTGACGGGATCGCCGGATATGGGCACGCCGCAGATGGTGCCGACCGGCGGGATCGCCTGGACCCAGCGCTTGATCTGGGCGTCGCCGCCGTCGATGCACCGCAACCCGTCGGGCAGGCCCACCGCCTTCTGCATGCCGTTGGTGCTCAGATAGGCGTCGTCGAGCGTGATCGGTGTGTTGGTGGCGTCGCTGAACTGAATATAGGCCGACAGATGGCGCAGATAGTTGTTGGTGACCGTCAGCGACAGCTGGCCGTTCTCATAGCTCACCTTGTCGGCGCTGAAGCCGGAATAGGCGGACACGTTGGTGAGCTGCCAGCCGGTCCCGCCGGTCCGGGGCGGCCGCGCCGGCGCGCCGACCGCCGCCACCGCGCCGTAGCTGGCGTTCGCGGTGCCGTATGGCTGGTTCCAGAGCTGGTTCTCGAGCGTGGCGTCGTTCCGCGCCAGCGCGATGGCGGCATTCAGGGGCTTGGCCATGGCGGTGACCAGCCCGGGGTTCCACACCAGCCTGTACATGAGTTGGTTGGTGACGGGGTCGAGAATGGCGTTGCCCGCCGCGTCGACGCTCGCGGTCGGCGTGCGCCAGCCATCGCCCAGCTTATGGATCGTGTAGGCGACGTCGCTCATGCCGGCCGCGGCGACGGTGCCGCTGTTCAGCACCGAGGCGTAGATGTAGGCCGGATACTGGGTCGTCCCGTTCAGATGCATCAGGGCGACGTGGTGGAACAGCAGCGCCACCGCCGTGCTCTGGGCGTCGGCGTAGCTGATCGACGCCGTCAACAGGGCGGCCAGACCCTCCTTGTCCAGGGAGTCGGGAATCTCGACCGCGCCCAGCCCATGGACGCCCAGCCGCGCCCGGAGATGCCGACGGGCCTCCTCCGCCGGCGGATGGGCGGACGATGCGGCGGCCAGCCGCACGCTCTCGGAGGGGATGACCAGATTCTCGATATACATCGGGTTGATCTGGTAGGAGGTGCTGCCGACCGTCAGCGTCACCGTTTCCCGCACGCAGCCGAGCGCCACGGATTGGGCGGAGGAGTCGACATCGACGTAATGGGTGAGGCGCTGGTCGGGCACGTGCCGGTAGAACAGGCAGTCGCGCTTCAGCGCGACCCGGGTCTCGGCGGTATGCGGGACGAGTTTGAACGTCTTGCGGCCCACCGTGTAGCTGCATCCCGCTCCCCCATCCCTGTGGGCGGACAGATCGAGGTGGATACGGCGGCGTTCCCTTGCTTGGCTTTGCATGGCGCTCTCCCTTGGTCCGGCCATGACCCGGCGATCAGAGACGGTTCTTCTCCCGTTTCCGGTGAGAAGCCTTCTCCGCGCGATTCAGGGCTGGTTGTGAATTCAGGCGCTCGAAGCGTTATTCGAGACGGCCCGCGCGGGCAAGCCCATAGGATGCATTAGAAAGGTCGGTACCGCTCATTTGGCCGGAGACGGCGCGGTGATCGCGCGACCATTGAGCCGCGGCTGGGGACTCTAGCCGCCATGCAGCTGCATCGGAAAGAGAGTTTTAACTATCTGATAATCTTGTGAATGGCTCTTCGCGGTGCCCTTCAGGCGTCCGGCGGGGCGAGCGGCGGCCCGGGTTGGGGATGGATGCGCCATTCCTTGTCAAGGCTTCGCGGTCTATCCTTCAGGATGGTATGCCCGCCCGGGCCATGGCGCCGGTCTCGATTACCTGCCCGTCCTTGCGGACATCGTGCCGGTTGCTCCGCGTGCAACGCCGAGATCACCGATTGGGCCGGGGAGTCATGCGCCGTCCCGAGTCTCCGCGCCGTCGACCTTGGCCGCGACGCGGTCTCCCGGAAAGGCTGGACGCCCATCCGCCAGGACCACCAATCCCCCGGACGGCGGCCGACGGTTTCCTGGCGACGGTATCGAGGTCGGCGCCGCCTTACCGCTCTTCCCTTGGCTTTCCGGGAAAGCCCCCGGTCCTCACGATCTGCAGGTTGAGGTCGGTCTCGATGAGGAGCCCCTCGACACGGCCCCCGAGTTCGATGACCGAATCCCGCTCCGCCGGCGTCGTGGCCTGACGCGCCTCGGCGTAGATGCGGCGGACGATCCTGTATTTGTTCGCGCCCACTGTCCCCGTCTCCAAACCGGCGGCCCCCGCGAGGCATTCCCGTCCCGCCCACGATCCGCAGGACGGCCCTCATCCCCTCGTCGCCGATGAATATAGGACATTTCTCCTCCGCGAAGAGCCATGACAATTCCCATGTCAGCCGCTTGTCACCGCTCCCGCCTCGCCATGGAACGGAGCCGGTCCTCCGGCGGCCGCCGCAGATGATGCCGGCCCCCGGCGGATGTCCGCGGGACCGGTTCGTGATCATTGAACGGCGCGGACCTCCCGGCGATACTACCTCGAAAGATTGTCGCGGCAGGGCGGGCGTCATGGCTGAGAGGGGCCGCGGGAGCGGTTCGATGCGTCGATGGCGGCCGCCGGCCTGGTGCCGGATGGCGTGCCTGATCCTGCTCCTGACGGGCCTGTGCACAGGGCGGGGAATGGCCATGATCGAACCCATCATGAGCGATCTCGGCCGGGTCGGCGTGCTCGTCCATGTCGAACCGGGGCCGGACGCCGGGGTGCTTCGCCCGCTCCTGGAGGCGGCGCTGCTGGCCGAGGCCCGCCGATCCTTCACCCGGGTGCCGGTGGAGCCGCTCCCGCTGGCCGACGGGCGCCTGCTGGAGGCCGACCGCGTCACGCTGGTGCTGCACGCCACGCCGCTGGCGAGCGGCTCGGTGGTGCCCGGAACGGCGGGCACCCTGCTGCTGCTGTCGCTCCGCCGCTTCCGCCACGATCCGCGGCTGCCGCCGGGCGCCGTCGTCGAGGCCCCGCCGGTGGCGCTCCACCTGCCGGGTCCGCCGGACGCGGGCGCGTTGCGGGAGGCGGTCGGGCGGCTGCTGGACGGCACGTTGGGCCGGCGACCGGCCGGGGTGCGCAAGGCACCGAAGGAATAGCGCATGCGACCGAGACCGGTCGCTGCGGGGGCGGCGGCCGGTCCATGAGGGGGGAAGCGAGATGCCGTTGCCGAGCGACCAGTTCGGGCCCTGTGCCTGTCCGATGTGCCAGGGGGCGGGCGTCTCCGCCGGGACGGGCGGCGACGGGACGGCGGGCGCGGCGAAGGAGGTCTTCTCGCTGGACGCCATCGTCCGGCAGCTGACCCGGTCGGGCGATCGCTGGTCCGGCCAGACCGTCACCTACGGCTTCATGACGCAGCCCGGCTCCGACTATGCGGGATCGCTGGAGGCGCCGGGATTCTCCGCCTTCACCGCCGCCCAGCGCACGGCGGCGCAGCTGTCGCTCGACCTCTGGAGCGACGTCGCCAACATCGCCTTCCAGTTCCGGCAGGACGGCGACGCCGCCGCGATCCGCTTCGCCAACACCACCACCGGACCGATCCAGGCCTGGGCCTACGGTCCGGGCACGCGTGAGGGCGGCGACATCTGGATCAATCCGCGGCAGGCTTCCAACGCCGAGTTCGACTTCGGCGACTACGGCTTGGCGACGCTGCTGCACGAGATCGGCCACGCGCTGGGCCTCGACCATCCCGGGACCTACAATGCCGGCGACGGGCGCGAGATCACCTATGCCGCGGACGCGCTCTACCAGCAGGACAGCCAGCAATACACGCTGATGTCCTACTTCTCCGCCGAGGAGACGGGCGCCGACCACCGCGTCTCCTATGCCTCGGCGCCGCTGCTGCACGACATCGCCGCGGTCCAGCGCATCTACGGCGCCAACACCGCGACCCGGACGGGCGACACCGTCTACGGCTTCAATGCGACGGCCGGGCGGGCGGTCTATGATTTCACCCAGAACCGGACCCCGGTCCTGGCGATCTGGGATGCCGGCGGCATCGACACGCTGGACCTGTCGGGCTTCTCCCAGGGCACGCTCCTTGACCTGCGGGAAGGCGCCTTCAGCAGCGCCGGCGGGCTGACCCGCAACATCGCCATCGCCTTCGGCGCGGTCATCGAGAACGGGATCGGCGGCGCCGGCGGCGACAGGATCACCGGCAACGGCGCCGGCAACCGGCTGGCGGGCAATGCCGGCAACGATACCCTCGAGGGAGGCGCCGGCAACGACACGCTGGAGGGCGGCGCGGGGGACGACCTCGCCCTCTTCTCCGGCGCCTCCTCCGCCTATGCCGTGCAGCGGCAGGAGGGCGGGCGCTATCTGGTCGTCGGCGCCGACGGGACGGACACGCTGTCCGGCGTGGAGTTCCTGCAGTTCGGCGGCGGCCAGCGGCTCGGCATCGACACGCTGGTGACCAGCGGGCCGCCCAGCCTGTCCGTCGCCGCGGTCCGGCTCGCCGAGGGCAACCCGGCGGCTCCCGCCACAGCGCGCGTCACCGTCACCCTCGGCAATCCGGCGGCGGCGGACGTGACGGTGACGCTGGAGACCGTGGACGGCACGGCGACGGCCGGCGCGGACTATACGGCGGTGGCGAGGGAGGTGCGGATCGCCGCCGGCCAGACATCGGCCACCGTCGAGATCGCCCTCCAGCCCGACACCGACATCGAGGCGGACGAGGCCTTCACCGTACGGCTGCGGGACCCCGTCAACGCCGTGCTGGGCGCCCAGGGCAGCGCCACGGTGACGATCGTCAACGACGACACGCCGGCGCAGGACGATTACGGCGCCGCCGGCGCCACGGCGGGAACGGTGCCCGCCGGCGGGTCCGCGGCGGGGCTCATCGAGCAGCGCGGGGATGCGGACTGGTTCGCTGTCACCCTGACCGCCGGGGTCCAGTACGTGATCGGGCTGGTCGGCGTGGAGGCCGCCCAGGGCGGGCGGCTGGCCGACCCCTTCCTGCAGGTTCTGTCCGAAGCCGGGACCGTTCTGGCGACCGACGACGATGGCGGCGGCGGTCTCGACGCGCGGCTGCTCTTCACCCCGACCGTGACCGGCACCTACTATCTCACCGCCGCCGCGTCGGGCGATGCCGGCACCGGCGCCTACCGCCTCTCCGTCGGCGGCTCCGCCCCGACGCTGTCGGTGGCCAACGTCACCGTCACGGAGGGGAACGACGGCAGCCGGACGGCGCTCTTCACCCTGCAGCTGTCCCAGACGGCGGCGGGCGAGGTCTCGGTCCGGGTGGCGACGGAGGACGAGACCGCCACCGTCGCGGGCGGCGACTATGTCCGGACCTCCGGCACGGTGACCTTCGCCGCCGGCAGCCGCACCGCGACCTTCGAGGTCTCGGTCCGGGGAGACACCGCCGTCGAGGCGGACGAGACCTTCGCCCTGGTGCTGTCCGACGCCACCGGCGCCCAGATCGACCCGCTGCGCGGCATCGGCCGCGCCACGATCGTCAATGACGACGGCGCCGGCACGGACGATTATGCCGCGGGCACCGCGACCACCGGCACGGTCGCTCCCGGCGGGCAGGCCACGGGGCGGCTGGAGGCGGCGGGCGACGCCGACTGGTTCCGCCTGTCCCTCGAGGCCGGGCGCGAGTACCGGATCGAGCTGGTCGGCGCGGCCGGCGGCGGCGGGACGCTCCGCGACCCGTTCCTCTATCTCCACGACCCCGCCGGCGCGCTGCTGGCCTCGAACGACGACGCCGACGGCGGCTTCTTCGATTCCGCCCTGGTGTTCCGGCCGACCGCGTCCGGGGATTATTTCGTCTCGGCCCGCGCCTTCCAGGACGGCTACGGCGGCACCTACACGGTAAGGGTCTCCGCCCCCTCCGGCACGGACATGGTGGCCGCCGACCGCACGACGGCGGCGCAGGCGGTCATCGGCGGGAGCGTGACGGGAACGCTGGAACAGCTGGGCGACAGCGACTGGTTCGCGGTCGATCTCGAGGCCGGCGCCACCTACCAGGCCGATCTCGAGGGGGCGGCGACCGGCCGGGGCTCGCTGGCCGACCCCTACCTGGCCCTGTACGGGCCCGCGGGAAGCGCGGCGCTGGTGGAGAACGACGACACCGCCAGCAGCGTGAATGCCCGGCTTGTCTTCACCGCGGCGAGTTCCGGCCGCCACTATCTCGCCGCCTCGGCTTTCGAGGGCGGCTATGCCGGCAGCTACACGCTCAGCCTGGTCGAGGTCGACCGCGACGATTACGCCGCGAACCGTTCCACTACCGGAACGATCGCCGTGGGTGGAACGGCGTCCGGCGTGCTGGAACGGGCGGGCGATGCCGACTGGTTCCGCGTCTCCCTGGCCTCCGGCCAAACCTATGTGATCACGCTCGACGGCGAGGAGATGGGCATCGGCGCCCTGGGCGATCCGCACCTGTTCCTTTACGGCGCGACGGGTGCCTTGCCTCTGGCGGAGAACGATGATTTCGGCAGCGGAACGAATTCGCGCGTGAGCTTCGTCCCGACGGAGAGCGGCACCTACTACCTGGTCGCCCGGGGCTTCGGCGACAGCATCAGCGGCAGCTACCGGCTCACCGTCCAGCCGGCGGCCACCCCGACCGAGTTCCTGCTGCGGCGGACCGACGGTTCGCTGGTGACCTGGGACCAGACCAAGGGCGGCGCCGGCTTCAAGGAGGTCGGCAGCGCCGGCGGCAGCACCACGGTGGCCGGCGTGGCGGACTTCACCGGCGA
>DASPNP010000031.1:0-94533 GCA_035626475.1 Azospirillaceae bacterium
CCACCACCTCCGGCGGCAAATAGTGGAACGGAACGATCGCATCGAGCCGGTTGCGGAACTCGGGCGTGAACATCCTCTTGATCGCTTCCTCGTCCTCGCCCTCGCGCGTGGTCGACCCGAAGCCGACCCCTTCCTTGGCCATGTCGGACGCGCCGGCATTGGTCGTCATGATCAGGATGACGTTGCGGAAATCGACCGTCTTGCCGTGATGGTCGGTCAGCTTGCCGTTATCCATCACCTGCAGCAGGATGTTGAACAGGTCCGGGTGGGCCTTCTCGATCTCGTCGAGCAGCAGCACGCAATGTGGGTGCTGGTCGACCGCGTCGGTCAGCAGGCCGCCCTGGTCGAAGCCGACATAGCCCGGGGGCGCGCCGATGAGACGGCTGACCGTGTGGCGCTCCATGTACTCCGACATGTCGAAGCGGACCAGCTCGATGCCCAGGGTACGCGACAGCTGGCGCGAAACCTCGGTCTTGCCGACGCCCGTCGGGCCGGAGAACAGGTAGTTGCCGATCGGCTTCTCCGGATCGCGCAGGCCGGCGCGGGCCAGCTTGATCGCGGAGACCAGCGCGTCGATGGCGGCGTTCTGGCCGAACACCATCGTCTTCAGGTCGCGCTCCAGGTTCTTGAGCACTTCCTTGTCGTCGCGGCTGACACTCTTCGGCGGGATGCGGGCGATCTTGGCGACCACCGCCTCCACGTCCTTGACCTGGATGGTCTTCTTCCGCTTGCTCTCGGGCAGCAGCATCTGCGCGGCGCCGACCTCGTCCAGGATGTCGATCGCCTTGTCCGGCAGCTTGCGGTCGCCGATGTACTTCGCCGACAGCTCCACCGCGGTGCGCACCGCTTCCTTCGTGTAGCGGACCTTGTGGTGCTTCTCGTAGTAGGTCTTGATGCCTTCCAGGATCTTGATCGCGTCCTCGATGCTGGGCTCGTTGACGTCGATCTTCTGGAAGCGCCGCACCAGGGCCCGGTCCTTCTCGAAGTAGTTCCGGTATTCCTTGTACGTCGTCGACCCGATGCAGCGCAGGCTGCCGTTGGCGAGCGCGGGCTTCAGCAGGTTGCTGGCATCCATCGCGCCGCCGGAGGTGGCGCCGGCGCCGATGACGGTGTGGATCTCGTCGATGAAGAGCACGGAGCCTTCGAGGTGCTCCAGTTCCTGGAGCACGCTCTTCAGCCGCTCCTCGAAGTCGCCGCGGTACCGGGTACCGGCCAGCAGCGAGCCCATGTCGAGCGAGAAGATCGTGGCGTTGCGCAGGACCTCCGGCACCTCGCCGTTCACGATGCGGCGGGCCAGGCCCTCCGCGATCGCGGTCTTGCCCACGCCGGGGTCACCCACATAGAGCGGGTTGTTCTTCGAGCGGCGGCAGAGGATCTGGATCGTCCGCTCCACCTCCTGCTCGCGGCCGATCAACGGGTCGATCTTGCCCGTGGCGGCCTTCTTGTTGAGGTTCACACAGTACGCTTCTAGCGCTTCGGTGCCCTTCTTCACGACTTTCTCCGCCTGGGCGTCATCGTCGGCACCTGAAACGCGCTTCTGCTCGGTTCGTCCCGGGGCCTTGGCGATGCCGTGAGAGATGTAGTTGACCGCGTCGAACCGGGTCATCTCCTGCTCCTGCAGGAAATAGACCGCATGGCTCTCACGCTCGGAGAACAAGGCAACCAGCACATTGGCTCCCGTCACCTCTTCACGACCCGAACTTTGGACGTGGATCGCCGCCCGCTGGAGCACGCGCTGGAAGCCCGCAGTCGGTTTGGCGTCGTCGGGACGGTTGGTGATCAGGTTGGTGAGTTCGTTGTCGAGATACTCGCCGAGCTCACCTTTGAGCTTGTCGAGCTCGACCCCGCAGGCGCGAAGGACGGCTACCGCGTCCTGATCCTCGGTGAGCGCCAGCAGGAGGTGTTCGAGGGTAGCGTACTCGTGGCGGCGCTCGTTGGCATAAGCTAAGGCTCGGTGGAGCGTCTGCTCGAGGTTACGCGAGAGCATGACCTAGCTAATCCTTCTCAAGGGTACACTGCAGAGGATGTTGATGCTGGCGGGAGAAATCCATGACCTGCGTCACTTTGGTCTCCGCCACCTCGTAGGTGAAGACGCCGCAAACCCCGACACCGCGACGGTGCACCTGGAGCATGATGCGGGTAGCCTCTTCACGGCTCTTGTTGAAGAAGCGTTCCAGGACGTGAACGACGAACTCCATGGGAGTATAATCGTCATTCAACATCAGGACCTTGTACATAGACGGCTTCTTCGTCTTGGGCTTGGCCTTGACGACCACGCCCGTCACGGTCCCCTCGTCGCCGTGCTTGTCTTTGTCAGCCATGATAATCAGAGGTCGTCACTCATCCCGAGGTCATCCTCCATGATCATATGATGTGCCATGACCCGGTTGGAAGGCCCGATCTCGCCGGAAGCCTCCCCCGACCCCAATCAAATTCGGGACACGGAAGGCACCCGCCAGGACCCTGACCGCCGCTGAGCGACCGCACGCCTAGGGAACACGGGCCGGAGGCGAAAGGTTGCCGGGACCAAAGGCGGTAAGGGCCCCCCTTCCCCCGCCGCGACCGGCGACGCCCCAGTCGGCAAGGGGTTTCTCCGCCCGGCTACCACGCGCGCTCCGCCGATTAGGGCCGGGCGCCTCCCCCTAATCCCCGCCCGCCCGCCGGCGTCAAGCGCAGGATCGGGGCAAAGAAAAAGCCCGGCGTCGCGGGGACGCCGGGCTCGATCCGATCGCGGGGCCGGAGCCCCGCCGTCGCGGTCGCCTGGATCAGGCGGCCAGCTTGGCCTTGCCGAACTTCTCGACGGCGGCATTGACGCGCGCCGAGATCGGCTCGATCGCCTCGTTGGCGACCTTCACGCTGAGCTCGGAGACCTTGGTGGTCTCGGCGACCAGCGTGTCGAAGCTGGTGCGGGCGAACTCGGCCTGCAGGTCCATCGCCTCGCGCAGCGTCTTCACGGTCATCAGCGCCTTGGCGGCCGACACGGACTGCTCCATGGAGGACTGGGCGAAAGCGACCCAGGTCTTGGAGACGGTCTCGAAGCCCTTCGCCAGGATCTGGCTGGAGGCGACGACGGCCTCGACCGTGCCCTTGTTGAAGGCGGTCAGCTCGTCATAGGTCTGGAAGGCCTGCTTGCTGACCTTCTCGACCTGCTCCTTCGTGAGGGCGACGGCCTGGTCGACGGTCTTGGCGGCGACCTCCTGGGCGGCCTGGACATTGGCCTCCAGGGTCTGCTTGGCGTCGGTGGCGACCTGGTCGGCGGTCTTGGGAGCGGTGGTCTTGGCGGTGGTGCGGACGGTGGTCATCGAACTGTCTCCTTGGACATCTATCATCCTCGTCCGATCCCCGGATGACGGCCCGGACCGATCCGGTACCCGCTCCTGGCGCACGGCGCCGCGGACGAGATCCGACGCCATGCTGCAATGCAACATGGACCGTATATGGGGGAGCCCGGACCGGGTGTCAACGGCATTTTTGTGCAGCGCAGCATAACCGTCATGAACGCGCGTCAGCGCGGGCGCAAGGCCACCTCGTCGACCATCCCCGGCGGAAAGGCGAAGGCCGACCGGAAGAAGCTGCCGCCATGGCAGCCGCCGGCGATCCAGCTGAGGCGCGAGCCGCTCATGTCGAAACGCCCCTCGGAACCGGTGAAGGCGCCGGTCCAGGACAGGCGCGCCCGCACCTGGGCATAGGCGCGCGGGTCGAGCACCATCCGATCCAGCCGCCCGTCCCAGGCGGCCAGCCGGTCGGACGGCTTGATCTCGGAGAGGCTGCCCACGCCCATGAAGCGGCCTTCCACCAGGGCACTGCCGTCGGGCTGGCCGACCACGTCGTACACCCTCACCCGCGCGCCCGGCGCGGGCGGGTTCATCACCAGGCGGAAATGGTCGAGCTTCTTGGCGGCGCAGGCGGAACGGAGGTCCTCCGCCTGCAGGTAGGCGGCCCAGGTCAGGGGCTCGGACGGCCGGGCGCTCCGGTCCGGCACGCCGGTGGCGCAGCCGGCCGACAGCAGCGCCGCCGCCAGGGCGGTCGCATGTCCCGGAAGGGGTCGCCACGTCGCCATGTCATGATAATGCCCCAGGGCGGGGGATGGTTTCGAGGGGCTTGTCACAGCGGAATCGCCTCCCCGAATGGTATAAGCCCGACGCGAGATGTGGCGATTTCGAGGCCGACTCGAACGCTCCACCTCAACGAATCTCCGCTAGACACTGATTCAGCGTGCATTTACCTTGGCTGGTATCGCGCTGACGCGGCCTGGGATGAAGGGGTTTCCGACCGTGGTCCATACTTATTCGCGCCATCTTTCGGCGCCCGCCCGCCTGTTCTTCTCGGCGATCGTCTGCCTCCTCCTGCTGAGCGGCCTGTCCACCAGCGCCGCGGCCAAGTACGCCTCCATCGTCATCGACGCGGAGACGGGCGCGGTGCTGCATGCCAGCGGCGCCGACACCCGGAACTACCCGGCGTCGCTGACCAAGATGATGACGCTGTACCTGACCTTCGACGCGCTGAATTCCGGCAAGCTGCAGCTGAACCAGCGCCTGCCGGTCTCGGCCCGCGCCGCCGGCCAGGCGCCCAGCAAGCTCGGCCTGCGCGCCGGCGACAGCATCGAGGTCGAGGACGCGATCCTCGCCCTGGTCACCAAGTCGGCCAACGACGCCTCCGTCGTTCTGGCGGAGGCGATCGGCGGCACCGAGGCCAAGTTCGCCCAGATGATGACCGACAAGGCCCGCAAGATCGGCATGACGCGGACCACCTTCCGCAACGCCAACGGCCTGCCCAACGCGCAGCAGCTGACCACCGCCCGCGACATGGCGCGGCTGGGCCAGGCGCTGATCTACGACCACAAGAAGTATTATCGCTACTTCAGCACCACGAACTTCCAGTTCCGCGGCGCCAACCACCACAACCACAACCGGCTGATGTCCCGCTACGAGGGCATGGACGGGCTGAAGACCGGCTTCATCAACGCCTCGGGCTTCAACCTGGTCGCCTCGGCCACGCGCGACGGCCGCCGCCTGATCGGCGTGGTCATGGGCGGCGAGACCTCCGGCTGGCGCGACCGCCACATGGCCGAGCTGCTGGACCGCGGCTTCTCCGGCGCCGCCGGCGCCCGCGTGCTGGTCGCCGCCAAGGGCAAGGCCAAGCCGGCCCCGGCCGAGCGCACCGACCCGACCATCGGCGACGTGGTCAACGCCGTCGCCAAGGCCGACCTCGGCCTGACCGGCACCGCCGTCGCCGCGCCGCTGGCGCCCGAGATGGCGACCCAGGCCGCCCCGTCGGGCTGGGGCGTCCAAGTCGGCGCCTTCTCCGACCGGGCCGCCAGCCAGCGCGCCGTCGCCCAGGCGACCGAGCGGGCCGGCGGGCTGCTGAACGGCGCCGTGCCGCATCTCAGCGAGGCCCGCGCCGACCGCGGCACCATCTACCGCGCCCGTCTGATGGGGCTGGACGAGAAGACGGCCCGCGCCGCCTGCGCCCGCCTCGCCAAGGCCGGTGCCACCTGCCTGACGGTGCCGCCCAAGGGTCTCTGACCCGCCCGCAGCATCGGCTTCCGACCGGGCCGCTCCCTCATGGGGAGCGGCCCTCGTCATTTGCGGGCCCCTCCTCCGCCCCGCGTGTTATCCAGACGGCAGGGCGCGGCAGGGAGAGGAACGCCGATGGATGCGCGGATCGAGGAGCCGGTCGGCGAGGCCGTGCACCGGCACCCCTACCTGGCGCGCGGCATCGCCAATGGCGAGCGCTTCACGCCCTATTTCTGGGGCACGCTCGGCGCCGTCTGCGCTTTCCTGGTGATCAGCGTCCTGATCGGCATCTTCGTGATGAAGCCGCTCGGCCTGGCCAACGCCGAGGCACATGCCGGCCCGCTGTTCCTGCTGGCCGCCTTCATGTGCATGGGCGCGGTCGCCCTGGTACTGGCGGCGATGATGCGGCCCCTGCACCGCCGCTCCTGGCGCACCCTCATCAGCGCCGACGGGTCCTTGAGCCCGGGGCTGCTGCTGCGCGCCTTCCTGCTGTGGGGCGCGATCCTGGGCGCCGCCGTCACCGGCGCCGCTCTGGCGACGGGTGAACCGCTGCAGATCGATTGGTCGCTGGCGCTGCGCACCGTCGCCATCACCGGCGCCGCCGTCTTCCTGCAGGTCTCGGCCGAGGAGATGCTGTTCCGCGGCTATATGAGCCAGGGGCTCTACCTGCTGTTCCGGGGCGCGGTCGGCCCGGCCATCGTGGTCGCCCTCCCCTTCGCCCTGGGCCACGCCACGACCCATGTCGGCCTGCCCACCTTCGCGCTGCTGGCCGGGCTGTCGCTGTTCCTCTCCGCCGTCACCTGGCGCGCCGACCGGCTGGAACCGGCCATCGGCGTCCACTTCGCGCAGAACATGACCACCCTGTTCCTGGCTGGCGCCGACGGGCTGAGCGGCCCGGAACTGCTGAACGCCGAGGGGGTGACCACGGCGCAGTGGGCATCCGTCGTCTTCTTCGTCCCCGCCGCCGCGCTGTTCTGGTTCCTGGCGTTCAAAGTCGGGCTGGTGATGAAGCGGTAGGGGATTTGGCTGGCGGCGGAATCGGGCTGTACCGCCGTCGCCCGCTCAACCCGTTATCCCGGCGCAGGCCGGGACCCAGGGGTTGCAGCAATGCACCGTCGATGAAGCGTCGTAGGTCGCATGGAGAGGAGCGCAATGCGACATGCTCCGACCGGGGTGTCGCATTACGGCTTTGCCTCCATGCGACCCACAAACCAGACCAGTGCTGCGTCCATCGCATCCCACTGCAACCCCTGGGCCCCGGCCGTCGCCGGGGTGACGGATTAGAGTGGGATCGGCCGCTCGGCACCTCCACCCACAACGAAAAACCCCGCCCGCCTTTCGGCGGACGGGGTTTCCCTCACCGCTGCGCCCGGTCTCAGAAGTCAGCCGGGGCGGCGATGCCGCTGGCCGTCAGCTGCTCGCGGATGCTGTCCTTCAGCCGCTCGAGGCCCTCCTCGCTGAAAGCCTCGGCGCGGGCCACCAGCACGTCCTGGGTGTTGGAGGCGCGCAGCAGCCACCAGCCGTCGGCGGTCTTCACGCGCACGCCGTCGATGTCGTTGACGTCGGCGCCCGAGGCCTTGACCCGGGCCTTCACCTCGTCCACGGCGACGAACTTGCGCTCCTCGTCGACCTGGAAGCGGACCTCCGGCGTGTTGAACACCGGCGGCAGCCGGTCGCGGAGGGCCGAGAGCGGGCCCATGCGGCTGACCAGCCCCAGCAGGCGCACGCCGCAGTACAGCGCGTCGTCGAAGCCGTAATACTTGTCGGCGAAGAAGATGTGGCCCGACATCTCGCCGGCCAGCGGCGAGCCCGTCTCCGCCATCTTCGCCTTCAGCAGCGAGTGGCCGGTCTTCCACATCAGCGGCTTGCCGCCCAGGCGCTCGATCTCGTCGAACAGCGTCTGGCTCGCCTTCACGTCGGCGATGATGGTGGCGCCCGGGTGCTCGCGCAGCACGTCGGAAGCGTAGATCGCCACGAGCTGATCGCCCCAGACGATGCGGCCATGCTCGTCCACCGCGCCGATGCGATCGCCGTCGCCGTCGAAGGCGATGCCGAGCGCGCACTTCTCCGTCTCCACCGTGCGGATGATGTCCTCGAGGTTCTCGGGGACGGTCGGGTCCGGGTGGTGGTTCGGGAAGTTGCCGTCGATGTCGTCGAACAGCAGCGTGTGCTGGCCGGGCAGCTTCTTCGTCAGGCGGCGCAGGATCTCGCCCGTGGCGCCGTTGCCGGCGTCCCAGGCGACCTTCAGGTCCGTCGTGCCGTCATAGTCCTTCAGCAGGCGGTCGACATACTCGTCCTTGATGTCGATCGTCTGGTCGCGGCCGCCGGCCTGGGCGATGAGGTCGCCGGTCTGCACCAGCCGGCCGATCTCCTGGATCTGCTGGCCGTAGACCGGGCCCTTGCCCAGCATCATCTTGAAGCCGTTGTAATCCGGCGGGTTGTGCGACCCGGTGATCATCACGCCGGCGTCGAGGCCGAGGTGACGGACCGAGAAGTACAGCATCGGCGTGGGGCCCAGCCCGATGCGCAGCACCTCCAGCCCGGTCGACTTCAGCCCCTCGACGCAGGCGGCCTCCAGCTCCGGCGAGGAGAGGCGGCCGTCATAGCCGATGGAGACCCGCTTGCCGCCGTTCTTCACCACCAGCGTGCCGAAGCCCTGGCCGATGGCGCGGGCGTCGGCGGCGGTGAGCGTCTTGCCGATGATGCCGCGGATGTCGTACTCGCGCAGCACCGTCGGGTGGAACTTGTGGACCTGGCTCATGTCAGCGCTTTCTCCCGCACATTGTTCGCGACCATGGTGGGGCGGCCGATCGAGCTGTACTCGAAGCCCGCCATCTCCATGTCCTCGGGATTATAGATGTTCCTGAGGTCGACCATAACGGGCGACTTCATCAGCTCGCGGATGCGGCGGAGGTCCAGGGCGCGGAACTCGTTCCACTCCGTCAGGATCGCCACCACGTCGGCATCGGTCAGCGCCTCGTAGGCGTCGGTGCACCAGGTCACGTCCGGCAGCAGCTTCTCGGCCTCGTGCATGCCGGCCGGGTCGAAGGCGTGGACCTCCGCCCCCGCCTCCACCAGCGCCGGGATGATGTCCAGCGACGGCGCGTCGCGCATGTCGTCGGTGTTCGGCTTGAAGGTGACGCCCAGGATGGCGACGCGCTTGCCGTCCACCGAGCCGCCCGCGGCCTGGATGATGCGGCCGGCCATCGCCTTCTTGCGCTTGTCGTTGATGTCGACGACCGTCTCGATGATGCGCAGAGGCGACTCATGGTCGGCCGCGGTGCGCACCAGCGCCAGCGTGTCCTTGGGGAAGCAGCTGCCGCCGTAGCCGGGCCCCGGATGCAGGAACTTCTTGCCGATGCGGCCGTCCAGCCCGATGCCCTTGGACACGTCGTGGACGTCGGCGCCCACCTTCTCGCAGAGATCGGCGATCTCGTTGATGAAGGTGATCTTCATCGCCAGGAAGGTGTTGGCCGCGTACTTGATCAGCTCGGAGGTCTCCAGGCTGGTCATGACGATCGGCGTCTCGATCAGGTAGAGCGGGCGGTAGAGGCCGCGCATCACCTTGCGGGCGCGGTCGCTGTCGGTGCCGATGACGACGCGGTCGGGCCGCATGAAGTCGCCGATGGCGTTGCCCTCGCGCAGGAACTCCGGGTTCGAGCAGACGTCGAAATCCAGCTCCGGGCGGGCGCGGCGCATGATGCGGGCCACCTCGCGGCCGGTGCCGACCGGCACCGTCGACTTGGTGACGATCACCGTGTAGCGGTTCGGGTCGAGCGCATGCGCCACCTCCTCCGCCGCCGCGTAGACGTAGGACAGGTCGGCATGGCCGTCGCCGCGCCGGGACGGCGTGCCCACGGCGATGAAGACGGCGTCCACGTCCTTCACGGCCGACGCGAGGTCGGTGGTGAAGGACAGGCGGCCGGCCTTGGTGTTCTTGAGGACCAGATCCTCCAGGCCGGGCTCGTAGATCGGGATCTCGCCGCGCTTCAGCCGCTCGATCTTGCCGGCGTCCTTGTCGACGCAGCACGTCTGGACGCCGAACTCGGAAAAGCAGGCGCCGGAGACGAGCCCGACGTACCCGGTACCGATCACCGCGATACGCATCAGTTCCTCCTAGACGGGATTGTGCCGCCCCGGGGCTTGGCCCCGGGTGCGCGTTACAGCATCTCCCTCAGCGCCTTGCGGACCTTGTCCGCCATGTCGGGCCGGGCCAGCGAATAGGCGGCGTTGGCCAGGACGAAGCCCAGCTTGTCGCCGCAGTCGAACCGCTGCCCCTCGAAACGGAAGCCGTGGAAGGGCTGGGTGCCGATCAGCCGGGCCATCGCGTCGGTCAGCTGGATTTCGCCGCCGGCTCCCTTCTCGAAGCGCTGAAGGTGTTGAAAAATCTCGGGCTGCAGGATGTAGCGGCCTTGAATCGAAAGTGTGGACGGTGCCACCGACGGGTCCGGCTTCTCGACGAGCCCCTTCACCTTGGCGAGGCGCCCGTCGTCCCCCTCGATGTCGAGGATGCCGTACTTGTTGGTCTGCTCGCGGGGAACGTCGAACACGGAGAGCAGGTTCCCCCCCACCTCCTTGTAGACATCCATCATCTGAGCGAGGCACGGCTTGTCGCTGAGCACCTGCTCATCCGGCAGGATGACCGCGAAGGGCTCGTCGCCGATGAACTCGCGCGCGCACCACACCGCGTGGCCCAGGCCCAGCGGCTGCGACTGGCGGACGAAGGCGAAGCGGCCGCTCTCGATCTGGGCCGCCTCCACCGCCTTCAGCAGCTCGTCCTTGCCGCGTGACTTCAGGGTCTGCGACAGCTCGGAATTATAGTCGAAATGGTCCTCCAGCGCGGTCTTGCCGCGGCTGGTGACGAAGGCGAACATCTCGATCCCGGCGGCCCTCGCCTCCTCCACCGCATGCTGGATCAGCGGCTTGTCCACCAGCGTCAGCATCTCCTTGGGGATAGCCTTGGTGGCGGGCAGGAAGCGGGTGCCGAGGCCCGCGACCGGGAAGACGGCCTTGCGCACGGGTTTGACCATTTGGACGTCCCTAGAACCTGAGAACTCGAGGGCGCCCATCCGCCTGCCGTTAACCGTCAGGCCCGGGCGCCAGACTCTGTGTACGCCCTTGTCGCGGGCCCCCGCAACCCACCCAAAGCAGCGGGGACGCACCCCTTGGGGTCAGGTGCCGGCGCGTCGCTTCCCCAGAAGGATGTCCTTCGCCTGGTTGATCCGCGCCGCCAAATAGGTGCTTCCACCCTGGTCGGGATGGTTGCGCATCATCAGGCGCTTATGCGCCTGGCGGATGTCCTCCTCGGTCGCCCCCTCGGAAAGGCCGAGCACCTCGTAGGCCTCCGCCGCGCTCATGCCGGAGCGGCCGGACGCCGGCTGGTCGGGCTCGGGCTCCGCCTCCCCGCTGGCCTCGCGCCATCCCTCATGGTGGCGGTCGAGATAGGTCTCCAGCAGCGCCACGGCGGAGGCGTCCTCGCGCCGAGCGTGGCTGAGCAGTTCCAGGATGCGCTCCAGCGACAAGGCCGACAGCCGCTCGCCGGCCATGGGGCCGACCCTGGCCTCGCCGTCCATGGCGCCGGTGGCGTGGTCCAGCCAGACCCGCACCGTGTCGGTCTCGACGCTGGTATCGGCCCGCGGCTGCGCGCTCCCGGCGGTACCCCAGGCGCTCGGCCGCCACTTCCACAGGGAGAAGCGGCGCACCAGCGGCAGCAGCAGCGCCGCCAGCCCGAACAGCATGCCCAGCCGCCCGGTCAGCACGAAGGCCAGCACCGCCAGCGCGGCGACGATCCCCGCCAGCCACTTCAGCGCCAGGGCCAGGGTGCGCGGGTCGGCGGCCAGGAAGGCGCGCGCCAGCAGGTAGAGGCCGATGAGGATCGCCAGGCCGAGGAGCAGGATCTGCATGGCCTCAGGCTTTTCCCAGCTGCCGCGTCAGGCGCAGGACCGGCTCCGACGCGCCCTTCGCGTGCAGCTCCAGCGCCCGCCGCCCGCCGGCGGCGTAGACCGCCACGGCCCGCAGCAGATCCTGCAGCTGGCGCGCGCTGGCGGCGTCGAAGGGGCAGTAGGCGCCGCCCGACAGCTTGGCGATCTGCGCGAAGACGTAGCGGACGGCCGGGTCGCCGCCCTCGTGGAAGACGAAGACCGGCACGCCCTGCAGACCCAGCTGGCCCGCCAGATGGCAGAGATGGTCGGCATCCTCCTCGCAGGCGTCGCCGACGAAGACCAGGGCGTTGACCTTCTTCTTCGCGGTCTCCTTGGCGGCGTGGGACAGGACGCGGGCGATCTGGGTCTGGCCGCCGACGCAGGAGACCTTGCCCATCAGCCGGGCCAGCTCGCCGGCATCGGCCACCCAGGCGGTGGAGCGGCACTCGCCGAAGCCGCGGTAGAAGACCAGCTGCACCTCCAGCCGGCCGGCGGAGGCCGCGGCGGTGAACATCTCGCCCTGGATGTGGCAGGCGCGGTCCCAGGTGGGCTGGCGGCTGGCGGTGGCGTCGAGCGCGAACATCAGGCGGCCGGCCGATTCGGTCCGGGGCGGCGGCGGCGCGGCGGCGACCTTGCGCAGGAACGCCTCGATCTCGGCGCTGGTGCCCGTCTTCTCGGGAAGCTTCTCGTCCGCCATGCCCCTGCCCGGCTGTGTCCCTCTCATCCCATCATGTGGGGTGCGCGGAGGGCGTCAACCAGGGAGAGACCGCCGGCCGGCGGTCCTATTCGGCCGCGGCGGAGGCGCAGGGGGCCGCGTCGTTGGCGGCGGCATGGTCGCGGATCATGTCGCGGACGTAGGGCACGCACTTGCCGCACTGCGGCGCGCAGCCGAGTCCGGCGTAAACCTGTGCGGCGGAACGGACACCCTGGTCCAGCAGACCCTTCACCTTCTTCTCGGTGAAGGCATTGCAAATGCAGACATACATGAGGGCGGTTCCCGTCACGGCGATGACGTAAGTACCCTAGTGCGACTGCGAATGATTGTCAAACGCGCCAATCGGATCCGCCTGCAAAGGTCACAACTCGACCGGATGGGTTATCCATTCCGTCTATGCCCTAAGACCAAGGTTCGACCCTACTGCCACGGATTGGCAGGGACGAAACGAGGGCGGAACGGTCTAGAACGTAAGTCAGCGTCGGGCGGCTGCGGGCGAAATCCCGTGACAGGCACGTTCCGGCTTTGTAGTAAATCCGGGCTTTCCGCTGCATCCCTTGCTGGTATCCTGCCGGCAGGAAGGCTGCGGATCAGGTCGCGCGCGACCAGCCTGGGCCGAACCAGTGCCATGGGAACTCGATATGAACATCCTGATCGGCGATGACCATCTGCTCTTCCGCGAGGGCATGTGCCGGCTGCTGACGCAGCTGAGCGCCGACGCCAGCTTCACGGAAGCCGGGACCTTCGACGAGGCCCTCGCCTTCTGCCAGAGCGACCAGGAATTCGACCTGATCCTGCTCGACCTGCAGATGCCGGGCTGGCCGGGCTTCTCCGGCATCCAGCAGATCTGCGAGCTGCAGGCCGGCACCCCCGTGGTCATCGTCTCGGCCTCGGAGAGCCAGTCCGACGTGCGCGCCGCGCTCGATGCCGGCGCCTCGGGCTTCATCCCGAAATCCTCCAGCGTCAAGATCATGCTGGGCGCGCTGAACCTGGTCTTCTCCGGCGGCATCTACGTGCCCCCGGTCGCGATCCACGGCGACAGCAACTCGACCGTCGGCCAGGGCGCCTCGTCCGGCCAGCCGGGCGCGCCCTCGCTGACCCAGCGCCAGCGCGACGTGCTGCGCTGCCTGCGCGAGGGCAAGTCGAACAAGCAGATCGCCTACGAGCTGGGCCTGTCCGAGGGCACGGTGAAGATCCACGTAACCGCGGTCATGCGCTCGCTCGGCGTGCGCAACCGGACCCAGGCGGTCATCGCCTCGTCCGAAATGCTGCCCTGAGCACCTTGAGCGGCGACAGCACCGAGTCGACGGGGGCCTCCCCGTCCGGCGCCCCCGACGGAACCCCGTTCGGGGGCGCCGCCTATTTGGCGGCCGAGGAATATCTGGAGCCGCTGCTGGAGGAGCTGGGCGACGACGTCGCCTCGGTCCATGGCCGGCTGGTCCTGACGCACACGCCCCACCGGCCGGTCGCCTGGGCGCAGAATGGCTGGATCGACCCGGTGGTCCTGCCGATCCCCTCGATCAAGCAGGGCGCCAAGGCGCTGCGGTCGATCCAGCGCAACTGGGCGGTCTACGCCCCCAGCCACCACCGCCGCGCCAAGCTGATCCAGGATCTGCTGCCGCACGTCTCGGCCAAGCCCCTGGCCTTCCCCTTCCCCGCGCCGACGGCCCCGCTGGGCAGCTGGACCCTGCTGGACGAGGGCACGATCCTGGCCGCGCCGCGCTGCACCAGCGCCTTCCCCAACGGCGAGGTGCAGTTCGTCGAGAACCGCTCCGCCCCGCCGGCCCGCGCCTATCTGAAGCTGTGGGAAGCCTTCACCCTGCTGGGCCGCCATCCCGGCCCGGGGGAGCGCTGCCTGGACCTCGGCGCCAGCCCGGGCGGCTGGACCTGGGTGCTGCAGTCGCTGGGCGCCTCTGTGGTCGCCGTCGACAAGGCGCCGCTCGACCCCGCCATCGTCAGGCTACCGGGCGTCGAGACGCGGCAGGAGAGCGCCTTCGGACTGAAGCCGGAGGATGTCGGCCCGGTCGACTGGCTGTGCAGCGACGTAATCTGCTATCCGGAGCGGCTGCTGCGGCTGGTGCGCGCGTGGCTGGAGTCGGGGCTGGCGCGCAACTTCGTCTGCACCATCAAGTTCCAGGGCGACACCGACCACGCCACCGCCCGCGCCTTCGCGGAGATTCCGGGCTCCGAGGTGCGGCACCTGTCGCACAACAAGCATGAGCTGACCTGGACTCTCCTAAGGGATCGCTGAGCCCTTCCCTTCCCCGCCGCCTATCGCTTAGTCTCGGGAGACGGGACATGCAACCGGCCCGCGTGAGGCCGGATGACGGGGGACAAAGGTCATGGAGCAGGGCAAGGCGGCCATTCCGGCCGGTTTCGAGGAGAAGTTCCGCCAGATCGCGGCGAGCGCCGGCGAGCCGCTTCGGGACGTGGCGGCGGTCCTGCTGCCCTACATCGACAAGATCATGACGGCCGCCTACGACCGCATGGGCCTGAAGGACCCGGAGGCGATGCGCTACATCGTCGGGCTGCAGGCGCGCCACTTCGCCAAGATCTTCAACGGCCGCTTCGACGAGGAATACGTCGCGATGGTGATCGAGCTGGAGAAGTTCCATCACGCCAAGCTCGGCCTGTCGATGGACAACTACTTCTTCCGGCTCAGCAACCTGTTCAGCGTCTTCGCCGCCGTGATGGTGAAGAAGATGTTCTACAAGCCCAAGCGGCTGGTGGCGGCGCTGAAGGCCATGAACACGGTGCTGTTCCTGGGCATCGACGTGACCATCACCATGCATATCCGCTCCATCGAGGCGGAGGCCCGGGCTGCGCGCAACCGCATCGCCGACGGGCTGGACCAGAGCGTCAGCGGCGTGGCGGCGGCACTCACCCGCTCCGCCACGGCGCTGGAGGGCGCGGCCCGCACCATGGCCGGTGCCGCGGCCGAGACCAACGAGCTGGCGGGCGCCGTCGGCGCCTCGGCCGGGCGCGCGGCGCGCAATGTGGAGACGGTCGCCGCGGCGGCCGAGGAGCTGTCCGCCTCGATCAAGGAGATCGCGCGCCAGGTCTCCCTCTCCTCCCAGATCGCCGGCAAGGCGGTGGCGGAGGCGCGGCGCACCAACGACACGGTGGAAGGCCTCAGCGAGGCCGCCGGCCGCATCGGCGAGGTCGTCAAGCTCATCAACGACATCGCCAAGCAGACCAACCTGCTGGCCTTGAACGCCACCATCGAGGCGGCGCGGGCGGGCGAGGCCGGCAAGGGCTTCGCCGTCGTCGCCAACGAGGTGAAGAGCCTGGCCAACCAGACGGCGCGCGCCACCGGCGACATCACCGCCCAGATCCAGGCGATCCAGGCGGCGACGCACGAGGCGGTCTCGGTCATGCGCGGCATCACCGAGACGATCCAGGAGATCGACCACATCGCCGCCTCCATCGCCGCAGCCGTCGACGAGCAGGGCGCCGCCACCCAGGACATCGCCCGCAACGTGGCCGAGGCCTCGGCCGGCACGGCGGAGGTGACGACCAGCGCCGACAGCGTGACCGCCCGCGCCGATCAGTCCGGCACCGCCGCGGCCGGCGTGCTGGACACCTCGCGCGCCATGACCCGGCAGGCGGAGGAGCTGCAGGAGGCTCTCCGGGGCTTCCTGGCGAACATCCGGGCCGCCTGAGCGCTCCGAGCACGCATCCGTGACAAGCGCGGGGCGCGGCGCCCCCCGCCGCCCCCGCCCTTGCCACCCCGCCCGAAAGGAGCAATAACCGCGCCAGTATTACCGATTTCGGGTGGACCATGCGCGCGGCGCTCTCGCGTCTCCTCTGGCCGGGCCTGGTGGCCCTGTGCATCGGCGGCTACTGGCTGGGCCAGCGGGCCGGCCATCCGGTGCTGGGCTTCAACCTCACCTATTTCGGCCTGCTGGCGGCGCTGCTCCTGCTGGAGCGGGCCATGCCCTACGAGGCGGCCTGGACCCGGTCCGACGGGCAGGTCGGCAATGACATCGGCCACACCCTGCTGAACAAGGGCATCGGGCAGGCGCTGGCCGCCAGCGCCGCCATGCTGGGCGTGCAGCAGGCCGGACCGGTCGAGGCGTCGGGCCTGTGGCCGTCCGGCTGGCCGATGGCGGCACAGGTCGCGCTGGCCCTGGCGATCGGCGAGTTCGGCCTGTACTGGGCGCACCGGCTGGCGCACGAGACGCCGTTCCTCTGGCGCTTCCATGCCGTCCACCACAGCGTCACCCGCCTGTGGGTGGTGAACACCGGCCGCTTCCATGTCGTCGACAGCCTGTGGAAGACCGGCTGCGCCCTCACCCTCGCCCTCATCGTCGGCGCGCCCAAGGAGATCATCCTCTGGGTGCTGGCGGTCACGACCTATGTCGGCTTCCTCACGCACTGCAATGTCGACATGCGCTGCGGCTGGCTGAACTACATCGTCAACACGCCCGAGCTGCACCGCTGGCACCACAGCCGCGATGTCGAGGAGGGCAACCGGAACTATGGCGAGAACCTGGTGCTGTGGGACTGGCTGTTCGGCACGCGCTACCTGCCCGACCGCCGGCCGCCGGCGAATATCGGCTGCGACGACCCGATGCCGAGGAGCTTCCTGGGCCAGTTGGCCTACCCGTTCCGCCGGCCCGCCACCCCGCCGAGCCCGGCCGCGGCCGAGTAATTCGGAACCGGGTGTAATAAATCTGTCATAAGGCCGCTTGTGGGGATTAACCCTTCTATTTGGTATGACTTCTAAGCCTTTCGGCTGATTTTCTTCCGGATCAGTGGTCGCTCCATTAGTTCGGACTAACTCCCTCCCCGTCCGGAACAAAAACCGGATGAAATTTCATACAGAGGGGAAGGACAAAAACATGGTCATGGACCTGCAGCTGGTCGAGTTCGGCAAGGCGAACATCGAGAACGCGATGGCGACGATGTCCGCGAAGGAGATCGACAGCCTGGCGTTCGGCGCCGTCCAGATGGACGGAACCGGCAAGATCATGCAGTACAACGCCGCCGAGGGCGACATCACGGGCCGCGATCCGAAGGCCGTGATCGGCAAGAACTTCTTCACCGAGGTCGCGCCCTGCACCAACACCCCGGCGTTCAAGGGCGCCTTCGACGCGGGCGTGAAGGCCGGCAACCTGAACACGATGATCGAGTACACCTTCGACTACAACATGAAGCCCACGAAGGTGAAGGTGCACATGAAGAAGGCCCTGGTCGGCGAGAGCTACTGGGTCTTCGTGAAGCGCCTCTGATCGAGGACGGGCGGAGCATGCGCTGGTGGCAGGACGCCCCCACGCTGCGCCGCGTCGTGGTCGACCTGGTCGCGGGCGAGTGGTCTCGCCTGCGGCCGGGAGCCCCGGCGCCGGACGGCTGGGACGATGACGGGCTGGAGATCGCCCCGGGCGGGCTCGGCGCGGATTCGCTCGAGCTGACCAGCCTGGCGACGGCGCTGGTCGAGACGCTGCAGCTTCACCGCGCCGGCTTCGAGGATTATCTGCTGCGCCGCCGCACCCTGGGCGACTGGGTGGCGATCACCAGGGCGTCGCTGGAGCGCGCCGACCAGGAGATCACCTTCCGCACCTCGGGCAGCACCGGCGAGCCCAAGCCCTGCGCCCATACGCTGGAGCGCCTGGAGGAGGAGGCTGGCGGCCTCGCCGACATCCTCAAGGGCACGACCCGGGTCCTGGCCGCCGTGCCGGCCCATCACATCTACGGCTTCCTGTTCACGGTCCTGCTGCCCCTGAAGCTGGGCGTTCCGGTCGAGGTGGTGCGCGGGCGCCTGCCCGGCCGCGTCGTGGCCGAGCTGAGGCCCGGCGACCTGCTGGTGGCGGTGCCGGATTGGTGGAATGCCGCAGCCCGGGCCGGCGCCGCGATCCCCGCCGGCGCCACCGGCACCAGCTCCACGGCGCCGCTGCCGGCGGAGACGGCCGCGCTGCTGCGGTTGCGAGGCCTGTCGCGGCTGGTGGAGATCTACGGCTCCAGCGAGACCGCCGGCCTCGGCTGGCGCGACGACCCGGCCGGCCCCTATACCCTGTTCCCCTGGTGGCGGCCAGAAGCCGACGGCGCGCTGCGCCATGCCCGGCTGGACCTCATTGCCGAGCCGCCCGACCATCTGGCCTTCCAGCCCGACGGCCGCTTCCGCCTGGAGGGGCGCCGCGACGGCGCCGTGCAGGTCGGCGGCACCAACATCTTCCCCGCCCGGGTCGCCTCGGTGCTGCGCGAGCACCCCGACGTGGCCGACGCCGCCGTGCGCCCCCACGCGGTGGCGGGCGGGCTGCGGCTGAAGGCCTTCATCGTCCCCTCTCCCGGCATTTCCCCCGACTCCCTCCGGGCAGGGCTGGAGGGCTGGATGGCCGGGCGCCTGACACCGCCGGAGCGCCCCCGGGCGCTCACCTTCGGCGCCACCCTGCCCCGTACCGAGATGGGCAAGCCGGCCGACTGGCCCGTCACGCCCGACCATGACTGACGCCCCGGAAGGAACCGTGATGGACTGCCTGCTGCCCCGTTCCGTCGAGTCCGTTTCCGCCGGAGCGCCTGTCGATGTCGGCGGCGCCGTCACCCTGGCGGACGTGGCCCGTGTCGCTGCGGGGACCGCCGTCATGGTCGGCGAGGAGGCGGCGCTGCGCATGGCGGCCTCCTCCGAGGTGATGGACCGCATGGTGGCGGAACGCCGCCGGGTCTACGGCGTCACCACCGGATACGGGCCGCTGGCCGAGAACCATGTCCAGCCGGAGCTGGCGGAGGAGCTGCAGCGCAACCTGGTGAACCATCTCTGCTCCGGCGTCGGGGCGCCCTTGCCGCGCGACCAGGTGCGGGCGCTGATGTGTGCCCGGGCGAGCAGCCTGGCGCGGGGCTACAGCGGCATCGGCGCCGACACGTTCGGCCGCCTGTTGGCCCTGCTGAACCGCGACGTGACGCCGGTCGTGCCGGAGATGGGCACGGTCGGCGCCAGCGGCGACCTCACCCCGCTGGCCCATGTGGCGCTTCTGCTGACCGGCGGCGGCGAGGCCTTGGTCGACGGGGTGCGGATGCCCGGCACGGCGGCGCTGGCCAAGGCCGGCCTCGCCCCCGCCGCCTTCCGTCACAAGGAGGCGCTGGCGCTGGTCAACGGCACCTCCGCCATGACCGGCATCGCCGCGCTGAACGGCGTCCGCGCCCGGGCGCTGCTGGAGCTGGCGCTGGAGCTGGCGGTGGTGAACGCGGAGGTGTTCGGCGGCCATGCGGAGGCCTTCGACCCGCGCTTCGGCGTGGCCCGGCCGCATCCCGGCCAGCAATGGGCGCACCGCCGCCTGACGGAGCTGACCCGCGACGCGCCTCGACTGCAGGCGCCGGTGCAGCCGCCGGAGGTGCTGGCACCCGCCGGGGACGGTCCCGTCCTGCACGACCGCCCCATGCTGCAGGATCCCTATACCATCCGCTGCGTGCCCCAGCTGCTGGGCGCCGTCATGGACCAGCTGGAGCACCACGACCGCATCGTCGAGACCGAGCTGAACTCCGCCACCGACAACCCGCTGGTCTTCGCCGAGGACGGTCACGTGCTCCACGGCGGCAACTTCTTCGGCCAGCACGTCGCCTACGCCTCCGACAGCTTGTCGCTGGGGGTGATCGGCATGGCGGTGCATGCCGAGCGCATCGTCGCCCGTGTCACCGACCGCCGCCGCAACGAGGGGCTGCCGGCCTTCCTCACCGGCGGCACGGTGGGCCTGCACAGCGGCCTGATGGGGGCGCAGGTGACGGCTTCGGCGCTGGTGGCGGAGATGCGCAGCCTCGCCATGCCCGCCTCCATCCAGTCCATCCCCACCAACGCCGACAACCAGGACGTGGTGACCATGGGCACCATCGCCGCGCGCCGCACGGCGAAGCAGCTGGAGCTCTGCGCCCATGTGCTGGCGATCGAGGCGATGGCGCTGACCCAGGCCATGGATCTGCGCGGCGGCGACGGCTGGAGCGGCTGCGCGCGGTCCCTGCACGCCCGTGTGCGGACGCGCTTCCCGGCGCTTGACGCCGACCGGCCGCTCTCGGCGGAGATCGGACAGCTGGCCGCCGACTTCCTGGCGCTGCCCGCATAGCGCGCGCCCGCTACCTCCAACGGCCGATCTGCCTCTTGTCTCCGATCCCGGTGCGCGCCATGGTGACCTCGGCGGTTGTGGAGAAGGGCCGGGACAGGCTCACCCTGGCCGCCGGAGGTTGAACGCCTGAGGAGATGCCCATGCCGCCGGCCCCCCGGTTCGAGCGCTGGCCGACCCTGCCCGCCCTGTTCTTCGACCAGGCCGCCACCCTTGGCGACCGCCCGCTGCTGCGGGTGAAGCGCGACAAGGAATGGCGGCGCCTCTCCTGGCGGGACGTCTCGGCCGAGGTGGAACGGGTGGCGGCGGGCCTGTCGGCGCTGGGCGTCGGCCAAGGGGACCGGGTATGCCTGGTCTCGGAGAACCGGCCGGAATGGCTGGTGGCCGACCTCGCGGTGATGACGCTGGGTGCCGTCACCGTGCCCGCCTACACCACCATCGGCGTGCCGGACTATGAGCATGTGCTGCGCGACAGCGGCAGCCAGGTGGTGGTCGTCTCCGGCGGGCAGCTGGCGCGCCGCGTCCACACCGCCGCCAGCCATGTCAGCTGCTGCAAGCACATCGTCACCATCGACGCGGTGGAGCTGCCCGATGCCCAGGGGCTGACCAGCCACCGCTGGACCGCCCTGCCGGCGCCCGGGGCGGCGTTGGACGTCGCGGCGCTGGTGGCGCGCGGGCAAAGCGACGACCCGGCCTGCATCATCTACACCTCGGGCACCGGCGGCACGCCGCGCGGCGTGGTGCTGAGCCACCGCAACGTGCTGGCCAACTGCGCCGGCGCGCAGGAGGTGCTGGACGAGATCGGGCTGGGGGAGGAGCTGTTCCTCTCCTGCCTGCCGCTGAGCCACGCCTACGAGCATTCCTGCGGCCAGTTCTTCCCGCTCTCGCTGGGGGCGGAGATCGCCTATGTCGAGGCGCTGGACAAGCTCTCGGCCAATCTGCAGGAGCTGAAGCCCACCATCATCATGGTGGTGCCGCGCTTGTGCGAGGTGGTGCAGCAGCGCATCCAGCGCGAGGTGGAGAAGGGCGATCCCAAGAAGCGGCGCCTGTTCGAACTCGCCCTGGAACTGGGCCGCAAGCGCTACCGGCGCGGCGGCACCCTGCCCTTCTGGCAGGTGCCGGTGGATCTGATGATGGACCGGCTGGTCCGCTCCCGCATCCAGGAGAAGCTGGGCGGCCGCATCAAGGGGCTGATCTCCGGCGGCGCCGCGCTCAGCCCGGAGACGGGGCTGTTCTTCCACGCGCTGGGCGTGCCGCTGCTGCAGGGCTACGGCCAGACCGAGGCGGCGCCGCTGATCAGCGTCAACCGCTTCTCCAACCCGCGCCACGACACGGTCGGCCCGCCGGTGCGCGGCTGCGAGGTGCGCATCGCCGAGGATGGCGAGATCCTGGCGCGGGGCCCGAACGTCATGCTGGGCTATTGGGGCGACGACGCCGCGACCGAGCGCACGGTGCGCGACGGCTGGCTGCACACGGGCGATGTCGGGCATATCGACCAGGCCGGCCGCATCGTCATCACCGACCGCAAGAAGGACATCCTGGTTACCTCGGGCGGCGACAACGTCTCCCCCGCCCGGGTCGAGGGGCGGCTGATGCTGGAGCCGGAGATCGGCCAGGCGGTGGTGGTCGGCGACAAGCGCCCCTATATCGGCGCGCTGATCGTGCCCGAGGCCGATGTCGCCCGCACCTGGGCGCGTGACCGCGGCAAGACCGAGGATATGGCCCGGCTCTGCGAGGACCCGGAGTTCCGCAAGCTGATCTCGGCCGCGGTGGACCGGGCCAACACGACGCTGGCGGGGGTCGAGCGCATCCGCAAGTTCGCCCTGGTGCCCGAGAGCTTCTCCATCGAGAACGGGCTGATGACCCCCACCCTCAAGATCCGCCGGCCGCTGGTCCAGGCCCACTACAAGGACCGGATCGAGGGGCTGTGGGAGTAGCTCAGCGCCCTTCCCCGTCCAACCGGGTCGAGATGGTGTGCAGCAGCCGCAGGTTCGTGCCGAAGCCGATGGTGAGCAGCCCCAGGAACAGGGCCGCCAGCAGGGCGATGCCGCCGATCGCCAGCATCGGCACCCCGCCCAGGTAGAAGGTGCCGATGGCCGCCACCACGCCGGCCGCGATCAGGATGTAGCCGAGCCAGGACAGGGCCTTGGCGACGGCGAGGGTCAAGGGGCTCATCCGGTGTCTCCCGCATCCATTCCGCGGGTATTAACGCCGGAGGTGGGCAAATGGCGCGGCGGGTTCGTCGGGGCAGCGTCGAGGTGGTGCGTCCTTCGACAAGCTCAGGATGAGGAGGTGGGTGCTGCTCCCGGGCGAGCTTGCGGCGGAAAACCAGGAGTGCCTGGCATCCACCCTCCCTCATGCTGAGCTTGTCGAAGCACGCACCACATGCCAGCGGCGACCGAACTCACGCCGCCTGCCCGGCCACCCAGCCGGACGACCAGGCCCACTGGAAATTGTAGCCGCCCAGCCAGCCCGTCACGTCCACCGCCTCGCCCACCGCATAGAGGCCGGGCACCCGGCGCGCCTCCATGGTCTTGGAGGAGAGCTCGTTGGTGTCGATGCCGCCGACCATGACCTCGGCCGTGCGGTAGCCCTCGGTGCCGGCCGGGCGCAGGCGCCAGCCCTGCAGAAGGGCGGCGGCCTCGGCCAACTCCTTGTCCTGCATGCGGCCGAGCGGGCGGCTCTCGAGCAGCGTCTCGCACAGGCGCTCGGCGAAGCGGCGGGGCATGAGGTCGCCCAGCACGGTCTTGAGTTCGGCGTTGGGCCGGGCGCGCTTCTGCGCCTTCAGGTGCTCCGCTAGGTCCATGTCGGGGGCGAGGTCGAGGGTGACGAACTCCCCCGGCGCCCAGTAGCTGGAGACCTGCAGGATGGACGGGCCGGACAGGCCGCGGTGGGTCAGCAGCAGCGCCTCGCGGAAGCGCGCGCCGCCGGCCTCCACCCAGGCGTCCAGCGCGATGCCGGAGAGGTCCCTGGTCCGCTCCAGGTCGTCGGGTGCGAAGGTGAAGGGCACCAGCCCGGGCCGCGTCGGCACGATCTTCAGCCCGAACTGCCGCGCCAAATCCAGCGCGAAGCCGGTGGCGCCCATCTTCGGGATCGACAGGCCGCCGGTCGCCAGCACCAGGCTGTCGCAGGTGAAGCCGCCATGGCTGGTTTTCAGTTCGAAGCCCTGCCCGTCCGGCCCGCGCTCCACCCCGTCCACCCGGCAGGCCAGCCGCAGCGCGGCGCCGGAATCGGCCATCTCGTCCAGCAGCATGCGGACGATGTCCTTGGCCGAGCGGTCGCAGAAGAGCTGGCCCAGCTTCTTCTCGTGCCAGGGGATGCCGTGGCGGTCCACCAGCTCGATGAAGTCGTGCTGCGTGTGCCGCTTCAGGGCCGAGATGGCGAAGTGCGGATTGTCCGACAGGTAGCGCTTGGGGTCGGCATGCAGGTTGGTGAAGTTGCAGCGCCCGCCGCCTGAGATGAGGATCTTCTTCCCCGCCGCCTCGGCATGATCCAGCACCAGCACCCGCCGCCCGCGTCTGCCGGCGAAGATGGCCGCGTACAGGCCGGCGGCACCGGCGCCGACGATGATGACGTCGTGGTGGGTGGTCACGACCGCTTACCGTTCGATGAGCTTGAGGCGCGCCGGCCGCCATCCCCACACCCGTCACCCCGGCGAAGGCCGGGGCCCAGGGGTTGCAGTGAGATGCGGCCCATGCAGCCGCGTGTTTTGGATGTTTTCAGAACCCGGTCCACGACATTTGGCGTGGGGCGGGGAACCGACGCGATCTCCTGCTGCAACCCCTGGGTCCCGGCCTTCGCCGGGATGACGGATTGTGATTGGCATCGGCCTCGCTGCCCAATGGAGATCACCGCCACCCCGCCTACTCCCGATCCGTCGGAGATCCCCGCAGCCGCTTCACGGTCGAGCGGGCGGACTTGGCGTCCAGGCGCTTCAGCTTGGAGGAGTAGGTCGGCTTGGTCGGGCGGCGCGCGGCTTGGCGCACCGTGGCGGCCTGGATCAGCTCCACCAGACGCTCGCGCGCGTCGGCGCGGTTCATCTCCTGGGTGCGGTGGCGCTGGGCGGTGATGATGATAACCCCGTCGCCGGTCCAGCGCTTGCCGGCCAGCGTCTTCAGCTTGGCCTTCACCCAGTCCGGCAGGTTCGGCGAGTTGGCCGCGTCGAAGCGCAGCTGCACCGCCGTCTCCACCTTGTTGACGTTCTGCCCGCCCGGCCCGCCCGCGCGGATGAAGCTCTCCTCCAGCTCGGCTTCCGCGATGCGGAGCCAGGGAGTGATCTCGACCATCGGGCCTTGGTTGGGGGGCGGCGTCATGGGCGGAAGGGGCCTTATGGCAATCGTCCTGTCAAGAACGCCCTCATCGGAAATTCCGCCCGTCGGGGAACAGCGTCGCCACCGCCTCCGCCTTCCTCTTGTCGCGCGGGTCGGTCTGGGTGTTGCGGCGGACCTCGTCGGCGCGGGCGACGCCCCCTTCCATGGATTGGGGGTCGTAATGGTCGGGCGCCTCGGACAGATGCCGCATCTCGGCCGAGAGGTCCTCCAGATGCTCGACGCGGAGATGGATGACCTTGTGCGGCGCCTCGCCCACCACCTCCAGCCGCCCGCAGGCCAGCATCAGCCGCGCGGCCAGCACATGGCGGCGGTAGCGCTCGAACAGGTCGGGCATGAGGACGAGGTTGGCGATGCCGGTCTCGTCCTCGATGGTGACGAAGACGACGCCGCTGGCGCTGCCCGGCCGCTGGCGTACCAGCACCAGCCCCGCCACCGCCACGCGCCTGCCGTGGCGGAGATGGTCGAGCTCCTCCGCCCGCACCAGCGGGTGGCGCTTCGACCCGCCATGGTGGGCGGCCACGCGCGGGCGCAGCAGCGCCAGCGGATGGGTCTTCAGCGACAGGGACAGGGTGCGGTAATCCTCCACCACGTGCTCGCCCATGGGCATGGCGGGCAGGCTCACCGCCGGCTCGCTCGCCGCCGGCTCCAGCCCGGCCAGCAGCGGCGGCGCCGGTTCGCCCAGCGCTCCCACCGCCCACAGCGCCTGCCGCCGGTCCAGCCCCAGAGAGCGGAAGCAGTCGCCCTGGGCCAGCAGTTCCAGGCTGGCGGCCGACAGCCCGGCGCGGCGCCAGAGGTCGTGCGGGCTGGTGAAGGGACCGGCGGCGCGCGCCCGCATGAGCTTCAGCGCCTCCTCCTCCCGGAAGCCCTTGATCTGGCGGAAGCCCAGGCGCACGGCGTGGGTGGCGAGGCCCCTTGGTCCGACCCTTACCCCCTCCCTATCCTCGCCTCCCCTGCCCGTCACCCCGGCGAAGGCCGGGGACCAGGGGTTGCCGCCATGCGGGCTCGATGAAGCACGCCTCCTGCGCTGTCCGTCCGCAGCGTCGTGAGGTGCTGCATCAGCCGTATCCCGCTGCAACCCCTGGGTCCCGGCCTTCGCCGGGATGACGGAATATGGTTGGTCGTCGCGAACGCCCATAGGCTCCAGCCCGCAATCCCAGTCCGACGCGTTCACGTCCGGCTCCAGCACCCGCACGCCGTGCTCCCTCGCGTCGCGGACGATCTGGGCGGGGGCGTAGAAGCCCATGGGCTGGCTGTTCAGCAGCGCGGCGCAGAAGACGTCGGGGTAGAAGCGCTTCACCCAGGCCGAGACATAGACCAGGAAGGCGAAGGCCGCCGCGTGGCTCTCGGGGAAGCCGTAGCTGCCGAAGCCCTCGATCTGCTTGAAGCAGCGCTCGGCGAAGTCGGGTGCGTAGCCGCGGCCGATCATCCCCTCGATGAACTCCTCGCGGAAACGGTGCAGCGTGCCGGTGTTCTTGAAGGTCGCCATGGCCCGGCGCAGCTGGTCCGCCTTCTCCGGGCTGAAGCCGGCGGCGACGATGGCGATGCGCATCGCCTGCTCCTGGAACAGCGGCACGCCGCAGGTCTTCTCCAGCACCTCGCGCAGCTCGTCCTTCGGGTACTCCACCGGTTCCAGCTTGTTGCGGCGGCGCAGGTAGGGGTGGACCATGTCGCCCTGGATCGGGCCCGGCCGCACGATGGCGACCTCGATCACCAGATCGTAGAAATTGCGCGGGCGCAGGCGCGGCAGCATGGTCATCTGCGCCCGGCTCTCCACCTGGAAGACGCCCAGGCTGTCGGCGCGGCAGAGCATGTCGTAGACGCGCGGGTCGTCCGTCGGCACGGTCTTCGGGTGCAGGTCGCGGCCATAATGGCGGCGCAGCAGGTCGAAGCCCTTGCGCAGGCAGGTCAGCATGCCCAGCGCCAGCACATCGACCTTCAGGATATTCAGCGTCTCGATGTCGTCCTTGTCCCACTCGATGGTGGTCCGGCCGTCCATGGCGGCGTTGGCGACGGGCGAGAGCTCCCACAAGGGCCCGCGGGTGATGACGAAGCCGCCGACATGCTGGGAGAGGTGGCGGGGGAAGCCGATCAGCTCGCGCGCCAAATCCAGCGTCCGGCGCAGCAGCGGGTCGTCGGGGTCGAGGCCGAGTTCCCGCACCCGCTCGTCCGCCACCGCCTCGTGCCCCCAGCCCCAGACGGACTTGGCCAGCCGGTCGACCATGTCCAGCGACAGGCCCATGGCCTTGCCGACGTCGCGGATGGCGCCGCGCGCGCGGTAGCAGATGACCGTGGCGGCGATGCCGGCGCGGTCGCGGCCGTACTTCCCGTAGATGTACTGGAACACCTCCTCGCGCCGCTCATGCTCGAAATCGACGTCGATGTCGGGCGGCTCGCCGCGCGCCTTGGAGATGAAGCGCTCGAACAGCAAATTGTTCTTGTCCGGATCGACCCCGGTGATGTCGAGGCAGTAGCAGACCACCGAGTTGGCGGCGGACCCCCGCCCCTGGCAGAGGATGCCGCGCCCCCGGGCGAAGCGGACGATGTCCTCCACCGTCAGGAAGAAGGGCGCGAACCCCATCTCGCCGATGAGGGCCAGCTCCTTGCGGATGAGGGCGGCGTGCTTCTCCGGGATGCCGTCCGGCCAGTGGCGGGCGGCGCCGGCCCAGGTCAGTTCCTCCAGCAGGCGCTGCGGGTCGCCGCCGGGCGCCACCTCGTCCGGGTATTCGTGGCTGAGTTCGGACAGGTCGAAGCGGCAGCGCTCCGTGATCTCCACCGTCCGCGCCACCGCCTCGGGGAAGCGGTAGAACAGGCGGGCCATCTCCTGCGGCGCCTTCAAATGGCGCTCGGCATTGGCGAACAGGCGCCAGCCGGCGGTCTGGATGGTGACGCCGTCGCGGATGCAGGTCATCACATCCTGCAGCGGGCGGCGCGCCGGATGGTGGTAATGCACGTCGTTGGTGGCGAGCGTCGGCAGCCGCAGCTCCGCCGCCTGGGCCGCCAGCCTTGTCATGCGGCGTAGGTCGTCGCCCTGGTAGCGGTGGGTCAGCGCCACATGCAGCCCCTTGCCGAAGCGGGCGCGGTAGTCGCGCAGGTCCGCCGGCCAGGCGCCGTCCATCGGGTCGGGCGGCAGGACGGCCAGCACCTGCCCCTCGGCATGGGCGGCAACGTCCGCGCGCGTCAGGAAGCATTCCCCCTTGGGCGCCCGCATCTTGCCGATGGTCAGCAGCTGGCAGAGCCGCGTGTAGGCGGCGCGGTCGGTGGGCCAGCACAGCAGGCTGGGCCCGTCCGTCAGGTCCAGCCGGCAGCCCACCAGCACCCGCATGCCGGTCTTCCTGGACGCCCGGAAGGCCCGCACCACCCCCGCGACCGTGTTGCGGTCGGTCACGGCGATGGCGCGGTAGCCCAGGCCCACGGCCGCCAGCGCCAGCTCCTCGGCATGGCTGGCGCCCTGCAGGAAGCTGAAGTTGGTTGTCACCTGCAGCTCGGCATAGGCGATGCTCATGGCGCCGCCCCCGGGAGAGGCTGGAGCGTGCTGCGTGCCTCGACAGGCTCGGCATGAGGAAGGGGGGATGCCAGGCACTCCCCCACCCATACGGCGGGAGCAGCAAAATCTTCCTCAGCCTGAGCCTGTCGAAGGCCGCACGCCGCCCACGCTGCCGCCCTCCCCCTCATGCCAGGAACCCGTGCAGGAACCAGCGGGCATGGCGGTCCGGGACGAAGAGGCCCAGGCGGTAGAGCCAGAAGCGGCGGCCCTCCGTGTCCTGGACGCGGTAATAGTCGCGCGCCTCGTCCCCGTCGGCCGGATCGTCGCCGGGGCGGCGCCACCATTCCGGGGCGATGCGCTCCGGACCCTCGGCCAGGCTCACGCGGTAGAGGTCGCCGCGCCAGCGGAACATGACCGGCGGGTCGTCGGGCACGGGGGCCATGGCGTCCACGGGTTCGGGCCGGGCCAGCAGCCGGACGGGGCGGCCCCGGTCGGCCGGCCAGGAGCGCGGCGGCGGCGCGGCCGGGGCCTCGGCCGGGACCAGCGCCACGGCGCGCTCGGGAAGCCAGCTCTCGCGCGGCAGCGGCCGGACGATGCGCCGCAACCCCAGCCGCGCGCCCAGCCGATCCACCAACTCTCCCACGGGCAGTGCCGGGGAACCGGCCGCCGCCTCGCCGCCCATGTCCTCCTGCGCCGCCACGAACGGGTCGGCGGCGGGAACGGCCAGGGTCATCAGCTCGAAGCCCGGCCCGGGCTCCAGCCGGTCCAGCTTCTCGCGGAACAGGCGCAGCAGGTGGGCGGGGTCGCGCGCCGGGCGGCTGGTGCCGACCTCCAGCACCTGCGGCGGCGCCTCGTGCCCGGCATCGATGCGGTAGGCCGAGAGCAGCAGCCGCCGCGCCCCCTCGCCGGTGCGCACCAGCCCGCGGCAGACCTCCTCCAGCAGCCGCGCCGCCGCACGCTCCATGTCCTCAGGGACCGAGACCGGCTCGGCGAAGGCGAGGCGCGCCATATGCGGCGGCACCGGGCGGCGGGGGTTCAGCGGTTCCTCCAGATCGGCCAGCGCCTGGTCGAGGCGCAGCGCCACCACCGACCCGTAGCGCGCCGCCAGCGACGCCCGGGGCTTGCCGTAGAGGTCGCTTACCCGCCGCAGCCCCACCCGCCGCAGCGCCGCGACGGTGGCGGGCGGCAGCCGCAGCGCCTCCAGCGGCAATCCCGCCAGCGCGTCGAGCGCGCCGCCCGCCGGCACCACCGGCGACAGGCCGTGCCGCGCCACCGCCCAGGCGGCGCCGATGCCGGGGGCGATGGCGGCGCGGGCCGACAGGCCGGCGCGCTCCAGCCGTCCCTCCAGGTCGGCCAGCAGCCCGTACTCGCCGCCGAACAGATGGGCGCAGCCGGTCACGTCCAGCAGCAGCCCGCCCGCCCCCTGGGCCGTCTCGGCGCAGGGATCGACCGATGCCCAGGGGGTGTAGCGCTGGCACCAGTCGCAGAGCCGGTCCAGCGCCGCGGCGTCGCCGTCGGGATCGGCGTCGGCGACCGCCAGCCCGGGCTCCAGGGCACGGGCGTCGGCCAGCGCCATGCCGGGGGCGAGGCCGGCCGCCCGGGCCGCCGCGTCCACGGCCCTGAGAATCAGCCGCCCGCGCTCCGCCAGCACCGCCGCGAAGGGCCGGTCGGCCGCAGGCGCGCGCCCGCCCATCCGCCGGCGCAGCCGGTCGGTGGCGAAGCTCGGCAGCCAGAGCGCCAGGATGCGCCGCACCTTTCCCCCGTTCCGTTCCCCAGAAAGCCCATGCGTCCGTTCCCTTCAGCGGGAACAGCACCATGAACGAAACAGGAACATAGCGAATAAGGGGTAGGTTGTGGAGTCCGCCTGACGGGGTGCCCGCCAAGGTGACCTGACGGCGTGCGCGTCAGGCCTCCCGGATCAGCCGCGCCTCTCCTTGCGGCGGACCGGCGCCTTCTCCGCGTCGTCGTCCTTGCCGAGGCCCTTGAAATCCTTCTTCGTCGGCGCCGAGCCCTCGGGCTCGCAGATGTCCCGGTCCTCGCGCGTGGCGCCCTCGATGAGGTTGCAGTCCTCGCCCGTGGCGGCGCTCAGCGCATGGTCGGTGACACCCTTGCCGGTGGCCGCGGTGGAGCCCGCGTCCGCCACCATGCCGACACAGCCGGTGAGCGCCAGCAAGGCGGCGCCTCCCAGGATGGGCAGTGCCCTATATCGTCCGATCAAGTTCCCGCTCCCGAAAGCTAACTCAAGGGGAGCAACACGGCCGGGTGCGATCCTGACCCGGGCGAATTGGGGGGAGACGCCCCAATCCGGCTCCGCGCTTGGCCGCGCCATGTACGAATGCGCAAGCCCTCCGCTTCGGGCGCGGTGGTACATACGGGGGTATGCGGGCCGCAGGTCCCGCCCGGACAGGCAGCACGGCACCCAGGCTCCATGACGACCCAGACCCTTCTCCTGCCGCAGGAACCGGCGGTGCCCAGCCGGCTGGAGGCCGCCCTGAGCAGCCGCTTCCTGACCCCCGCCCTCCCCGCCATCGAGGCGTTCCTGCTGGAGGTGCGCGCCGAAATCGACGCCCGCTTCCTCGCCGCGCCCGAGAAGCTCGTGCGCCGCAAGCCCTACCCGGTCGGCTATTGCCTGGAGATCACGGACGCGGTGGTCGAGGCGCTGGGCCCGCGGCTGCGCGCGCCTGACCATCCCGGCGCCCGGGCGCTGCGCGCCTACGAGGCCGCCGGCGGCCGCCACCGCCGCATCTGGGGCGTGCTGCGCGAGCGCTATTTCCAGAACGCCATGCAGTTCGGCAGCCTCTACATCGACGTCGCCAACGACACGGTGACGCCGACCAAGCCCAAGGTGGAAATCCTGCCGATGCGCGAGGCGGGCATGGTGGCCGTGCGCGACTTCCGGCACTACGCCGAGATCGGCGCGCTCTACTGGGGCCGCACCATCGTCGCCAACCATGCCCTGCCGGAACTGGCGCCGATGTACCCGATGATCGCGGTCGCGCCCGACCGGCGCCCTACCCTGCACCCGACCAACGGCTACATGGCCGAGATGATCCGCCGCAGCGGCTTCACCCTGTCGGAGCAATGGGTCGCCGACGCCCCGCCGCCCTCGGCCGAGACCGTCGAGGCCCTGCGCGCCCTATGCCCGCCCGACCTCCTCGCCGCCAACCCCGCCCCCGGCCGCGACGAGGCCATCGCCGCCTGCCGCCGCGCCCGCACGGGCAAGGTGCTCAAGAGCGACACCTGGCGCCGGGCGCAGTTCGAGGCGATGTCGCGGATACCGCGGTGAGGGGGTGGGAGCCGGAAACGACAAAGCCCGGCGCTGAGGCCGGGCTCGGTGTCTGGTCCGCTGGCGTCCCCTACGGGATTCGAACCCGTGTCGCCGCCGTGAAAGGGCGGTGTCCTAGGCCTCTAGACGAAGGGGACGGCGCGGACGCGACTTGGTAGCCGCGTGGGCGCCGGGAATCAAGCGGTTTCAGCGGGTCACTTGTAGCGTTCGACGAAACGCTCGACCTTGCCGACCAGGTCGCGCACCGCGTCGGTCTGGACCATGGTGCGCAGCACCGTCTCCACGCCCTGCAGCTGGGCCAGCACGGGGGGCTGCTTGCCGCGGGCGCGCAGCACCTCGACCCGGAGATGGACGCCGTTCTCGAACTTCTGCACCAGGTCGGCTTCCTTGGCCCGCAGCGACTTGTCCAGCCCCTCCTTCTCGAAGAGGCGGCGGCAGGCGGTGAAGAGGGTCGCGGCGGCCTGGGCGACGGCGATCTCCTCGTCGGTCGGGGCGCGGGCCATGTCCGGCTCGGTCCGGGCCTCCGAGCCCTTGTCGCGGGCCATCTTCACCGGCAGCACCCGCACGGCGTCGCGTACCGCCACGGTGGCGAACTGGTCGGCGGCGGCGGCGATCTTCTGCCGCGCGTCGGTCAGCATCGACTCCCAATCGGCGTTCGGCTCGGCCTGCACCTCCTCGCCCAGCCCCTGGATCATGGTGCCGGCGTCGGTCAGCAGGCGGGCGCAGGTCATCAGCCAGACGCGGCGCGACATGGTGCCGCCGCCGGCGTTCACCTGCCGGCCGATCTCGGACAGGGTCCGCGTCAGCTCGGAGAAGAGACGGCCGGGCACGAAGCGCAGATCGTCGGCCGAGCCGGCCTTGGACATGTCGGCGGAGAGTACCCGCACCAGCCGCAGCGTCTGCCAGGGCTGGGCCAGCACCGACATGAGGCCCAGGAAGAAATACTCGACCACCGCCGGCTTGGCGCCGTGCATGTTCAGGTACGCGCTCTTGGCGGCGAAAACCGCCGGCGGGGCGAAGTCGGCGACCCGCCCGTCGGGCAGGACGGGGGAGTTCGCCCTGACGGACGTGAAGACCGGCGCCAGCAGCGGCTGCAGCTCCATCAGCAGGGCGATCTCGCGCACGTCGGCCAGCCCGTGCTCGCCGCGCAGCTGCGCCGTCAGCTCGCCCTTGCGCACGATGCTGTGGTCCGCCTCCTCCAGCAGCCCGGCCGTCGCGGCGGCGGCCACCATGCATCCCTCGTCCACAGCCTCCTGGACCGCGGCCTCGTCGCCGGCGGCCAGCGCGGTGCAGTAGGAGGCCTGCAGCGCCTCCAGCCGGGCCCGGTGCTCCGACCGGCCGATCAGGCGCCACCAGACGGACAGGGTGCGCCGGGCGATGACGCCGCGGCGCTTCTCCTCCTGCATGTCCAGGTCGCGCAGGTAGGGCTCCAGGCAGACGCAGAGCGCGCGCTGGAAAGTGGGCACGCGGCCGGGACGCAGGTCGCGCAGGCGCGGGCGCAGGCATTCCAGGATCTGGGTGTCGGTCGGGTCGCCCTGGTCGGTGGCGCGGGCCAGCTCCACGGCCCGGGCGACGCGCGCCAGCGATGAGCCGTCCAGCGTCTGGAAATGCGCCTGCAGCTTGCTCACGGTCGCGTCGGCGCCCTCCGCCGCCTGGGGAGCGCCGCCCACCGCCTTCTTCGCGCCTGCCTGGGTCATGTGGCCCGATCCGCCTTCCCCGGCGATGCCCGGCCCGGCGCTGATCACGGCGCCAATCCAGCGGGAATCTCCTGGGACGATGATGGCCCCCGCACCGGCCGCGAGTCAACAAACCCCCACTGAATCGGTTGCTCTTTCGGAGTAACTTTCTGTCGCAGGTCAGCAGGCGCCGCCGGCGGGCGCGGCGTCGTCGATCTGCAGCTGCACCCCGTCATTGCCGTTCCAGGTGTCCGGGCGCAGCGTCCCGGCCAGATGCAGCGGCGCGCCGCCTGTCCGCAGCAGCGCCGGGCCCAGCGGCCCCTCCATGCAGCGGAAGGCGATGGCCTTCAGCTTGGCCCCGTCCGACCCGGTGAGGATGAGGCGCACATGCGCCTCCTTCAGCACGTCGGCCCGCACCACCCGCACGTCCGATACGGCGAAGCGGGGCTCGGCATTGCCGGCGCCGAAGGGCCCGAGCCGCTCCAGCTGGCGGATCAGGTCCGACGTGGCGCCGCGGCAGGCGACCGTGCCGTCCAGGTGCAGTGTCGGCACCAGGGGTCCGTGGATCGCCAGCTGGGCCGAGATGCGCTCGGCCAGGAAGGCCTCCAGCTCGCCCAGCCGCGGCTCCTGCACGGTGAAGCCAGCCGCCATGGCGTGGCCGCCGCCGGCCGCGAGGATGCCTTGCTGGCGGGCCGCGATGACGGCGGCGCCGAGATCCACGCCGCGCACCGACCGGCCCGAGGCCTTGCCGATGCCGCCGTCCAGCGCCACGACGCAGGCCGGGCGGGAATAGCGCTCCTTCAGCCGGGCGGCGGCGATGCCGATGACGCCGGGATGCCACCCCTCCCCCGCCACGAAGACCAGGTCCTCCGACAGCGACGGGGTGGTGCCCAGCTTCTCCAGCGCCTCGTCCAGCACCGTGGCCTCGATGGCGCGCCGCTCGGCGTTCAGCTCGTGCAGCTGCCGGGCGATATCGGCGGCCTCGTGCGGGTCGTCGGTGGCGAGGATTCGGGCGCCCAGGTCCGAGCGCCCCACCCGGCCGCCGGCATTCACGCGGGGGCCGAGGATATAGCCGACATGATAGGCGTCGATCCGCTCCTTCACGCCGCCCACGTCGGCCAGGGCGGCGATGCCCGGATTGGCCCGGCGCCCCATCACCTTCAGCCCCTGGCAGACCAGCGCCCGGTTCAGCCCGGTCAGCGAGACGACGTCGCAGACGGTGCCCAGCGCCACCAGGTCCAGCCAACCCATCAGGTCCGGCTCGGGCCGCCGCTCGTACCAGCCGGCCCGGCGCAGCGCGCGGTTGGTCGCCACCGCCAGCAGGAAGCAGACGCCGACGGCGGCGAGGTTGCCCAGCGCCTTGGTGTTCGGGTCGTCGATGCGGTTGGGGTTCACCAGCGCGTGGGCGCGCGGCAGGCGCGGCTCGGCGGCGTGGTGGTCCACCACCAGCACCTCCAGCCCGGCCTCGGCGGCGGCGTCCAGCGGGTCGAAGGCGGTGATGCCGCAATCGACCGTGATCACCAGCTGCGCGCCCCGCTCCTTCAGCCGCAGCAGCGCCGGCGCGTTCGGGCCGTAGCCCTCCAGCAGCCGGTCGGGGATGTGGATCAGCGGGTCGGTGCCGACGGCGCGCAGGAAGCGGGTCAGCAGCGCCGTGGAGGTGGCGCCGTCCACGTCGTAGTCGCCGAAGATGGCGACGCGCTCGCCCTTCATGACGGCGCGGGCCAGCCGCTCCGCCGCCCCGTCCATGTCGCGCAGGACCGAGGGGTCGGGCAGCAGGGCCTTCAGAGTCGGCGTCAGGAAGCGGTCGGCCTCGTCGAGGGCGATGCCGCGCGCGGCCAGGATGCGGCCGACGATCTCCGGCAGCCCGCGGCTCTGGGCATGCGCCAGCGCCAGCCGCTCGTCCGCGGGGCGCGCCAGCCAGCGCTTGCCCGTGTAGGACCGCGCCACGCCCAGGAAGGCCGGACTCTCCGTGACCATATCGACCCGTGCCTCCTCATACGCCGGCAAGCCTGTCCACCGGCACTCATACCCCAATCCGTCACCCCGGCGGAAGCCGGGGCCCAGGGGTTGCAGCCATGTGCCACCGATGCCGCACTCCCGCCGCAAACGGAACGGCCCGCCCCATCCCCGGCTAGGGACGGAACGGGCCGCTCTGCAACCCCTGGGTCCCGGCTTGCGCCGGGATGACGGTGGAGAGGTTCGGACCCTAGTGCATCACCTCCTTCAAGGGGAGTGACGTTTCGGGGCCGCCAGGATCACTCCGCGCCGGGAATGCCGGGGATGATCCCCTTCTTGGTGCGGAAGTTGTGGTGCGCCTCGACATAACGGACGGTGCCGCTCTTGGAGCGCATGATGACCGAGTGCGTGACGGCGCCGCCGGGGAAGCGGCGGACGCCGCGGAGCATGGTGCCGGTGGTGACGCCGGTGGCGGCGAACATGACGTTGCCGCTGGCGAGGTCCATCAGCCCGTACTTGCGGTCCAGGTCGGTGACGCCCCAGCGCTTGGCGCGGCCGCGCTCGTCGTCGTTGCGGAACAGCAGACGGCCCTGCATCTGGCCGCCGATGCAGCGCAGCGCCGCGGCCGCCAGCACGCCTTCCGGCGCGCCGCCCGAGCCCATGTACAGGTCGATGCCGCTCTCGGGCTGCGAGGTGGCGATGACGCCCGACACGTCGCCGTCGGAGATCAGCATGATGCGGGCGCCGGCCTCGCGCACCCGGGCGATCAGCTCGGCATGGCGCGGCCGGTCCAGGATGCAGACCACCAGCTCGGAGATGTCGGCGCCCTTGGCCCGGGCGAGATTCTTCAGGTTGGTCTCGACCTTCTCGTCCAGGTCGACCACGCCCTCCGGCAGCCCGCCGCCCACCGCGATCTTGTCCATGTAGACGTCGGGCGCGTTCAGGAAGCCGCCGGCCTCCGCCATGGCCACGACCGCCAGCGCGTTCGGGCCGCCCTTGGCGGTGATGGTGGTGCCCTCCAGCGGATCCAGCGCGATGTCGATCTTCGGGCCGTGGCCCGAGCCGACCTTCTCGCCGATATAGAGCATCGGCGCCTCGTCGCGCTCGCCCTCGCCGATCACGACGGTGCCGTCGATGTTCAGGCTGTTCAGCGCCTTGCGCATGGCGTCGACGGCGGCTTGGTCGGCGGCCTTCTCGTCGCCGCGGCCCATCAGCAGCGAGGCGGACAGGGCGGCGGCCTCGGTGACGCGCACGGCCTCAAGCGCCAGGTTGCGGTCCATCACCAGCGAGATGTCGCCGCTGACCTCGTCGGGGACGGCGTTGGTATTGGTGTTCATTTTCACTCCCTAGATTCGGCCGCCCGTTCGTGCGGGCGCCGTCAGTAATCCTCGATCCTGATCATCCGGGGCGGCTCCAGGACGGCGTCCAGCTCCCCGATGACCTGGAGGGCGCGCTGCATGTGCGCCTCCTCCGTGTCGTGGGTGGTCAATACCACCGGAACGGCCTCGCCGGGAGCCCTGCCGCGCTGCAGGAACGCCTCCATGGAGACGTTGTTGTCCCGCAGCGCCGCGGCCACGTCGGCGATGACGCCCGGCCGGTCGACCACCATCAGGCGGACGTAGTAGCGTCCCCGCCGCTCCGCCAGCGACGCCGCGACGAGGGGCTCCAACCTGTCGGCGGGCACCGCGAAGGTCGGCGTCGACCGGCCGCGCGCGATGTCCACCAGGTCGGCGACCACGGCCGAGGCCGTGGGACCGCCCCCCGCCCCGCGCCCGACCAGCACCACCTTGTCGACGAAGTCGCCGTCGGCCACCACCGCGTTGAAGACGCCGTCGGTGGCCGCGATGGGGGAACCGATCGGCACCATGCAAGGATGCACCCGCTGCTCGATGCCGTGGTCGGTGCGACGGGCGATGCCGAGCAGCTTGATGCGGTACCCCAACTCGCCCGCATAGTCGATATCGAGCGAGGAGACGTGCCGGATGCCCTCGATGTGCAGCGCCTTGAAGTCCGGCTGGACGCCGAAGGCCACGGCCGTCAGCACCGCCAGCTTGTGCGCCGCGTCGACGCCGTCGATGTCGAAGCTGGGGTCGGCCTCGGCATAGCCCAGGCGCTGCGCGTCGGCCAGAACCTCGGAGAATTCGCGGCCGGTCGTCCGCATCTCCGTCAAAATGTAGTTGCAGGTGCCGTTGAGGATGCCGTGCACCTCGCGGATGCGGTTGGCCGCCAACCCCTCGCGCAGGCCCTTGATGACCGGAATGCCGCCGGCGACCGCCGCCTCGAAGGCGAGCGTCAGGCCGCGGCTCTCCGCCATCTGCGCCAGCCGGCCGCCGTGATGGGCCAGCAGCGCCTTGTTGGCGGTGACGACGTGGCGCCGGTTCTCCAGCGCCGTCTCCACCACCGCCTTGGCGATGCCGTCGGAGCCGCCGATCAGCTCCAGCACCACGTCGATCTCGGGATCGGCCGCCATGAGCGCGGCGTCCTGGTACCAGCGCACCGCCGACAGGTCGACGCCGCGGTCGCGGCGCTGCTCGCGCGCGCTCACCGCCGTGACGACGATGCGGCGGCCGGTGCGCTGCTCCAGCAGGTCGGCCTGCGCCTGCAGGATCTTCAGGACGCCGGCACCGACGGTGCCGAGGCCGGCGACGGCCACCTTCAAGGGCTGGCTCATGCTCTTCTTTCCCTCTGATGCGGTCGGTTCGTCAGACGGCGGATGCCGTTTCGGCAGCCCCGTGCAGGTTGCCGTTGCGCTGCAGGAAGGCCTTGATGTTGCGGCAGGCCTGTCGGATGCGCTGGGTGTTCTCCACCAGCCCGAAGCGGACATGGCCGTCGCCGTATTCGCCGAAGCCGATGCCGGGGGAGACCGCGACCTCCGCCTCCTGGAGCAGCAGCTTGGCGAACTCCAGCGAGCCGAGATGGCGGAAGGGCTCGGGGATGCGGGCCCAGACGAACATGCTGGCGGCGGGCGCCGGCACGTCCCAGCCGGCCGACTGCAGCCCCTCGATCAGCGCGTCGCGGCGCTTCTTGTACAGGGTCCGCATCTCCTCGACGCAGTCCTGCGGGCCGTTCAGCGCGGCGGTCGCCGCCACCTGGATCGGCGTGAAGGCGCCATAGTCGACATAGGATTTGAACTTCGCCAGCGCGCCGATCAGCTTCTTCGAGCCGACGCCGAAGCCCACGCGCCAGCCCGGCATGTTGTAGGTCTTGGACAGGCTGTTGAACTCGACCGTGATCGGCCGCGCCTCGGGGATCTGAAGCACCGACGGCGGCGGGTTGCCGTCGAAATAGATCTCGGCGTAGGCGATGTCCGACAGGATGTAGATGCCGTGGCGGAGGCAGAGGTCGACGATCGGCCGGTACCAGTCCAGCGAGACGGTCTGCCCCGTCGGGTTCGCGGGGAAGCTGACGATCAGCGCGGTGGGCTTCGGCACGCTGTGCTTGATCGCCCGCTCCAGCGCCGGGACGAAATCGTCCAGCCCGTCCACCACGGGGATGTGGCGCAGCGCGGCGCCGGCCAGCATGAAGCCGAAGGGGTGGATGGGGTAGCTGGGGTTCGGCACCAGGATCACGTCGCCGGGGCTGGTGATGGCGTTGGCGAGGTTCGCCAGCCCCTCCTTGGAGCCGATGGTGACGCAGATCTCCTGTTCCGGGTCGAGCTGCACCCCGAATCGCCGGTCGTAATAGCCGGCGATGGCCTTGCGCAGCCCCGGGATGCCCTTGCTCATGGAGTAGCGGTGGGTACGGGGGTTGCGCACCGCCTCCACCATCTTCTCGACGATGTGCGGCGGGGTCGGCTGGTCGGGATTGCCCATGCCCAGGTCGATGATGTCGATACCGGCGGCGCGGGCCTTGGCCTTCATGGCGTTCACCTCGGCGAACACGTAGGGCGGCAGGCGCTTGATGCGCAGGAATTCGGCGTCGCTCATCTCTTTGGGCACTCTCGGGCCGGTCTGAAAAGGGGAAACATATCTACCGCAACGCCCCTCGTCCGCGACACAAATTTTCGCGGACACAGCCGTGCGGAAAGCTCCGGCCTCAGCTCCGGGGCGCGATCTCGCGCGGCACCGGCGGCGGCCCCTCGGGCACGGCGGGCATGCCGGGCTTCGGATTCACCGGCGCCGGCGCGGCCTGCCGGAGCGCCTCGGCCTGCTGCCCCGCGGCGGCGCGGTCGGCGGCCAGGGCGTCCATCTCGCGCTGCCGGTCCATCGGGTTCGGCAGGTCGGTGGGGCGCGGCGGCACCGTGGAGAGATGCGGATACTCGGCCTTGGTCTCCTCGATCCGGCGCACCGGACGCTGGCCGGTCAGCACCGCCTGCGGATCGGCGCCGGGCTGCGCGCCCTCGGCCGGCATCGGCCCGTCGGCGAAGATCGGCTCCGGCAGGTCGACATTGGCGCAGGCGCCCAGGCCGGCCAGGGCGCCCAGGGCCAGCACCGCGCGCAGGCGCTTCGGCGAAATCGCGTCGATGAAAAACATGGCCGGATCGTGTATCCAATAGGCCTCAGGAGCCGCAAGCATACCGGCCTCGATGCCGGTCGTGCCACAACAAGCAGCGGCCTGGCCCCAACGATGGCCCGAATGGGTGGAGGAAGCGTACCATGGCCGATGTGCAGACCCCGGACGTCAAGCTGCCGGACCCGGTTGAGATGTCCCACGCGATGGCGCGGATCGCCGAGCAGAGCCAGCGCCTCGTCAGCGATTTCGTCGCCCGCCAGACCAAGGACGGCGCCGCGCCGATGGCGCAGCCCGACCCGCTGAACCTGGGCTCCGCCTTCATGGAGATGACGGCGCGCATGATGGCCGACCCGGCCAAGGTCATGCAGGCCCAGCTGAACCTCTGGCAGGACTACATGACGCTCTGGCAGCGCACGACGCAGCGCCTGCTGGGCCAGGAAGCCGAGCCGGTCGTGGCGCCCGCGCGCGAGGACAAGCGCTTCAAGGACGCCGCCTGGAACGAGAACACCGTCTTCGACTACATCAAGCAGTCCTATCTGCTGGCCGCGCGCTACATGCAGTCGAGCGTGCGCGGGGTCGAAGGGCTGGACGCCAAGACCGCCCGCAAGCTGGACTTCTACACCCGCCAGTTCATCGACGCGATGGCGCCCAGCAACTTCGTGCTGACCAACCCCGAGGTGCTGCGCACCACGCTGGAGACGGGCGGCGAGAATCTGGTCAAGGGGCTGGAGAACCTGCTGGGCGACCTGGAGCGCGGCAAGGGGCAGCTCGCCATCTCCATGACCGACTACCAGAAGTTCAAGGTCGGCGAGAACATCGCGGTCACGCCGGGCAAGGTCGTCTACCAGAACGACCTGATGCAGCTGATCCAGTACAGCCCCACCACCGAGACGGTGGCGCGGCGCCCGCTGCTGATCATCCCGCCCTGGATCAACAAGTTCTACATCCTGGACCTGCGGCCGCAGAACTCGCTGGTGAAGTGGCTGGTGGACCAGGGCAACACCGTCTTCATCGTCTCCTGGGTGAACCCCACGGGCGAGCTGATGAACAAGCAGTTCGAGGACTACATGGTGGAGGGGCCGCTGGCCGCCTTCGACGCCATGGAGCAGGCCACGGGCGAGCGCGAGTTCAACGTCATCGGCTACTGCATCGGCGGCACGCTGCTGGCGAGTACGCTGGCCTACATGGCCGCGCACGGCGACGACCGCGTGAAGTCGGCCATGTACCTGGTCACCATGACCGACTTCACCGACGCCGGCGAACTCAGCGTCTTCATCGACGAGGACCAGATCCAGGCGCTGGAGGCCAAGATGGCCAACCAGGGCTATCTGGACGGCCAGTCCATGGCGACCACCTTCAACATGCTGCGCGCCAACGACCTGATCTGGTCGTTCGTCGTGAACAACTACCTGCTGGGCAAGGACCCGTTCCCGTTCGACCTGCTGTACTGGAACTCCGACGCCACCCGCATGCCGGCGGCGATGCACAGCTTCTACCTGCGCAACATGTACCAGAAGAACCTGCTGGTGCAGCCGGGCGGCGTCACGCTGAAGGACACGCCGATCGACCTGCGCAAGATCGAGGTGCCGACCTTCATGCTGTCCACGCGCGAGGACCACATCACGCCGTGGAAGAGCACCTACGCCGCGACCCAGCTCTATGGCGGCCAAGTGAAGTTCGTGCTGGCGGCCTCGGGCCACATCGCCGGCGTGGTGAACCCGCCGGCGGCCGAGAAGTACAGCCACTTCCTGAATCCGAAGCTGCCCAAGGACCCGGAGGAGTGGCTGGCCGGCGCCAAGCAGATCCCCGGCAGCTGGTGGCCGGAATACCAGAAGTGGCTGGCCAAGTACGCCGGCGGCAAGGTCCCCGCCCGCGTGCCCGGCGAAGGCAAGCTGAAGGCCATCGAGGCCGCGCCAGGGAGCTATGTGAAGGTGCTGACGGTCCAGGGGTGAGGAGCGAGTTCACCGCTCCTTGCTGCCGTCATCCCCGCGGAGGCGGGGACCCAGGTAATGAGCATGGTATCGGCATCTGAAAAGGGCGCCAGCGGTGACGTTGGCGCCCTTTTTTCATGCCGACTGTACGATCATTCCCGGCCGCCCTGCTCCAGCGGGCCTGCCGGGAGCAGCATCCGACCAGGATGAAGCTCCCCTAAGCCAGCTTCCGCTTCAGCCATGTCCCCACCCTCTCCATGCCCTGCCGCGCCACGCCCAGCGCGGCGGGGAAGGACAGGAAGGCGTGGATCGTGCCATCGAAGCAGACATGCTCGACCGGAACGCCGGCGGCGCTCAGCTTCTCCGCATAGAAGCGCCCCTCGTCACGCAGCGGGTCGTAGCCCGCCGTGATGACGAGCGCGTCGGCGAGCCCGGCGAACTCCTCCGCCAGCAGGGGCGAGACCAGCGGGTCGCGCGCCGCCTCCGGCCGGTCGCCCAGCCATTGCCGTCCCGCCCAGGCGATCGCCTCGCCGGACAGGAAATACTCGCCGCCGCCATTCTCCGCCCGCGACGGCAGCGCCTCCTCACCGGCCAGCGCCAGCACCGGATAGAGCAGCAGCTGCGCCGCCGGCCTGGGCCCGCCCCGGTCGCGCGCCAGCCGGCAGATCGAGGCCGCCAGCGTACCGCCGGCGCTGTCCCCCGCCACGGCGATGCGCGCGGGGTCGACTCCCAGTTGCCGGGCATTCTCCGCGATCCAGCAGAGCGCGGCGTAGCCGTCCTCCAGCCCCGCCGGATAGCGATGCTCCGGTGCCAGCCGGTAGTCCAGCGACAGCACCAGCATGTCGCTCTCGCGGCAAAGGCTGCGGCAGAAGCTGTCGTAGCAGCCGAGATCGCCGAGCGTCCATCCGCCGCCATGCAGGAACAGAACGAGCGGCAGTTCCGGCGCGGCCTGCCCCCGGGGGCGGTAGAGGCGGTAGCCGAGCGGCCCGCCGGGCCCGGGCATGGCGCCCTCCTCCACCATGCCGACGGACGGCGGCGGCCCGCCCAACTGGGTGAAGAGCGCGCTGAGGCCGGCGCGGATGTCGGCCACCGACTGGCTGTCGATGGGCGCTCCCGGGCTCTCGTTGAAGGTCCGGAGCAGCGCCGCCGTGTCCTGGTCCAAGGGCATGCCGCGTCCCCCCTAGAAGCGGTGGCGCAGCGACAGGGACCAGGTGCGCGGGTCGCCATAGTAGCCCAGCTGATAGCCCAGGCTGTCCGACAGGTCGAAGCCGTGGCTGATGTAGCGCTTGTCGGTGAGGTTCTTGACCCCGCCGCTGACGGCCCAGGCGCCGTCGCCGAACTCCAGGGTCGCCTGCAGGTTCACCAGGGCGTAGCCGTCCTGGGCCAGCACCTCGCTGCTGCTGACGGTCGGATAGGTCTTGGAGCGGTAGGCGACGTCGCCGTCCAGCGTCAGGTCGCCGAAGGACAGGGGCAGCGAGTAGCTCGCCCCCAGGCGCCCGCTCCAGCGCGGCGCGTTGACCAGCTCGCGCTGCCCCGAGATGTCGACGCCGCCGGGACCGGCATAGCGGTCATACTCGCTGTCGAGGAATCCCAGCGTGGCGCTGACGGTCAGCCCCTCGGCCACCAGGGCGTTCAGCTCTACATCGACGCCGCGCATCGTGGCGGCGCCGGCATTGGTGAAGAGCGCCGCGAACTGGCCGCTCTGGTCGGCGACGAAGCTGGAGAGCTGCAGGTTGCGGTAGTCGTTCCAGAAGGCGGCGACGTTCAGCGTCACCCGGTTCTCCCAGAGGGTGGACTTCACGCCGGCCTCGTAGCTCCACATCGTCTCCGGATCGAAGGAGGCGGCCTGGGCGGCATTGTTGGAGCGCCCGTCGAACCCGCCCGACTTGAAGCCCCGGCTGGCGCTGAGATAGCCCATCACCAAGTCGGTGAAGCGGTAGTCCAGCCCCAGCTTCGGCGACAGCGACGCCCAATCGTCGGCGGTGTCGATGTCGGTGATCCGTAGGCCGGTCCCCAGCGCGATCGGCAGCGTCGCCGTGGGGGCGAAGAACTCCTGGGTGCGCCGGAAGTCCTTCTCCTCGTAGGTGTAGCGCAGGCCGCCGGTGACGGAGAGCGCGTCGGTGACCGTGTAGGAGCCCTGGCCGTAGGCGGCGTAGCTGCGGTTGGTCTGGTCGTTCAGCGAACCGGTGACCAGGCTGATGGCCGGCCCGAACAGGCCGCTGATCGTCTCGTCATGCTCGCGGAAGAAATAAAGCCCGGCCACGCCCTCGAAGCGGTCGCCGCTGAAGGTCGCCTGGAACTCCTGGCTGAACTGGTTCTGGTCCTCGTTGACATAGACCCCGAAGAAATCCAGGCGGGTCGCGTCCAGATCCAGGTGGGTGTCGTAGTCCATCATGCGGTAGGCGGTGACGGACTTCAGCGTGACGGCGTCCGACGCCTCGAAGGCGGCGGTCGCGGCGACGCCGCGCACCTTCAGCTTGTTCAGATCGTTGAAGTTGGCGTCGACCTCGAACGGATCCTCGTTCGGCTGCGCGACGCCAAAGACCGCCGTCTCCCGCGAGGGCGTGCGCGAGGTGTCGGGCGTGTCGCTGGACCCGTCGGCGGCGAGCTGCAGGGAGAAGCGCTCGGTCGGCGTCAGCAGGACCGCCAGGCGGCCGGCGACCGTGTCCTTGTCGCCGTCGTCGCGGCCGGCGAAGGCATTGTCGGCATAGCCGTCGCGCTTCAGATAGGCGAAGGACGCCTTGGCCGCCACCTTGCCCTCGATCAGGCCGCCGCCGACCATGCCCTTGAGGTCCAGCCGGTCATAGTCGCCGACCGTCGCTTCCAGGCGCCCCGCCGGGGTGAAGTCCGGCTGGTTGGAGACGAACTTCACGGCGCCGCCGATGGTGTTGCGGCCGTACAGCGTGCCCTGCGGGCCGCGCAGCACCTCGATCCGCTGCACGTCGAACACGTCCAGGAAGGCGCCCTGGGCGCGGCCCAGATAGACGTCGTCGAGATAGATGCCGACGCCGGGGTCGGCGAAGGCCAGGCTGTCGATCTGGCCGACGCCGCGGATATAGACCACGGCGTTGGAGGCGTCGCCGACATGCAGCGTCAGGTTCGGCACCGCGTCCTGAATGTCGCCGAGGGTCGTCGCGTCGAGCCGGCGCAGCGCCTCGCCGCCCAGGGCCGTCACCGCCACGGGCACGTCCTGCAGCCTTTCCTCGGTGCGCCGCGCGGTGACGACGATCTCCTCGAGCTTCAGCTCCTGCGGCGCCTCCTGGGCGGCGGCGGGCGGAGCCGCGAGCGGCGCCACGGTGGCGAGGAGAAGGGCCGCCATCCGGGCGGCGATATGGTGGGCGCTCATTGGATCTATCCCCCTGTCGCGGCGGATGTCGCGCCGCCTTTCTTGTCGGGGACAGGGAAGCAGGACTAGGCGGAAAGATATAGGGAAGAGACCCCGGCAATGATTGCCGCAGATTCTGCGGCCATCTCAACCGATCGCCGCGCGTGTGCCCAGCAGCGTGCGCGCCAGATGGTCGCGCATCACGGCCTCCAGCTTTGGCGTCGGCACGACGTAGGCGGTGCGCCCATCCTCGTCCGCCTTCTCCTTCATCAGGTAGCCGTCCATGACCGCGCGCTTGATTCGGTCTTCACGGGTGCGGTTGGAGCCGGACTTCATCACCTGGCAGGCTGCGCTCACCGTCAGCGGGGCGCCGCGCCAGCGGGCGGTCAGGCAGCCGACGAACAGATACCAGTATTCCTGGGTGAAGTAGTCGGGCCGGTTCTCGAAGGTGCGATCCCAGTCCTGGGCGTAGTCGACCAGCGCCGTGATCCAGCGTCCCAGCGCCTCGTCCGAGGGAAAGTCGGCGGATTGGCCGGACGTGTCGTGCTCTGCCATGACTTTGGGGCGTCTCCCTGCGTGGGAGCTGATCCTAACGGAGGCGACGGGCCGGACGGAAGCTCAGTCCGTCTTCCCAGGCATCGCCCCCGCCTCTCCCATGTACTGCTTCGCCAAGCCCACATAGCGCGGCACGGTCGAGGTCAGGCCGGCGCGCTCCTCCTCGGTCAGCGGGCGCAGCAGGCGCGCCGGGCTGCCGCCCCAGAGCTCGCCGGCCTTGACCCGCTTGCCGGGGGTGACCAGCGCGCCGGCGGCGACCATGGCGCCGGACTCGACCACGGCGTTGTCCATGATGCAGGCCTTCATGCCGATGAAGGAGCCGCTCTCCACCACGCAGCCGTGCAGCAGCGCCAGATGGCCGATGGTGACGTCGTCGCCGATCTCGGTCGTGTATTTCAGGTGCGTGCAGTGGACGACGGTGCCGTCCTGGACGTTGGTGCGGGCGCCGATGCGGATGGAGTTCACGTCGCCGCGCACCGTGACGCCGAACCACAGGTTCGCCTCCTCCCCGATCACCACGTCACCGATCACGGTGGCGTTGGACAGGAAGACGGATTTCGGGATCACCGGCAGCACGCCCTTGTAGGGCAGGATCGTCGGGGTCATGGGCGCCTTCACGCGATCAGGGGAACACAGGCACAACGTCGATGCCGGCCGTCTCGGGCAGTCCGGCCATGACGTTCATGTTGTGGACCGCTTGGCCGGAGGCGCCCTTCACCAGATTGTCGATGACCGACAGCAGGATGGCGCGGCCGGGCAGGCGGTCGTCGAAGGCGTTGATCAGGCAGTGGTTGCTGCCGCGCACATGCCGCGTCTGCGGCGCGATGCCCTTGGGCAGCACGCTCACGAACGGCTCGCCCGCATAGGCCTTCTGCAGCGAGGCGCGGAGGTCCTCCGCCTTGGCACCCTTGGCGAGCTTGACGTAGAGGCTGGCGAGGATGCCGCGGCTCATGGGCATCAGGTGCGGCGTGAAGTTCACCAGCACCGGGCGGCCGGCGGCGTAGCCCAGCCCCTGCTCGATCTCCGGAGCGTGGCGGTGGCTGGCGACGCCATAGGCATGGATGCCCTCCGCCACCTCACCGAACAAATTGGCCTGCTTGGCGTCGCGGCCGGCGCCCGACACGCCCGACTTGGCATCGATGATGATGTCGTCGGCCTCGATCAGCCTGTCCCGGAGCAACGGGATCAGCGGCAGCTGCGACGCCGTGGGATAGCAGCCCGGATTGGCGACGATGCGGGCGGCGCGAATCGCCTCGCGGGCATGCTCGGTCAGTCCGTAGACGACCGACTTCTGCAGCTCCGGCGCCTTGTGGGCATGGCCGTACCAGGTCTCGTAGGCACCCAAATCGTGCAGGCGGAAATCGGCCGAGAGGTCCACCACCTTCACGTGAGCGGGCAGGCCGGCGACGATCTCCTGCGTGGTGCCGTGCGGCAGGGCGCAGAAGACGACGTCGATCTGGCCGAAATCCACCTCGCCGATCTTCACCAGGTCGGGCAGCCCGTAGGGCGCCAGGTGCGGGAAGACCTCGGCCAGCGGCTTGCCGGCCTGGCGCTCGGCGGTGAGCGCCCGGATCTCCGCGTTCGGGTGGCGCAGCAGCAGGCGGACCAGCTCGGCCCCGGTGTAGCCGGACGCGCCCAGGATGGCGATGCGCAGCTTGTTCATCTCTCGCTCCCTCTGCCGCCCCTCGGCGGACCCAGACCCAAGTCCATTACAGATAAAGCTTCATGCCCTCGTGCGAGGCGACGAATCCGAGGCGCTGGTAGAACCGGTGCGCATCGGTCCGGCGCTTGTCGGTGGTCAGCTGAACCAGGCTGCAGCCCTCCGCCCGCGCCCGTTCCAGCACATGGGCCATCAGCGCCGCGCCGAGGCCCCGATTGCGCGAGGCGGCCTCCACCCGCACCGCCTCCACCAGGCAGCGCAGGCGTCCGGCACGGCTCAAGCCGGGGATGAAGGTCAGCTGGCAGGTGCCCGCCACCCGGCCCTCCAGCTCCATCACCAGCAGCTCGTTGCCCGGCAGCGCCTCGATCCGGCGGAACGCCTCGCGGTAAGGCTCCAGATCCGGCATCGACGCCAGCCCGTCGCGCGCGGCCGAGATCGCATCGTCCAGCATCATGGCGACGATGGCCGGCAGATCGGCCTCGGTCGCGCGGCGGAAGGTGGGCTGCGGGTCCATGTCGCTCCCGTGAAGGCAAAGAAAAAGGGGCGCCCCCGGCTGGGGACGCCCCTTCTCGATCCGGATGCTCCGGGCCGTCCCTGGCGCTTAGCGCTTCGAGAACTGGAAGCTGCGGCGAGCCTTGGCCTTGCCGTACTTCTTACGCTCGACGACGCGCGGGTCGCGGGTCAGCAGGCCGGCCACCTTCAGGGCCGGGCGCAGGCCCGGCTCGAAGTAGGTCAGGGCCTTGGAGATGCCGTGGCGCAGCGCGCCGGCCTGGCCGGAGAGGCCGCCGCCGGACACCGTGCAGACGACGTCGAACTGCTCGGAGCGGCCGACGATCTGGAACGGCTGGTTGATCATCATGCGCAGCACGGGGCGGGCGAAGTAGACCGCCAGCTCGCGACCGTTCACGGTGATGGTGCCCTTGCCCGGCTTAATCCAGACGCGGGCGACCGCGTCCTTGCGCTTGCCGGTGGCGTAGGCGCGGCCGAAGCTGTCGATCTTCGGCTCGGCCGGGGCGGCCGGCTCGGCCGTGACGATGCCAGCGGCGGCGCCCTGCTTCAGGTCGGCGAGGCTGTTGAGCGTCTGTGCCATGGATTAGGCACTCCCCTTGTTCTTCGGATTCATCGCCGCGACGTCCAGGACCTCGGGCTGCTGCGCCTCGTGCGGGTGGGCGCCGCCACCGTACACACGGAGGTTGCCCATCTGCTTGCGGCCGAGCGGGCCCCGCGGGACCATGCGCTCGACGGCCTTCATGATCACCCGCTCCGGGTACTTCCCGTCGAGGATCTGGCCCTTGGAGCGCTGCTTGATGCCGCCGGCGAAACCGGTGTGCCAGTAGAAGATGCTGTCGGAGCGCTTGTTGCCCGTCAGCTTCACCTTCTCGGCGTTGATCACGATGACATGGTCACCGCAATCCATGTGGGGGGTATAGGTCGGCTTGTGCTTACCGCGCAGCCGCATGGCGATGATGCTGGCCAGGCGGCCGAGCACGAGGCCGTCGGCGTCGATGAGAAGCCACTTCTTCTCGATCTCGGACGGCTTGAGGTTCATGGTCTTCATTCGGAGCACTCGCGAAATACAGAGGTCCCAGGCGCCTCCGCAGACGGCGGCACCGAAGTGGGCGGTTTGTAGGGCACGCATATCACCGCGTCAACGGAAAAAAGGGCCATGTTCACCGTCACTTAGCGTACGGTATCATGATACCTATTCCGCAAAGCCCTTGATCTGGTTGCCCTTTTCAGCACCGATGCGCATCACGCCTTTCGCGGAACCGCACCCCTTCCGCGCCGTTCCCTCCGCGAACCCCTTGATTCCAGAGGAGAAGCGGATGAACGCGCGTTTTCGCATGGCCTGCATGACCTTGGCGCTGCTCGGCCTGGCCGCCTGCGGCACCAACACCGAGGAGAGCGCCGCCAGCGGCGCGCTGACCGGTGCCGCGGCCGGAACGCTGGTCGCCGGGCCGATCGGCACGGTGGTGGGCGCGGCCATCGGCGGGGCCGGCGGCACGGCGGTGGAGAAGGGCCAGGACGAGGGCATCCTGCCGTCCAAGCCCTGAGGCCAGGCCCCGAGGCCCTGCTACCGCCGGTAGGCGCTGCGGGAACCCTGGGGCCCTACCCTGCGTTGATCTCGCGACGAAACCCGATCGGGAGGTCAAGATGCGCAAGGGCATTATCACTGTGGTCGCCGGCTCCGCCATGCTGATGCTCGCGGCCTGCGGCGCCAGCCGTGAGGAGCGGGTCGCGACGGGCGCGCTGGCGGGCGCCGGCGTCGGCGCGGTCTCGGGCGGCAGCCTGGGCAGCACGGCGGTGGGCGCGGCGCTGGGCGCCGGTGCCGGCTATGCCGTCGACAAGGTGAAGAAGGACTGACGTCCCCTCACCCGGGATGTCGCAGGGGCCGCTCCGCCGGGGCGGCCCCTTTCCTTGTCCAGTCGCGGCTCACCGGTCCGGGATGCTGTAGGTGCCCGTGGCGTGGGCCACCGGCTCCTCCTCGCCCTCCGACCAGATCGTCACCTCGCCGACCGCCAGGCGCTTGCCAAGCTTCAGGATGCGCGCCTCGGCCAGCAGGTCCCGGGGCGCCGGCTTGCGCAGGAAGTTGATGTTCATGTTGGTGGTCACCGCCAGCGCCACCGGCCCGATCATGCTGAGCACGGCCCCGTAGAGCGCCACGTCGGCGAGCCCGAACATGGCCGGGCCGGAGATGGTGCCGCCGGGCCGCAGCATCTCCTCCGACGCCTTCATGCGCAGCCGGGCCGTGCCGTATTCCAGCTCCGCCACGGATATGCCGGCCTTAACCGCCTGCACCATGTGCTGCTCCAGCAGCGTCTGGAACGCCGCCGCCGGCATCGCCGCGGGTCTATTCTCGCTCATGCGCCCTCTCCCCAATCTTTCCGCCGGTATAGCGCGGCGGCGGTGGCCGAGCAAAGCGACCCATACGGGGGATTGGCCTGGACGCCGCCCCTGTCCTAGCATGCACGCCCCGCCATCGGGACCGCCCGGCCGGAGCGCGCATGGACCACGATTCCTACCCCGACGCCCATATCCAGGACATCCTGGCGGGCGTGAAGACCATCGCCTTCGTCGGCGCCAGCGCCAACTGGAACCGGCCGGTCTTCTTCGTCATGAAGTACATGCAGACGAAGGGCTACCGTGTGGTGCCGGTGAACCCGGCGCTGGTCGGGCAGCAGGTACTGGGCGAGCCGGGCTATGCCAGCTTGCGCGACCTCCCCTTCGCCGTGGACATGGTCGACATCTTCCGCAACGCCGAGGCCGCCGGCCCCGTCGCGGACGAGGCGGCGGACCTCGGCATCAGGGTGATCTGGATGCAGCTCGGCGTGCGCAACGACGCGGCGGCCGCCCGAGCGGAGGCCCGCGGCGCCACGGTCATCATGAACCGCTGCCCCAAGATCGAGTACGCCCGGCTGTTCGGCGAGATCGGCCGGCAGGGCATCAATTCCAACGTCATCACCACCAAGCGGCGGCCGGTGAAGCCCGCCCGCAAGCTCATCTGAGGAGACGCGCCATGACCGAGCAGCGCTTCGGCTTCGAGACCCGCGCCATCCATGCCGGCGCCGCCCCCGACCCGGCCACCGGCGCCCGCGCCACGCCGATCTACCAGACGACCAGCTTCGTCTTCGAGGACGTGGACGAGGCGGCATCGCTGTTCAACCTGCAGAAGGTCGGCTTCATCTATTCCCGCCTGACCAACCCGACCGTGTCGGTGCTGGAGGAGCGGCTGGCGAACCTGGAGGGCGGCGCCGGCGCGACCTGCACCAGCTCCGGCCATGCCGCGCAGATGATGGCCTTCTTCCCGCTGATGCGCCCGGGCGACGAGTTCATCGCATCCCGGAAACTGTATGGCGGCTCGCTGAACCAGTTCGCCAACAGCTTCCCCCGCGCCTTCGGCTGGAACTGCAGGTTCGTCGGCGGCGACGATGCCGACGAGTTCCGCCGCGCCGTGACCGACAAGACCCGCGCCATCTTCATCGAGAGCCTGGCGAACCCCGGCGGCGTGGTGTCGGACATCGAGGCGATCGCCCGCGTGGCCGAGGAGGCCGGTGTGCCGCTGGTGGTCGACAACACCATGGCGACGCCCTACCTGTGCCGCCCCATCGAGCATGGCGCGACCCTGGTCGTGCACTCCACCACCAAGTTCCTGGGCGGCCACGGCAACTCGGTCGGCGGCGTGGTGGTGGACTCAGGCAAGTTCGACTGGTCCAAGTCCGGCAAGTTCCCGGCGCTGAGCGAGCCGGAACCGGGATATCACGGCCTGCGCTTCCACGAGACCTTCGGCCACCTCGCCTTCACCATCCACGGCCATGCCATCGGCCTGCGCGACCTGGGCCCGAGCCAGGCGCCGATGAACGCCTTCCTGACCCTGACCGGCATCGAGACGCTGGCGCTGCGCATGCAGCGGCACTGCGAGAACGGGCGGCGGGTGGCGGAATTCCTGTCCGGCCACAAGGCCGTGGCCTGGGTGAACTATGCCGGCCTGCCCGCCAGCCCCTACCACGGCCTCGCCCGCAAGTACCTGGGCGGCCAGGGGGGCGCCGTCTTCACCTTCGGGCTCAAGGCAGGCTACGAGGCGGGCGTCAAGCTGGTGGAGTCCGTGCAGCTCTTCAGCCACCTCGCCAATATCGGCGACACCCGCTCCCTCATCATCCACCCGGCCTCCACCACCCACCGGCAGTTGACGCCGGAGGGGCTGGTGGCTGCCGGCGCCGGCCCCGACGTCATCCGCCTGTCGGTGGGGCTGGAGACGGCCGACGACATCATCGCCGATCTGGACCGGGCGCTGAACGCGCTCTGATCAGGCGGGGACGGGAGAGCGCGCCTCGCACCAGTGCCACACCGACCGCGCGGCCAGCGTGTCGGCCAGGGCGCGGTGCGCCTCCCCGGTCCAGCGGTGGCCGGCATGCTCGGCGGCGTCCGCCAGCTTGCGGAACCGCGTGCCCTGCAGCTCGGCGAAGCGGCGCATGGCGCACCTGACCTCCAGGGAGTCGAAGCAGCCCGGCGGGAAGAAGGGCACGTCGAAGCCGCTGTTGTAGATGACCAGCCGGCGGTGGCTGGCGACGATGGCGCGTATCTCCGGCAGCAGCTCGCCCAGGGTCGGCCGGCCCGCCACCATGGCATCGGTGATGCCGTGCACGCGGGTCGCGTAGAAGGGGATGCCCCGCCCCGGGTTGACCAGCGTGTCCATGAGCGTGCGGCCGGCATCGTCGACGATGGCGATCTCCACGATCGCGTCGCCGCGCGCGGGGCTGAGGCCGGTCGTCTCGGTATCGAGATAGAGGGTCGTCACGGGCGGGCCCTTCCTCAGGCGGCGAGCAGCGTGTGCTCGATCAGGATCTTGGTGCCGAGCGCCATCAGCCCCAGACCGCCGATCGCCTCGGCCCAGCGGCCCAGCCTGGGGCCGACGGCGCCACCGACCAGCACGCCGCCGGCGGACATCAGGAAGGTGACGAGGCCGATTACCAGGGCGCTCGCCAGGATCTGTGCGCCCATCAGCGCCAGGGGGATGCCGACGGCGAAGGCGTCGATGCTGGTGGCCAGGCCCGCGGCCAGCAGCGCTCCCAGCGCGATGCCCGAGGCGCAGTCCACCTCGCGCCCCCGCCAGGCGCCCCAGGCCATGCGGCCGCCCAGCGCCGACAGCAGCAGGAAGGCCACCCAATGGTCGACCGCCTGGACATAGCCGCCGATGGTGATGCCCAGCAGGAAGCCCAGGATCGGCATGGCCGCCTGGAACAGGCCGAAGACCGTGCCGACGCGCAGGGCCGGGCCAAGGCCGGGCTTGCGCAGGCAGGCGCCCTTGCCCAGCGACGCGGCGAAGGCGTCGGCCGAGAGCGACAAGGCGAGGACGAGGGTCGTGGTGCCGACGATAGGCATCGGGGCGGTCTTCCGGGCCGGGTGCGCGACGACGCGGGGCCTCACCCGTCCGGCCTGGCCGGGGTGCCCGCGTCATCGGTCTCGCCAAATGGTGGCCCATCCGGCCGCGCCATGGTCGCGTGCGCTTTCCCTCCGCACGGTCCCAAGTCTGTTGACGCGGCCCCCGCTGCGATGCGGGCGGCTACTCCCCAATGAGTGGCGACGGGGTACTCCCCAGGGCGTATCGGGTCAAGGGACGAAAAGCGGCCGCGGGCATGCGTCGCCGGGGACGTCCGGGCTGACGCAGGTCAATGCGCCGAGGACTCGGTGGCGATCCAGTCCAGGTATGGCGCGTCGCCCTTGCCCAGCGGCAGGGTGACGATGCAGGGCGTCTCATAGCTGTGCAGCTCGCGTACCCGGGCGCGCAGCGACTCGAAGCGGCTCGCCTGGGTCTTTGCGATCATGACCGTCTCAGTCCCCTCCTCCACCCGGCCCTCCCAGCGGTAGACGGAGCCCATGCCGTCGATCAGGTTGACGCAGGCGGCCAACCGCTCCTCAACCAGGGCGCGCGCGATGCGCCGCGCCTCGTCGGCCGAGCCCGCGGTCATGTAGACGAAGATCGCCTGGTCCATGCGCCATCCCCTTCTTGTCACGGCGCCACGGTAGCGTAGGATCGCCGGGCGCGTCACCCGCGCGAGGGTGGGAGGAAGCAGATGCCGGGCAGCAAGGGCACGAAGGCCCAGGAGCCGAGCGAGACCCAGCGTCGCTGGCTGGCGCGCGGCCTGGCGCAGCCCGGCGGCAAGCTGCCCCTGTTCGATGAGGAAGGACGCCGCATCGCCGCCCAGACGGTCCGCTCCTGCCTGGAGGCCGGCTGGGCCGAGCCCTGGTTCACCAACCCGCTCAAGCCCGACTGGCTGGTCTGCCGCCTCACCGACGCCGGCCGCGCCATCGCGGCGCGGGCGGCCGCGGAGCTGGAAGGCGCCTGATCGGACCCGGACGCTTTTTTGCCTTCGCGGGCGTTGCATCGTTTCGGAGGGGTGGCTATAGTCCGCGCCCGGACGGGGGAGACCCCGCCCCTCGAGAGGTCGGAGCGTAGCGCAGCCTGGTAGCGCATCAGACTGGGGGTCTGGGGGTCGCAGGTTCGAATCCTGTCGCTCCGACCATTCTCGATCGAAGGCTTCCCCCAAGCCTTTTCCCCAAAGCCCAAATCACACCGGTTCCTGTCGGGGCGCCTGTCCGGAACCCGGAGACGAGCCGGTCGGCTCGCTTGCCTGTCCACGGGACCTACACCCCAAGAAAAAACCGGCCCCTCGCGAGGCCGGTTCGGAAGTTTTGGGGGTTGTCGCAGAATACTGCGCCTTTGCACGTGGTGCCCTGGCTCCGGACCGCCAAGCCCCCTACCACCATTCGCAGGGGGCACTCCCCTTTTTCGCGCCCATGGACGCGCGCTAACCCTTTGGATATTTATCTGCCCCATTCTCCGTGCGGGAGCACAGGACAGGATCGGGGCGCGTTTCATGGAACCCTTCGAGTTCCGTTGGCGGGATCGCGGCGGCAAGTGGATGAGCATCAGCTGCTACGCTGGCAACGAGGAGGAGGCGGCGATCTATGCCCGCCGCCATGGCTGGCCCGGGCATGACGGGTCGAGGCTCAACTACTTCCGCTCCTGGCTGAAGCGCACCGTCCTGAACGAGCAGGACTGACCCGATACGGGGGTTCTCCTCCCGGGCGTGGGGACTAGCCCCGAAGAAGCCGCCGGTTGCCGGCCCGCACGCGGTTAAACTCGACCCGAACAGACAAAGCGGGTCCGCCATGAAGGTCATCCGGCTCACCGTCCAGCGCCGCGCCTTCCTGTTGAAGGCGCGCAACCTCCTCTGCGAGGCCGATCGCATCGACCGGACCAAGCCGGAGGAAGCGCAGGCCCTGCGCAACGCCGCCGAGCGGCTGCGCAGCTTCGCGCTTTACCGGCTGAGCGCCTGACAGGGCGTCAGCCGCCGACGCGCTGCACCTCGCCCGTCACCGAGGCGGCGTTGCGCTCGCGGATCTTCGCTCCCTCCTCGTCATAGAGGAACGGCAGGAAGGCGTAGCGCCGGCCTGATGTCACGGGCATGGCCTCGTGCAGCAGGCTGCAGCCGAAGACCACGGCGCCGCCGGTCGGCGCCCGGTAGGTCTGCGTCCCGAATTCCGGGAAGCGCAGATCCCCGCCCTCATACTCCTCGGCGTTCAGGTTGATCGTGACGGCGAACTGCCGATGGGCCGTGCCGGGGGTGGTGTTGTCCCGGTGCGCCCGGAAGAAGCCGCCGCTCGCCCCGTCATAGCAGGCGACGATGTAGCGCTCGATCCGGGTCGCCCGGAAATTGAAGGCCTTGCCCAGTTCCGGCAGGATCCGGGCGCTGATCCGACGGCGGGCCTCCTGCCGGATTTCCTCGTCCTCGATGGCGCAGTCCGCCCGCTTCTTGAACCCATCGTCCAGCACGCCCACGGTCTTGCCGTCCCGGACGCGCATGAATCCGGACTCGACGCCGCCCCGCGCGTCATAGAGGTCGATGAGGCGGCGGCAGAAATCCGGTTCGAACACACGGGGCAGCACCAGGACCGGCGCGGTCACCGGCACCTCGGCATGGCGGTCGGGCGGCGGCAGCGCCGACAGCCGGTCCAGCATGGTGTCGACCGCCTCCAGCGGCCCGGTCGACAGGACCCGCAGCATCGGATCCAGCAGCAGCCAGAAGGGCGAATGAGCGTCGGCTCCGCCATCCCCGGACAGCGCGCCGTAGAGGCGGCTGAGGCGGTACTGGAAATCCCAGAAGTACCGGATGCCCGGCGTCCGCTGCCGCAGCCGGTCCTGGTCGGCGGGATCGGTGCTGACGCCGAAGAAGCTGGCGCGGATATCGTCGAACAGCTCGCCGCGCGCCATGATCCGGTCCAGGGCCGCGCCCGCCCCCGGGCGGGAGGATGAGCCGAGAAACATCAGGACGACATAGCGGCCGGCCGCGACGCTGAAATGATATTCGGGATTGCTGGGGCTCGGCGCCACGAACCAGGGCACGGGGTCGCCGGCCAGGAAGACACGGTTGCTCACCAGGGGGACTCCGTCCGGATGCGGTTTCAGCCGTCGCCGCGGCGCAGCAGCTTGCGGAGGGCCAGCAGCTCGTCCAGGACCTCGGTCAGCACTTGGCGATGGCGCGGCGACAGGGCGCCCTCCTCCTCGCCGGCATCCTCGTCCTCCATCTCGTCCGCGGCGGCGCCGTCGTCGAACAGCCCGACGGGGCGCGTGTCGGCGGGGACGGCCTCCCCCTGGGCCGGCAAGGTGCCGCGGCTCTCCTTCAGGAGGCGCTGCACGCCCTTGATCGTATAGCCTTCCTTGTAGAGGAGATGCTGGATGCGGCGCAGCAGCTCGACATCGTCGGGCCGGTAGTAGCGCCGGCCGCCGCCGCGCTTCAGCGGCTTGATCTGGGGGAATTTGGTTTCCCAGAAGCGCAGCACGTGCTGCGGCACGTCCAGGTCCGTCGAGACCTCGCTGATGGTCCGGAAGGCGCTCGCCGACTTGGCGGGCACCCGCCCCCGAAACTCCGCGCCGGTCGCGTCGGTCATGATTTAGGCCGTCGCCTCGCGCACGCGCTCGGCCTGGCCGAACTTCTCGTTGATACGGTTCTTCAGCACATGGCTGGCGCGGAACACCAGGACGCGGCGCGGCAGGATCGGCACCTCCTCCCCGGTCTTGGGGTTGCGGCCGACGCGCTGCCCTTTGGAGCGCACCGAAAAGCTCCCGAAGGAGGAGATCTTGACCATGTCGCCGCGCGCCAGCGCGTCGGAAATCTCGTTCAGCACGGTCTCGACCAGTTCGGCCGACTCGTTGCGCGACAGCCCGACCTCCTGGTAGACGGCCTCGCTGAGCTGTGCACGCGTGACGGTATTCGCAGACATAGGCGTCCTCCCCCGATCAGCCCGCCGGGAACGGTAGACTGAGCCAAGAAAGCCGTCAATTCCAAAGAGTTGGCCCGAGTCGCCGGGAAGGTACCGGAACTTACCAGCGGACCAGCGCCGCGCCCCAGGTGAAGCCGCCGCCCATGGCCTCCAGCAGCAGCAGGTCGCCCTTCTTCACGCGCCCGTCCTTCACCGCCTCGTTCAGCGCTAGCGGGATGCTGGCGGCCGAGGTGTTGCCGTGCTTGTCGACGGTGATCACCACCCGCTCCGGGTCCAGCTTCAACTTGCGGCCCGTGCCCTCGATGATGCGGCGGTTGGCCTGGTGCGGGATCAGCCAGTCTATGTCCTGGGGCTTCAGCCCGTTGGCGGTCAGCGCCTCGCCCACCACCTCGGCCAGGTTCACCACCGCGTGCTTGAAGACCTCCTGGCCCTGCATGCGGACATGGCCGACGGTCTGCGTCGAGGACGGGCCGCCGTCGACATAGAGCAGGTCGTGGTGGCGGCCGTCGGAATGCAGGTGGGTCGACAGGATGCCGCGCCCGTCGGTGCCCTTGGCCTCCTCGGCATCGTCGGCCTGGAGCACCACGGCGCCGGCGCCGTCGCCGAACAGCACGCAGGTGGTGCGGTCCTCCCAGTCGAGGATCCGGGAGAAGGTCTCGGCGCCGATGACCAGCGCGGTGCGCGCCTGGCCCAGCTTCACGAAGTTGTCGGCCACGGCGAGCGCGTAGATGAAGCCCGAGCAGACCGCCTGCACGTCGAAGGCGGTACCGCGGACGATGCCCAGGCCCGACTGCACCTTCACGGCGGTGGCGGGAAAGGTCTGGTCCGGCGTGGCGGTCGCCAGCACGATCAGGTCGACGTCCTGCGCGTCGATGCCGGCATGAGCGAGCGCCGCCTTGGCCGCCTCGAGCGCCAGGTGGGAGGTGTACTCGCCCTCGGCCGCGATGTGCCGCGCCTTGATGCCGGTGCGCTGGGTGATCCACTCGTCCGAGGTGTCGACGGTCTTCGCCAGTTCCTCGTTGGTGACCCTGCGCGCGGGCAGATAGGCGCCGCAGCCTTTTATGACGGAACGACGCACCATGGCGATATCACCTTAGACGGCGGCTGCCGCGGAGGGGTCCGGGGAGGAGTCGGGATTGGAAGCCTCGGCGGCGAGGCGCAGGGCCTCCTGCAGCACCGCCAGCTCGGTCTTGATCTTCTCGTTGAAGCCGTTCGCCACCAGGTTCACCGCCACCGAGATGGCGTTGGCGAAGCCGATCGCATCGGTGCCGCCGTGGCTCTTCACGCAGACGCCCTGCAGCCCCAGGAACATGGCCCCGTTGTAGCGGCGCGGGTCGGTGCGGCTCTTCAGCTTCTGGAAGGCGGGCTTGGCCAGCAGGTAGCCCAGCTTCGCGGTCAGCGAGGAGGTGAAGGTGCGGCGCAGATATTCGCCGTAGAGCTTGGCCGTGCCCTCGGCCGTCTTCAGCGCGACATTGCCGGTGAAGCCGTCGGTGACGATCACGTCCACCGTGCCGGCGGCGATGTCGGTGCCCTCGACGAAGCCGTGGAAATTCTTGGCGAGCGGGGTCTGGCGGATGGCGGCGGCGGCGGCGCGTATCTCCTCGGAGCCCTTCTGCTCCTCGGCGCCCACGTTCAGCAGGCCGACCGTCGGCTCCAGCAGGCCCAGCACCGTGCGGGTGAAGACCGTGCCCATGACCGCGAACTGCACGAGATTGTCGGCGTCGCATTCCAGGTTGGCGCCGAGGTCGAGCATCACGCTCTCGCCCCGCAGCGTCGGAAAGAACGACGCGATCGCCGGCCGGTCGATGCCGGGCAGCGTCTTCAGCACGAACTTGGCCATGGCCATCAGCGCGCCGGTGTTGCCGGCGGAGACCACGCAGGCGGCATCGCCCGCCGCCACCGCGTCGATGGCGAGCCTCATGCTGGAATTCCGCCCACCCCGCAGCGCCTGCGAGGGCTTGGCGTCCATCGCCACCGCGTCGGGCGTGTGGCGGATGGTGGAGATCGGCTTCAGCGCCGGATGCCGGTCGAGCAGCGGTTGGATCCGCTGCTCGTCACCGACGAAGAGATAGTCGACGTTCGGGCACCGCTCACGGGCGATGTCGGCGCCGGCAATGACCATGTCCGGCGCGTGATCACCGCCCATCGCGTCTAGAGCGATCCGCAGGCGCGTGCTCACGAGTGCCCGACCTCCCTATCCGGCGAAGGCCTGATCAGGCCGTGGCGGCCTGGGCGACGACGTCGCGGCCGTCATAATGGCCGCAGCCACCGCAGACGTGGTGCGGGCGCTTCAGCTCGCCGCAGTTCTTGCACTCGTTGTGCGCATTCACGCTCAGGGCGTGGTGCGAACGGCGCATGTTGCGGCGGGACTTGGAGGTCTTCTTCTTAGGAACGGCCATGATCGTCTGCTCTCTACATAATAAGGCGGCCGTCGGGAGGCCGCCTCGGATCAGCGCGCTTCTTTAGTGGAAAAGCCCCCCGGGGGCAAGCGCGAAGTCCGAAGTTAGGATTTGGGCTTCAGCTTGGCAAGCGCGGCGAAAGGATTGGGCCTCTGCGGGTCGCGCGGGGCTGCCTCGCCCCCCTCGCCTTCCTCCTCGGCGCCCGGGGCGATATCGGGGATTTCCCCGTCCGGGTCCAGATCCTCGATGTGCTGGAAGTGCCCTTCGCCCGGCTTGCGCGGATAGGGATCGAGCGCCAGGGACAGGTGCTGCGCCACCAGCTCGCCGATGTCGAGCTTGCCGTTGACGATGGGCTCCGGCGTATCGCCCTCCCCCTGCTGATCAAGGAAGGCCTCGAGGTCCTCCTCCTCGCGCGGGATCAGGTGATCGGGCGCGAACAGGGCGGTGAAGTCCTCGGCCACGCGGGAGGAGAAGGCCTCCAGCGAGACGACGCTGGTCTGCACCACCTCGGCCTCGAGCGTGCCGGCGACTCGGATCATCTGGCCGCCGCGCACCCGGCGCAGCCGCACGGTGGCGGTCAGTCGGTCGACGGAGACCAGGTCGAATCGGCGGGCCAGCGCCTCGCGCTCGCGCGGGGTGGCTTCCACCGTCTCCACCTTCTCGCGGTCCTGGACCGAGTCGGCGTTCACGGGACGGGAGAATTCGGGGGCGGGCATGCGGCGGTCGGACATCAGGCGGCTCCGGTGACGGGAACGGCGCTGGGCGGTCCGAAGACGACCTGCCCGGCCATCAGGCTCTCCTCGGACTGGTGCCGCATCGCCATCGCCTCGGCCCTGACATAGGCGGCGACGGCGGCGATCCGGGCGGCGTCCGGCAGGGTGGAGCCGAAGAGATTGCGGTCCAGCGCGCGCTCCAGCTCGCCGGGATCGGCGTCCGGCAGCAGCGCGCCCTCATAGGCGGCGACCCGGCCGTAGAAGTGGCGGGCCAGCTCCTTCACCTTGTCGCCGACGCCCAGGTCGCCGGCGCCCAGCTCGCGCAGGGCGTAGTCCATGTCGGCGAACATATGGTCGAACAGCGCCTGGTTGAAGTCGTTGGCGGCCGGGCTGGTGTCCTTCAGCCGGCGCATCACCAGCCAGGCATGGAGCGCGATCAGCTCGAAACGGCCCTCCACCGTGTCGGGCACGCCAGCCTCGGCATAGAACCAGGGATAGCGCGCCTGCGCCACGATGCTGCCGTAAAGCGCCTCGATGCTGCGCCGGCGCCGGGACTTGGCGAAGAGACGGTCGAGAAGGCTCAAGGCTCGGGTCTTTCGTTTGACAGGATCAAGCGGCTGGTGCGATTGTCCACCGCCAGATGGGGGGCCCGTGCCGCACGGTCAACCGTACCCCTTCCGGCAGAAGCCGACCCGTTTGGGACTATCGTTTAACGCCATGTCTTTCAAGACCTCTCCGCTGCTCCTCGCCGCCGGCCTCGCGGCCCTCGCCGTCTCCGGCTGCACGCCCCTGGTGGCGACCCGCGGCAATCTCGTCGACGACCAGCGCCTGTCCAAGGTCCAGGTTGGCACCTCCACCCGCGACGATGTGCGCGGCGTGCTGGGCACGCCGACGGCCACCGGCACCGTCGACCCGAACACCTGGTACTATATCGGCCGGGTCACCGAGCAGAACGCCTTCTTCACGCCCGAGGTGGTGAAGCAGCGCATCCTGCGCGCCCGCTTCGATCCGGAGGGCAAGCTGTCCGCCATGGACGAGATCAGCGGCGACGAGGCGCAGGACATCGAGCCGAACGAGCGCATCACGCCCACCGTCGGCCGCGACGTGACCTTCATCGAGCAGATCCTGGGCAATCTCAGCCGCCCGGCCAAGAAGAAGGACGACAAGAAGAAGAAGTGAGGCCCCGGCCCCTTCCCTTCCGCCAGATACGAACGCCCCGGCCCCTGGTCCGGGGCGTTTCGATTCGGGGCTCCCGCGCCCCCAACGCCGGGCATTATACCCGGGTATATTGACATGAATTACACCCGGGTATAAAAGCACCCTCCTGACCAGGAGGGATCGATGGACCGTAACGACACACTGACCGCCTTCGCCGGCACGAGGCGCATCGCCGCCGGAGCCCGTGCCGAGGTCGCGCTCGCCCTGCACCGGCATATCCGCGGGCAGCCGCTGGACCGGGTGCTGGTGTTCGAGGATGCGACCGGGGCGCAGACCGACCTGGACCTCAGCGGCACCGAGGCCGATGTCGCCGCCCGCCATGCGCCGGCGCCCGTTCCATCCGCCAAGGCGGCGAAAGCCGGGCGGCCGGCGCTGGGCGTGGTGTCGCGGGAGGTGACGCTGCTGCCCCGGCACTGGGAATGGCTGGCGGCCCAGCCCGGCGGCGCCTCGGCGACGCTGCGGCGGCTGGTCGACTCCGCCCGGCAGTCGGGCGGAGTCGACGCCAGGGTCCGGCGCGACGCCGCCTACCGCTTCATGTCGGCCCTGGCCGGCGACCTGCCCGGCTTCGAGGAGGCCAGCCGCGCCCTGTTCGCCGGCGACGCCGCCCGGCTGTCGGAGCACATGGCCGCCTGGCCCGCCGACGTCGCGGCCCATGTCCGCACCCTGCTGGGAGAGACGCCGTGAGCGAGCTGCATTTCGAGGTAGGCGAGCGGGTGCAGGGCACCTATCTCCGCCAGCCCTTCACCGGCGTGGTGAAGGACATCGACTTCTCCGCCGCGCCGCTGCTGCGCCGCTATTCCATCCAGTTCGACCAGCCGGTGCGCGTCTCGCCCCCACCGCTGCAGAATCTCCGCCGCCGGGTCACGGTCGCGCTGGGCCCCGACGGGGAGAGCCTCGACCCCAAGGGCCGCCCCGACGGCATCGCCAGCGTCCGCCGCGCGCCGGGCGCCGACCGGGGCGTGGTGATGGCGGGGGCGCCGGTGTGAGGGGTGGCCTCGGCGAGGTGCGTGCTTCTGACCGAGCTTAGTATGAGGGTTTAGCTGCTCACGGCGATGGGCAGCGGTGAAGCTGTGCGTCCTTCGACAAGCTCAGGATGAGGGCCATTTAGCTGCTCCCGGCCGCACCTGGGTCTTTGGGAGCAGGAGTGCCTGGCATCCCCCTTCCCTCATCCTGAGCTTGTCGAAGGACGCACACCGCCTCAGCCCCTCTTCCCGCCCATGGGACTTCACCCAAAGAAAAAGCCCCGGGACTCGCGTCCCGGGGCTCGTCAGTCAGAGACGCGGCTCAGTGGGCCAGGATGGCCAGCAGCAGCAGCGCCACGATATTGGTGATCTTGATCATCGGGTTGACCGCCGGACCGGCGGTGTCCTTGTACGGGTCGCCGACGGTGTCGCCGGTGACCGCCGCCTTGTGGGCGTCGGACCCCTTGCCGCCATGGTGGCCCTCCTCGATGTACTTCTTGGCGTTGTCCCAGGCGCCGCCGCCCGAGGTCATGGAGATGGCGACGAACAGGCCCGTCACGATCACGCCCAGCAGCATGGCGCCGACGGCCGAGAAGGCGGCGCCCTTGCCGGCGATCGCCAGGACGATGAAGTAGAGGACGATCGGCGCCAGCACCGGCAGCAGCGACGGGATGATCATTTCCTTGATCGCGGCGCGGGTGAGCATGTCCACGGCGCGGCCGTAGTCCGGCTTGCTGGTGCCGGCCATGATGCCGGTGTTCTCGCGGAACTGCCGGCGGACCTCCTCCACGACCGAGCCGGCGGCGCGGCCGACGGCGGTCATGCCCATGGCGCCGAACAGGTAGGGCAGCAGGCCGCCCAGGATCAGGCCGATGACGACGAAGGGGTTGTCCAGGCCGAAGTTCAGCGAGCCCTCGACATCGGCGAAGTAGGGATACTGCTCCTTGTTCGCCATGAAGTAGCGCAGGTCTTCGTTATAGGCCGCGAACAGCACCAGCGCGCCCAGGCCGGCCGAGCCGATGGCGTAGCCCTTGGTCACCGCCTTGGTGGTGTTGCCGACCGCGTCCAGCGCGTCGGTGGTCACGCGGACCTCCTTCGGCAGGTCGGCCATCTCGGCGATGCCGCCGCCATTGTCGGTGACCGGGCCATAGGCGTCGAGCGCCACGATCATGCCGGCCAGGGCCAGCATGGCGGTCACGGCGATGGCGATGCCGAACAGGCCGGCCAGCAGGTAGGTGCCCAGGATGGCGCCGCAGATGACGATCGCCGGCAGGGCGGTCGACTCCATGGAGACGGCGAGGCCCTGGATGACGTTGGTGCCGTGGCCGGTCGTCGAGGACTGCGCCACCGACTTCACCGGGCGGTAGTCGGTGCCGGTGTAGTATTCGGTGATCCAGACGATCAGCGCCGTCACCACGAGGCCGATCACCGCGCAGAGGAACAGGTCCATGCCGGTGAAGGCGGCGCCGCGCACGTCGAACTTGGTCTCCATGCCCTGGGGCAGGACCCACTCGGTCACGGCGTAGATGCCGGCCAGCGACAGCACGCCGGTGACGATCAGGCCCTTGTAGAGGGCGCCCATGATGTTGTTGTTCGACCCCAGCTTCACGAAGAAGGTGCCGATGATCGAGGTGATGATGCAGACGCCGCCGATGGCGAGCGGGTAGGTCATCATCCGGTGCAGCAGGTCGTCGCCGCCGGTGGTGAAGAAGATGGAAGCCAGCACCATCGTCGCGACCGTGGTCACGGCGTAGGTCTCGAACAGGTCGGCGGCCATGCCGGCGCAGTCGCCGACATTGTCGCCCACATTGTCGGCGATGACGGCGGGGTTGCGGGGATCGTCCTCGGGGATGCCGGCCTCGACCTTGCCCACCAGGTCGGCGCCGACGTCGGCGCCCTTGGTGAAGATGCCGCCGCCCAGGCGCGCGAAGATGGAGATCAGCGAGGCGCCGAAGCCCAGCGCGACCAGCGCGTCGATCAGGCCGCGGCCGTCGACGCCCATGCTGTCCAGCACCCAGTAGTAGCCGGCGACGCCCAGCAGCGCGAGGCCGGCCACCAGCATGCCGGTGACGGCGCCGGCGCGGAACGCGATGGACAGGCCGTGCGCCAGGCCCTTGCGGGCGCCCTCGGCGGTGCGGACGTTGGCGCGCACCGAGATGTTCATGCCGATATAGCCGGCCAGGCCCGACAGCACCGCGCCGATGATGAAGCCGATGGCGACGTGCAGGCCCAGCAGGGCGCCGACCAGGACGGCGATGACCGCGCCGACGATGCCGATGGTCAGGTACTGGCGGTTCAGATAGGCGCGGGCGCCCTCCTGGATGGCCGCCGCGATCTCCTGCATGCGCGCGTTGCCGGGACTTTCGGCGAGCACGGATCGGGACGTGACCAGGCCATAGAGTATGGCGAGCACGCCGCACGCCACCGTGAAGCTCAACACCACAGACATGTCGTTTCCTCTACCCCGTTGGCGGCGCCGGCTTTTTCGTTAAGTGTCCTCTCCGGCGCCAAAGAGAGCCGAAACGTTGCCATGGTTGCAGGAACCGCGCAATTCCCAGCACCAGGGCGTGCGACCCGGCGCGCCGCACGCGCCGCGCAAAGCGCGGGCGCGGTACTCCGAAGATGCGGAAATGCAGGCTTTTCCGGGGGTTGGCTCCCCGGGCGATGGATCAGAAGGCCGGGCGCTGGCTGACCGCCTGAATCAGCACGTCCTGGGCGATGTCCTTGCCCAGCACCGACTCGGTCGCCTCGCGCAGCTTCGATTCCAGGCTCGCGACGTTGATGATCTGGCCCTCGATCACTTGGTCGCGGCCGATGCTGCCGTAGAGCGCGCGGATATAGGCGTCGCGCAGCCGCGGCTGCACGGCGCGGACGATGTCCTTCGACGCGTCGTCGGCGACCTCGACCGCGATGATCAGCATCACGTTCTGCTCGACGCGCTTGTTGCCGATGACCGGCAGGATCACCGGGTCGAGGGTGACGAACTGCGGCGGGCCGGAGGGCTTCTTCTTGACCTCCTCCGCCTGCTCGCCGCCCTCCCCCTCCGGCTTCGGCCCGAACATGATCCAGCCGCCGACGCCGGCGCCGATCAGCACCATGAGCGCGAGGGCGAAGAAGATGATCTTTTTCATCGGGCCAGGACTCCGGGCCGGGGCGGAAGAGGAACGAGCGCCCGGCCTATCCACAATAGCGGCAAATGATGAACAAACCCACTGTCCAGCGGGTCAGGCGGCCACCCCGGCCTTCACATAGCCCTTGGCCCGGAACCAGGTCAGCGCCCGCGCCAGCGTCTCGCGCAGGCCCAGGGTCGGCTCGTAGCCCAGCTCGGCCCGCGCCTTGGCGCCGCTGAGGAACTGGCCGGAGGACATGACCGCGATGGCGGTGGCGCTGACGGAAGGCAGCGGCCCGCCCAGGCGCCAGCGCAGCTCCTGCGCCTTCGCGACCAGCCGCGCCAGTCCCAGCGGCAGGACCTTGGGCAGCGGCACGTCGGCCAGGTCGGCGATGGATGCGACGATCTCGTCCATGGTGGCGTCGGTGCCGGTGAAGAGATAGCGCTCGCCGGCGCGGCCCCGCTCCACCGCCATGACCAGCCCGCGGCCGGCGTCGCCGGCATAGACGACGTTGCGCCGGCCCCGGACATAGCCCGGCAGGGTGCCGTCCGCGACCTTCACCACCAGCTGCCCCGTCGTGGGGCCGTAATCATGCTCGCCGAAGGTCATGGCGGGGATGCCGACCAGCACCGGCAGGCCCTCCTTCGCCTTCGCCAGCGCCTGCGCATCCATGGCCCACTTGGCCTGCAGGTAGGGGTTGGGGTCGCGCGGCCGCTCCTGGTAGCTTAGCCCCTCATGGCCTGGCTTTCCGTCGGGATCGCGGCGCAGCGCGATGGCGCCGCCGACATAGACGATCTTCGAGAGGTTCGGACCGCAGGCGGCATAGAAATTCTCCATGCGCGCCAGCGACGCCGCGGTTTCCGCCTGCCAGGGGCGCGGCTCGACCGGGTAGGGCGCGGCGCAGTTCACCACCGCGTCCACCTGCGCCAGCGCCGCCCTGAGCGAGTCCCGGTCGTCCAGGTCGGCCACGACGGAGCGGAACGGCAGATCGGCCAGCGCCGCCAGGTTGGAACTGCGCCGGTGCACCACCACCACCTCGTGCCCCCGCGCCACCGCCGCCCGGGCCGTATGGTTGCCGATCATGCCGGTGGCGCCGATCACCGCGATGCGCATGCGTTGCCTCCCCCTTTATTCTTCGGAGAACCGATCGAGCGGGTCCCCCCTCCTCGCCCCACTCTCAACCGTCATCCCGGCTTTCGCCGGGATGAGGGGAAGTGGGCGGACGAGCTTGCAGCAATCACCCAGCGGACCTTGCTCCGCCCGAGCGCCGGATGGTCAGAAATGCTGCCATCCCAGGCGGGGCGGTGTCACGTCCCGTCCGCCGGCGTCGAGCAGCGTGACGGCGGGCGCCCCGGCCGACATCATGCCGATCTCGGCGATGGGGACACCGGCCTGCGCGGCGGCCGCCAGCAGCGCGTCGCGGCGCCCGGGCGGCACGGTGAAGATGATCTCGTAATCGTCGCCGCCGGCCACGATCTCGGGCAGCAGGGCGGGATCTGCCTCCAGCAGGCGGCTTGCAGCGGGGGACAGCGGCAAACGGTCGGCACGGACGGAGGCCTTGTGGCCGCTCGCGGTGCAGAGATGGCCGAGGTCGGCCAGCAGCCCGTCGGACACGTCGGCGGCCGCCGTGGCATGATCCCGCAGCACCGGCGCCAGGGCCGTGCGCGGCTGCGGCAGGCGCAGGCGGGACAGCAGGAAGGCGCCCTCCTCCGCCGTGGCGTCGAGATGCTTGCCCAGCGCCAGGCGCAGCCCCAGCGCGGCGTCGCCGACCGTGCCGCTGACGAAGACCAGATCGCCGGCTTGGGCGCCACTACGACGGACCATGCCGCCATTTGGCCCAACCCCGGGCACGAGCCCCAGCGCGCTCACGGTCAGCGTCATGGGACCTGATGTGGAGACGCTGTCGCCGCCCAGCAGATGGATGCCGTAGGTGGCCTGATCGGCCGCCAGCCCGGCGGCGAAGTCCGCCAGCCACGCGTCGCCGGTATCGCCGGGCAGCCCGGTCACCAGGCTGTAGGCCAGCGGCGATGCGCCCTTGGCGGCGAGGTCGGAGAGGTTGACCCGCAGCAGCTTGGCGGCGATCTGGCCGGGCGGGTCGGTGGGCAGGAAATGGACGCCGGCCACCATGGCGTCGGTGGTGACCACCAGCCGCATGCCCGGGGGCACCTCGACCAGCGCCGCGTCGTCCTTCAGCTCGAAGGCGCCTGGGAAGCCGGCCGCCAGGGGGCGGAAGAAGCGCGCGATCCGGTCGAACTCGCCGGCCGCGGGGGAAGCCGTCGCCGGCTCACTCCCCCTTCGGGGCACGCTCGACCATCTCCGCCGGCCGCACGGCGCGCGCGACCTTGTCCAGCACGCCGTTGACCATGCCCGGCTCGCGGCCCGCGAAGAAGGCGTGGGCCACGTCGATATAGTCGTTGATGACGATGCGGGCCGGCGTGTCGCCGCCGTTCAGCAGCTCGAAGGCGCCGGCGCGCAGGATGGCGCGCAGCAGCGTCTCCAGCCGCTCCAGCGGCCATTGCCGGTCCAGGGCACCGGTCAACAGCTGGTCGACGTCCGCGCCCCGGGCCGAGACGCCGCGCACCACCTCCGCGAACAGCTCGTTGTCGGCGGTCACCAGCCGGTCGCCGTCCAGCTCCTGCCCCAGGCGCCAGGTCACGTATTCGGTGATGGTGCTCTCCGGCGGGGCGCCGGTGAGGTCGATCTGGTAGAGCGCCTGCACCGCGCCCAGCCGGGCGGCGCTGCGGCGCGCCTTGGCGCTGCCCGCCCGCTTGGGCTGGGGCGGCGGCTGCTCGGGCTGGCGGATGGGCGGCTTCTTGCGGGGGGGCATCAGGTGTCCGGAAATCAGCGGGAATAGAGGCGGAACTGGCGCTTCAGCTCGATCATGTCAAGGCAGGCGCGGGCGGCGCCGCCGCCCTTGTTCTTCTGCGCGACCGAGGCGCGGGCCCAGGCCTGCTCCATGTTCTCGGTCGTGATGATGCCGTAGCCGACCGCCAGCGTGTGGCGCAGGGCGAGGTCGTTCAGGCCCCGTGCGCTCTCCATGCAGACATAGTCGTAGTGCGTGGTCTCGCCGCGGATGACGCAGCCCAGCGCGACATAGCCGTCGAAACGGCGGCGCCCCGAGTAGAAATCCATCGAGCGGACGGCGAATTGGATCGCCGCCGGGATCTCGAAGCAGCCGGGGACCTGGAAGCGCTCGTAGGTCGCGCCCGCGGCCTCCAGCTCGGCGATGGCGCCGCGGGCCATCTCGTCGGCGAGATCCTCGTAGAACCTCGCCTCGACGATCATGATGTGGGGGGCGTCGGCCATGACAGGTCCTCTCCGCTCAAGCCTGGTCTTCAGGGCCGCCGGGTATCGCCCGCTGGCCCACGATGGTCAAGCCGTATCCTTCCAGCCCGACCACGGTCTTCCTGGTGTTGGTCAGCAGCACCATCTCGCGGACGCCGAGGTCCGCCAGGATCTGGGCGCCGACGCCATAGTCGCGCAGCTCCGCCGTGCGGGTGTCGCCCTGGCCGTCCAGCGTGCGCAGCCGGTCGGACAGCGAGAAGGGCTGCGCCTCGCGCAGCACCACGATGACGCCCCTGCCCTCGGCCGCGACCGTCTCCATTGCCGCCTCCAGCTCGCCGCCGGCACCGCGCCTAGCGTCGCCCAGCAGATCGTGGACGATGTCCAGCGCGTGCATGCGCACCAGCACCGGCGCGCCGTCGGCCACGTCGCCCTTCACCAGCGCCAGATGCTCGGCACCGGTGATGCGGTTCTTGTAGACATGCAGCTGGAAGGCGCCGCCGTGGCGGCTGTCCAGCTTCGTCTCATAGCTGCGGGTGACCAGCGTCTCGGTGCGGCGGCGGTAGGCGATGAGGTCGGCGATGGTGCCGATCTTCAGCCCGTGCGCCTGGGCGAAGGGCACCAGGTCCGGCAGGCGGGCCATGGTGCCGTCGTCGTTCATGATCTCGCAGATCACGCCGGCCGGCCGCATTCCGGCCATGCGGGCGAGGTCCACGGCCGCCTCGGTGTGGCCGGCGCGAACCAGCACGCCGCCGTCGCGCGCCACCAGCGGGAAGACGTGGCCGGGGGTGGCGATGTCCTGCGGGCCGGACTTCGGGTCGACCGCGACCTTGATGGTCTGCGCCCGGTCGGCCGCCGAGATGCCGGTGGTCACCCCTTCGCGCGCCTCGATCGAGACGGTGAAGGCGGTCTGGTGGCGGGACGCGTTCTGGCGCGCCATCAGCGGCAGGCCCAGGCGCTCGATCTGCTGCCGGTCCATGGCGAGGCAGATCAGGCCGCGGCCGTACTTGGCCATGAAGTTGATCGCCTCCGGCGTGGCCGTGTCGGCGGGAATGACGAGGTCGCCCTCGTTCTCCCGGTCCTCATCGTCCACCAGGATGAACATGCGGCCGGCGCGCGCCTCGGCCACCAGCTCCTCGGCGGTGGCGAGCTGCATCGCGTCGGCGCGGCGGGGTTCGGTGGCACGGGGTTCGGTGACGGTCATTCTGTGGCTCCGACCAGGCGCGCCACGTAGCGCGCCAGCATGTCGACTTCGAGGTTCATCCGGTCGCCGGCCTTCAGCGCGTGGAAGGTCGTGCGTTCCTGGGTGTGCGGGATGATGTTGACGCCGAAGCGGTCGCCCTCGACCTCGTTCACCGTCAGCGACACCCCGTCCAGCGCCACCGAGCCCTTGGGCGCGATGAAGCGGGCGAGGCCGGCCGGCACCTGGAAGGTCCAGCGCTGGCTGTCGCCCTCGGGCCGCACGTCGGCGACGGTGATGACGCCGTCGACATGGCCGTAGACCAGGTGCCCGCCCAGCTCGTCGCCGAGCTTCAGCGAGCGCTCCAGGTTCAGCTTGGTGCCGGGCTCCCAGGCGCCGCAGGTGGTCTTGGAGACGGTCTCGGCCGAGACGTCCACCCAGAACAGGCCGGGCTTCTTCTCCACGACCGTAAGGCAGACGCCGTTGCAGGCGATGGACGCGCCGAGGTCGACCGAACCCATGTCGAAACGGGTCTCGATCGCGAAGCGGATGTCGCCCCGCCGCTCCACCGCGGCGATGCGACCGACGTCGGTGATGATGCCGGTGAACATGGCGCCAAACCTAGGGCATAGGCCGTTCGCCCGCGAGGGGAAAAATCGTGTGCGGGTCAGGCTTGAGCGCGGCGCGGGTGAGCGACCGGGTGAGGCTGGCCCGTGGTGCGTCCTTCGTCAGGCTCAGGATGAGGAAGGGAGGATGCCAGGCACTCCTGGTCTGTACCTGGGCAAGCTTCACCGGGAGCAGCTAGATCCCCCTCCTCCTGAGCTTGTCGAAGGACGCACGGCTTCAACGCTGCCAGAGCCGGCTACACCGCCCGCCGATAGCTCTCCACCACGTCCGCCCCACACTGCCTCACCGATGTGCGTTCGAAGGCCGGCGCCTCGGCCAGCCGTTCCAGCCCGAAGCCCTGCAGGGCCGGCAGGCCGTCGCCGCCGATGATGCTGGCGGCGCGGAACCACTCGATCCGGTCGGCGAGGCACTCGCGCATCAGTGAAGCCGCCAGTCTGGCGCCGCCCTCCGCGAGGACCCGGGTAATGCCTTTGGCCCCCAGCGCCTTCAGGACGGCACGGACCGGCATCTCGCCGTCCGCGCCGGGCACGATCTCCAGCAGCTCCACGCGTGCGTCGCGGAAGGCCTGGGCACGGTCCGAGCCCTCCAGGCAGGCGATCCAGGTCGGCACCTGTCCGGCCGTGCGGACCAGCTTCGCGGTCAACTCCAGCCGAAGGCGGCTGTCCACCACCACGCGCACCGGCGAGCGGTGCTCCAGCCCGGGCAGGCGGCAGGTCAGCTCAGGGTCGTCGGCCATGGCGGTGCCGATGCCGACCATGATGGCGTCGTTCCGGGAGCGCAATAGATGGCCTGCGGCGCGGGCCTGAGGACCGGTGATCCATTGGCTCTCGCCCGACCTGGTGGCGATGCGGCCGTCCAGCGTGGTGGCGAGCTTCAGCGTCACCAGCGGCCGCCCCTCCCGGACCCGCAGGAAGAAGCCGGCATTGAGGTCCAGGGCGTCCCGCTCCAGCACGCCGGTCGCGACTTCGATCCCGGCCGCGCGCAGCCGCTCGATGCCGCGCCCGTTGACCCTCGGGTCCGGGTCGCCGCAGGCCACCACCACGCGCGCCACCCCGGCCGAGACGAGCGCGTCGGCGCAAGGCGGCGTCTTGCCGTGGTGGCTGCAGGGTTCCAGCGTGACGTAGGCGGTGGCGCCCCGGGCGGCGTCGCCGGCGCGGGACAGCGCGTCGGCCTCGGCATGCGGTCGGCCGCCGGGGCGGGTCCAGCCGCGCGCCAGCACCGTGCCGTCGCGGACCAGGACGCAGCCGACCGACGGGTTGGGCCAGGTGGTGCCCAGGCCCCGCGCCGCCAGGGACAGCGCCGCCCGCATATGGGCGGCGTCCTCCTCCGAAGGCCGAGCGGGCGGGCTCATGTCAGTCCGCGTCGACCTTCAGCTGGCCGACGATCTCGTGGAAATCGGCCACGGCGCTGAAATCCTTGTAGACCGAGGCGTAGCGGATATAGGCGATGCTGTCCAACTGGGACAGCGCCACCATCACCATCTCGCCGACCTGCTTCGACGGGATCTCCGTCTCGCCCGAGCTTTCCAGCTGGCGGACGATGGAGTTCACCACCCGGTCCACCCGGTCGGCGTCGACGGGCCGCTTGCGCAGCGCGATGCGCATGGAGCGCAGCAGCTTCTCCCGGTCGAAGGGCTCGCGCGAGCCGGTGTTCTTCACCACGGTCAGCTCGCGCAGCTGCACTCGCTCGAAGGTCGTGAAGCGCGCCCCGCAGCCGGCGCAGAAGCGGCGCCTGCGGATCGCGGAATTGTCCTCGGTCGGGCGGGAATCCTTCACCTGGGTGTCGTCGTTTCCACAGAACGGGCAGCGCATGTTCGGAATTCCCCCCGCGAGACCTTGGTCGTTACAGAGTCGAGTAGATCGGGAAGCGGCGGCACAGCTCGCTGACCCGGGCGCGCACGCGGCTCTCGGCGGCCGAGTTGTCGCCGTTGGACTTGGCGAGCGCGTCCAGCACCTCGACGATCATCTGGCCGACCTGGGCGAACTCGGCCGTGCCGAAGCCGCGGGTGGTCGCCGCCGGGCTGCCCAGGCGCACGCCCGAGGTCACCATCGGCTTCTCCGGGTCGAAGGGCACGCCGTTCTTGTTGCAGGTCATGCCGGCATGCTCGAGGCTGGCCTCGGCCGCCTTGCCGGTCAGACCCTTGGGGCGCAGATCGACCAGCACGATGTGGCTGTCGGTGCCGCCCGACACGATGGCGAGGCCGCCCTTCACCAGCTCGTCGGCCAGCACGCGGGCATTGTCGACCACGTTCTGGGCATAGGTCTTGAACTCCGGCCGCAGCGCCTCGCCGAAGGCCACCGCCTTGGCGGCGATGACATGCATCAGCGGGCCGCCCTGCAGGCCGGGGAAGACGGCCGAGTTGAACTTCTTGCCGAGATCCGGGTCGTTGCTGAGGATCATGCCGCCGCGCGGGCCGCGCAACGTCTTGTGCGTGGTGGTGGTGACCACATGGGCGTGCGGCAGCGGGCTCGGATAGACGCCGGCCGCGACCAGGCCGGCATAGTGGGCCATGTCGACCATGAAATAGGCGCCGATCTCGTCGGCGATGCGGCGGAAGCGGGCGAAGTCGATGTGGCGCGGATAGGCGCTGGCGCCTGCGATGATCAGCTTCGGCTTATGCTCGCGGGCCATCGCCTCCATCTGGTCGTAGTCGATCAGCTGGTCCTCGCGGCGGACGCCGTAGCTGATGACCTTGAACCACTTGCCGGACTGGTTGGCCGAGGCGCCGTGGGTCAGGTGGCCGCCATGGGTCAGGTCCATGCCCATGAAGGTGTCGCCCGGCTGCAGCAGCGCCATGAAGACGGCCTGGTTGGCCTGGGCGCCGGAGTGCGGCTGGACGTTGGCGTAAGTGCAGCCGAACAGCTGCTTGGCGCGCTCGATCGCCAGAGTCTCGGCGACGTCGACGAACTCGCAGCCGCCATAGTAGCGCTTGCCGGGATAGCCCTCGGCGTACTTGTTCGTCAGCACCGAGCCCTGGGCCTCGAGCACCGCGCGGGAGACGATGTTCTCCGACGCGATCAGCTCGATCTGGTCCTGCTGGCGGGCCAGCTCGTCGCGGATGGAGGCGAACAGCTCGGGATCGGCGTCCGCGAGACGGTCGGCGAAGAAGCGGGAGCCCTGATGCATGTCCATGTCTCGGTCCTCTCGGTATCGGGCGCGCGTCAGCCCAGCAGGGCGACGCGGCGGGCGTGGCGGCCACCCTCGAAGGGCGTGGCGAAGAAGGTCAGGGCGCAGTCGCGCGCCACCTCGGCGCCGACCATGCGGGCGCCGAGCACCAGCACGTTGGCATCGTTGTGCTGGCGCGACAGCCGGGCGGTGGTGGTGTCGTGGCAGAGCGCCGCGCGCACATGCCGGTGGCGGTTCGCCGCGATGGAGATGCCGATGCCGGTGCCGCAGATCAGCACCCCGCGCCCGGCCCGTCCGTCCTGGAGCGCGGCGGCGACCGCGTCGGCGAAGGTCGGGTAGTCGACGCTGGCCGTCCCCTCGGTGCCCAGGTCAACGACCTGATGGCCCTGCTCCTCGAGAACGGCCTTCAACTGGGCCTTCATTTCGGTACCGGCATGATCGCTGGCGATGGCGATGGTCTCGCGGCTCATCCGACGGGGCTTCCTGCTCGGGCAAAGGGCGTCGCCGAAACCACCCCTTGGGGGTCCGGCGCTGATCGGACCCTAGCAGATGCGGCCGGGGCGCGCCAGTTCCCCTCTCCGCCCCCGCCGCAGGTCTCGCCTGCGGGGCGCGCCGGGCCGGGGGCGGCGCGGCTCCGGAACGACCGCACCCGAGTCGCGCCGCCGTAGCGGTTTCGCTTTTGCATCCATTTACGGCGGCAAGTCATGACCACGCCAAATGGTATAACTGCCATGACGCCGATTACTACAATTGGCCGGGAGGTTATCCACAGCCGGGCAAGGGCCATGCCGTCTTGCCCATTAACCATCAGAAACTTACCCGCGAGGGCCTTTCGAAGTAACGCGCGGCTGAACTTGATTGTTTGTCATTGACACTTAAATGCCTATATGCCAAGCGGTACATACCGCTTCATATCGAGCACCAGGACATTCAGAATGAGTGACCAGCAGGACAACGAACTCCGTTCCGCCGAAATTCTCCGTATGACGGCGGAGATTGTCTCGGCTTACGTCGGCAAGAACCCGCTGCCGACGCAGCAGATTCCGGACGTCATCAATACCGTCTACAGTTCTTTGACCGGCCTCACCGGTACTCCGGCCCAAGCCGCGGCCGAGCCGCTGCGCCCGGCCGTGCCCGTCCGCAAGTCGGTCACGCCCGAGTACATCGTCTGTCTCGAGGACGGCAAGAAGCTGAAGATGCTGAAGCGGCACCTCCGCTCCACCTACAACATGACCCCGGACGAATACCGGGCGAAGTGGGGCCTGCCGGCCGACTACCCGATGGTCGCCCCGAACTACGCCGCCCAGCGCTCCGAATTCGCCAAGAAGATCGGCCTCGGCCGCTCTTCGGGCGCCCAGAAGCGCCGCCGCGCCTGATCCGCGCGGACCGCGGCCCATGAAAAAGGGCGGTCCCGGAGAGATCCGGGGCCGCCCTTTTCTTTTCCGCTCCGCAGAAATGCGGACTCCGCTTCAGCTGTCGGCAGGCCCGAGCGCATCCGCACCAGCCGTAGGTCTCATTGCGCCTGCGGCTCCATGCGACCTACGGGGTGTTACGAGGTGCCCGCCTTCTTCGCCAGCACGTAGTTCAGCTTGGCGACGGCGGTGCGCGTCAGGGCCGATTGCGGCATGTTCGCCGGCCCCTGGATCGACACCTCGGTCAGGGTCGCGGGGTCGATGGCGGTCACCTTGACGATGGTCCCGATGCGCTGGAACTGCAGCAGGACCTCGCTCTCCCTCAGCCCGGCCACCGTCCGCTCCCCGTTTCCGTTACCGGCGGGTCAGGCCGCGCTGTTGGCGGTGAAGCTGGTGTAGTCCAGCGAGGACGACCAGAAGCGCTCCAGCTTGCGCAGGATCTCGTTGGCCCGGCCCAGCTCCTCGCCCGACAGGCCGGCCTTTGCCAGCGCGTCGACCTGGCGCTCGAACAGGTGGCTGATCTTGTCGCGCAAGCTGCGGCCCTTGTCCGAGAGGCGCACCCGCACCGACCGGCGGTCGTGCGGCGAGCGCTCCTGGGTCAGGTAGCCATTCTCGTGCATCTTCTTGACGTTGTAGGAGACGTTGGAGCCCAGATAGTAGCCCCGGGCCGTCAGCTCGCCCACGGTCAACTCGTCCTCGCCGATATTGTAGAGAATGAGGCTCTGCACGTTGTTGATGTCCTGGACGCCCTGGCGGTCCAGTTCGATCTTCAGCACCTCCAGGAAGTGCCGGTGCAGCCGCTCGATCAGGAGGATGCTGTCGTAATAGGGCTGGCGCAACTCGTTCTCCATCGCGCATCGGACGGAAGGGTGGGAGCGACCCTACCCTTCCGCATAGGTCAGCCCAGGAGCTTAGCGGATCAGGCTCCGCGAAGCATCTTGATTATTCCCGAGAAATCGAGCCCGCCATTCCCTGAGGCCGAGAACAGCTGGTACAGCGCGGCCGCCTGCGCCCCCAGCGGCGTGGCGGCGCCGGCCGATGCGGCGGCCTGCTGCGCCAGCTTCAGATCCTTCAGCATCATGTCGGTGGCGAAGCCCGGCGCGTAGTCGCGGTTGGCCGGCGAGGTCGGCACCGGGCCCGGGACCGGGCAATAGCTGGTCAGCGACCAGCACTGGCCCGAGGATTTGGAGCTGATGTCGAACAGCTTCTGGGCGTCCAGCCCCAGCTTTTCCGCCAGGGCGAAGGCCTCGCCGACGGCGATCATGCTGATGCCCAGCACCATGTTGTTGCAGATCTTGGCCGCCTGCCCCGTGCCGGGGCCGCCGGCATGGATGATGGTCTTGCCCATGGCCTGGAGGATGGGCTCGGCCTTGGCGAAGGCGGCGTCGGAACCGCCCACCATGAAGGTCAGCGTGCCGGCCGCGGCCCCGCCGGTGCCGCCGGAGACCGGCGCGTCGACCATGTCCAGCCCCTTGGCCCGGGCCGCCTCGGCGACGAAGCGGGCCGACTCGACGTCCACCGTGGAGCTGTCGATCAGCAGCGCGCCTTCCTTGGCCCGCTCGATGACGCCGCCGGCCCCGGTATAGACCTCGCGCACATGCTTGCCGGCCGGCAGCATGGTGACCACGACGTCGGCGCCGACCGCCGCCTCGCCGGCCGAGGGCGCCACCTGGGCGCCGGCCGCGACGGCCCCGTCCAGATGGTCGCGCATGACGTCGAAGCCGATGACGGAATGGCCCGCCTTGATGAGGTTCTTCGCCATGGGCAGGCCCATATTGCCGAGCCCGATGAACGCGATGGTCGCCATGATGTCCTCCCGGATTTCTTGTGCCGGCCCTTTGGCGGGCCCTTAGTCGAAGTGCAGCTCGTCCGCGCCCAGATGCCGGAAGTGGCGGTCCACCTCGGCCCGGCCCACCGCGGCCAGGGTGGCCGGGTTCCATTTGGGATTGCGGTCCTTGTCGACGATCACCGCCCGCACGCCCTCGAACAGGTCGTTGCCGGCGATGACGGCGTGGGTCATGCGGAACTCCAGCCGCAACGCATCGTCGAAGGACAGGCCCTCGCCCTGCCGGATCTGCGCCAGCGCCACCTTCAGGCTGGTGGGCGACATCTTCAGCAGCGTGTCGCGCTGGGCCAGCGCCCACTCGCTCCCCTCCGCCTCCAGGGCAGCGAGGATCTCCTCCACGCTGTCGGCGGCGAAGCAGCGGTCGATGGCGGGCTGGAGCGCCGGCAGCGTCGGCTCGCCAACCTCCGCCTTGTGGGCTTCCAGGACGGCGTCCACCGCGGCATGGCCGTCGGTGCCGTAGTCGGCGGCGGCCAGGGCGTCAACGATGACGTCCAGCGACTCCGACGCGGCCATGTGCGTGCCCAGCCCCGTCCAGAGCAGGTCGGCCGGGCCCAGCCGCGCGCCGGTCAGCCCCATCCAGGTGCCGGTGCGGCCCGGGCAGCGCGGCAGGAACCAGGTGCCGCCCACATCGGGGAACAGGCCGATGCCCGTCTCCGGCATGGCGAACAGGCTCTTGGGCGTCACCACCCGGTGGCTGCCATGCACCGACAGCCCGACGCCGCCGCCCATGAAGATGCCGTCCAGCAGCGCGACATAGGGCTTCGGGAAGGTCTTGATGCGGCGGTTGAGCCGGTATTCCCCGCGGAAGAAATCGTGCGCCGCCGAGGCGTCGCCCTCCCCCCGCTTCCAGGCCAGCCCGGCATCGTAGATGGCGCGGATGTCGCCGCCGGCGCAGAAGGCGCGGTCGCCCGCCCCGCGGATCACCACCACCTTCACGCCAGGGTCCACCGCCCACTGGTCCAGCTTCGGGTGGATGTGGCGGATCATCTCCAGCGTCAGGGCATTCAGCGCCTTCGGCCGGTTCAGGGTGATCAGGCCGATGCCGCCGCGGACCTCGAACAGCGCGTCCTGGAACAGGATGCTCATGGTCAGGCGCCCAGCAGGCGGCGGGCGATGATCAGCCGCATGATCTCGTTGGTGCCCTCCAGGATGCGGTGGACGCGCAGATCGCGGACATAGCGCTCCACCGGGTATTCCTTGATGTAGCCGTAGCCGCCGTGCAGCTGCAGCGCGTCGTCGCAGATCTTGAAGCAGAGGTCGGTGGCGTAGCGCTTGGCCATGGCGCTGTAGGTGGTCGCCTCGGGGTGCTTCGTGTCCAGGGCCCAGGCGGCGCGATGGACCATCAGCCGCGAGGCCTCCAGCTCCGTCGCCATGTCGGCGTAGGTGAACTGCAGCGCCTGGAACTCGTTCAGCGACTTGCCGAAGGCCTTGCGCTCGGCCATGTAGCCCCGCGCCTGGTCGATGCAGGCCCGCGCCCCGCCCAGCGAGCAGCTGGCGATGTTGATGCGGCCGCCATCCAGCCCCTTCATGGCGAAGGAGAAGCCCTCCCCCTCCGCGCCCAGCCGGTTGGCGACGGGGACCCGGCAATCCTCGAAGATCACGGTCGCGGTGGGCTGGCTGTTCCAGCCCATCTTCTTCTCCTTCTTGCCGAAGGAGAGGCCGGGCGTGCCCTTCTCCACCACCAGGCAGGAGATGCCCTTGGGCCCGGGGCCGCCGGTGCGGACCATGACCACGTAGATGTCGGAGACGCCGGCGCCCGAGATGAAGGCCTTGGAGCCGTTCAGCACGTAATGGTCGCCGACCAGCTCGGCCTTGGTCCGCAGCGCCGAGGCGTCGGAGCCGGAGCCGGGCTCGGTCAGGCAGTAGCTGGCGATGAGGTCCATGCTCATCATGCCCGGCAGCCAGCGCGCCCGCTGCTCGTCATTGCCGAAGGTGTCGATCATCCACGCCGCCATGTTGTGGATGGAGATGTAGGCGGCGGTGGAGACGTCGGCGTAGGACAGCTCCTCGAACAGGATGGCGGCGTCCAGCCGGGTCAGTCCGGTACCGCCGAACTCCTCGCGGCAATAGAGGCCGGCGAAGCCGAGACGGGCCGCCTCGCGCAGCTTGTCGACGGGGAAATGGCCGGTCTCGTCCCATTCGGCGGCGTGCGGCGCCAGATGCTCGGCGGCGAAGCCGCGGGCGAGGTCCTGGAAGGCGCGCTGGTCGTCGGTCAGCTGGAAATCCATGCGGCGGCTCAAATCGTTAGTCGTTGAGTCATAAGATTGCCGCGGATCATAGGCCCCGCCACCCGACTGTCAATCGCGCCACCGCCATAGGCCGGGCTGCCCCTTCCGCAACCCTGCGCGCACGGCCTCCTCCGATCGGGGAACCACTCTCCCCATCGCACCGTTCTCATGGCGAAGGCATGGACGACATCCCCGCCGGAGGAACCCGCATGAGACTCGCCGTCGTGCTCAACAGTTCCGCCGGGACGCTGGCCGGCATGCATGTGGTCGACGCGGTCGCGGTGGTGGAGCGCGGCTTCCAGGCGGCGGGCCACGAGGTGACCTGCGTCGCCACCCCCGGCGAGGACATCGAGCAGGCCATCACCAAGGCCACCCACGGCGATGCCGAGGTGGTGGTGGTGGGCGGCGGCGACGGCACCATCGCCACGGCCGCGCGCCTGCTGACCCGCAGCGACAAGGCGCTGGGCATCCTGCCGCTGGGCACCATGAACCTGCTGGCCAAGGACCTCGCGATCCCCCTGGAGCTCGAGGCGGCGGTAACGGCGCTGGCCGAGGGCGACATCATCGCCATCGACGCCGGCGAGGTGAACGGCCGGCCCTTCCTGAACAATTCGGTGATCGGCCTCTATCCCCGCATGGTCGAGGAGCGGGAGAAGAAGCGCGCCGAGACCGGCATGCGCAAGTGGCCGGCCATGGGGCTGGCCGCCTGGCACGCGCTGACCGACTTCAAGCGGCTGGAGGTGCAGGTCGATTTCGGCGAAGGGCCGAAGCGGCTGAAGACCCCCGTGCTGGCCGTCGCCAACAATGTCTATGACGATGATTTCGGCGAGTTCATCCGCCGCCACTCCCTGGCCGAGGGCGTGCTGGGCGTCTATGTCGCCAAGCACCGCGGGGCCGCGCGCTTCCTGCGCATGGCGGCGCGGCTGGTCCTGGGCGGCTGGCAGGCCGACCCGAACCTGGATGTCTACAGGGCGCAGACCCTGACTGTGCACGCCAACCGGCCGAAGCTGCGGGTCGCCAATGACGGCGAGATCCACGACATGTGGACGCCCCTGCACTACCGCGTGCTGCCCGGCGCGCTGAAGGTGCTGGCACCGCGCAAGGCGGTGGGCGACGTGGCGCCCGAGGCGGAACCGGTGCTGGACACGGCGGCGGCCCCGCCGGCCGCTCCCGTCGCGCGGACGGCCTGATCCCATGTGGCGGCTCGCGCACATCTCCGACCTGCATTTCGGCCGGACGGACCCGGCGGTGGTGCGGGCCCTGCACGCCGACATCTCCGAGCACATGCCCAGCCTGGTGGTGGTCAGCGGCGACCTGACCCAGCGCGCCAAGGTGGACCAGTTCAAGGCGGCGCGGGAGTTCCTGGACACGCTGCCGGTGCCCTATCTGGTGGTGCCGGGCAACCACGATATCCCGGTCTACGACGTGGTCAGGCGCTTCACCGACCCCTTCGCCCGCTACCGCCGCCACATCTCGGAGAAGCTGGACCAGTTCCGCTATCTCGACGGGCTGGCGGTGCTGGGGCTGAACACGGCGCGCGCCTACATCCTGGACTTCGCCGAGGGCCGGGTGAACCGGCGGCAGATGACCATGGTGCAGGAGTGCCTGGGCGACCTGCCGGACACGGTGTTCAAGGTGGTCTTCACCCACCACCCCTTCCTGCCGCCGCCCGACGTGCCGGGGGAGCGGCTGGTGGGCCGCGCGCGCGAGGCGCTGACCTGGCTGGAGAAGGCCGGCGTCGACCTGCTTCTGGCCGGCCATCTGCACAAGGCCTACAATGGCGACGTGATGACGAGGCACGCCCATCTGGCGCGCTCGATCCTGGTGGCCCAGGCCAGCACCGCCACCTCGACCCGGCTGCGCGCCGAGCCCAACGCCTACAACCTCATCGACATCGACCCGCCCCGGCTGACCATCTCGGTCCGCTCCTGGGAGGGCGCCCGCTTCATGCCGGGCCTGGTCAGCCGCTACGAGAAGCGCGGCCAGCTCTGGACCAAGCAGGGCGTCGACAGCGGCCTGGCCGCCATCGACGCGCTGAGGGAGCAGAAGGCGGGGTGACGTCGCATTGCGCTGCCGCTCCATGCGACCTACGGGACATGCCGTCGTAGGCCGTATGGAGTCGGAGCCGCTATGCGACAGAGCCGCCTCAGCCCTTCTCGTTCAGCAGCTGCTCCATCTGGTCCATGATGGCGTCCATCCGCCGGACCAGCGCCTGGTAGGGGGCGGGCGTCGCCATGTCGAGACCGGCCTTCTTCAGCACCTCGTAGGGATAGTCGCTGCCGCCGGCCTTCAGCACCGCGAGATAGGTGTCGCGGGCGCGGTCGCCGTCGGCCTTGGACTTGGCGTAGCCCTGCTTGATCTGCTCGGTGAAGTAGGCCGAGGCCGCCATGGAGGTGGCGTACTGGTAGACGTAGAAGGGCCGGTAGAAGTGCGGGATGAAGGCCCATTCGACGGCGTAGGCGTCGTCGATCCTCATCACGCCCTTGTCGTGGCCGTGATAGCGCTTCAGCAGCCCGCCATAGATCTCGGTCAGGCGCTTGCCGCTGAGGGCCTCCCCCTTCTCGACCGCGTCGTGGGTCGCCAGCTCGAACTCGGCGAACATGGTCTGGCGGAAGAAGGTGCCGCGCATGCTCTCCAGCTGGTGGCCCAGATAGTAGAGCTTCTCCTGCTTGGTCTTGGCGTTCGCCAGGACATGGTCGGCCAGCAGGAACTCGTTGGCGGTGGAGGCGATCTCCGCCAGGAACAGCGAGTAGTCGGCCGTCTCGTAGGGCTGCGTCCGGTCGGCCAGGACCGTGTGAATGGCGTGGCCCCACTCATGGGCGAAGGTCGAGACCGCGTCGTAATTGTCCTGGTAGTTCAGGAAGACGTAGGGGTGCACGCCGTAGACGCCGGTCTGGTAGGCGCCGGACTGCTTGCCCTCGCCCGGATAGACGTGCATCCAGCGGCCGTCCATGCCCGCCTTGATGGCCTTCTGGTAGTCCTCGCCCAGCGGCTTCACCGCGGCATGGGTCAGGCTCTTCGCCTCCTCGACCGGGTAGGTCCGCTCCAGCTCGATCATGCTGGGATAAATGTCGTAATAGTGCAGGTCCGGCAGCTTCAGCAGCCGCTGGCGCAGCTTGAAGTAGCGGTGCAGCGTCGGCAGCCCCTCGTTCGCCGAGGCCACCAGCGAGCGGTAGACCTGCTCGGGGATGTTGTTGGCGGCGAGCGAGGCCGCCACGGCCGTTGGGTAGTTGCGCAGCTTGGCCTGGATCACGCCGGACTGCACGCGGCTGCCCAGCGTCATGCCCATGGTATTGGTGTACTGGCCGAACTTGCCCCAGAAGGCGTCGAACACCGCCTTGCGCACGGCGCGGTCGGGATTCTCGCGGTTCCGCTGGTAGCCGACCTGGTTGATCTTCACCTCGCGCCCGTCCGGCAGCTTCACCGTCGGCCAGTCGATGTCGGAGTTCGCCAGGATGTTGTAGGTGGTGCTGCTGGAGCCCAGCACCGGTGACACCGCCGCCAGCGCGCCCTCGGTCTCCGCCGTCAGCGTGTGCGGCTTGTTGCGGATGATGTCGCGCAGCGAGAAGGCGTGCTTGGCCAGCGCCGGCTCGGCCTTGATGAACTCCTCGACCTTGGCCTCGCCCAGCGCCTGCACCTCGGGCGACAGCCAGGCGGTGGCGGCGCCGAACTCGCCGGCCAGGGCCCGCGCCAGATTCTCGCGCTCCTGGGCCTCGGCGACGCGGGTGTCGGTGTCGGCGATGGAGGAGGCGTAGACATACACCCGCTCGAATTTCAGGCTCTCGGCCGAGATGCGGTCCAGCGCCGCCGCCATGGCCTTGGGGCTCTGCCCGACCGTGCCCTTCAGCTTGGCGAGATCCGGCAGCGCGGCACTGACCGCCTTGCGCGCCGCATCCCACTCCGCCGGCGTCCTGTAGAGCTGGGTCATGTCCCAGACATAGCGCTCGTCCACCTTGGCGGCGGCCGGCTTGGCGGCATCGACGGCATGGGCGGCGCCGAGCGGCGCGAGGCCTGCGAGCAGCGCGATGGCGGCGGCACCGGCGAGGCGCCGGGTGCTGATGGCGGTCATGGCAATCCCCCTTAACGAAGCTGGCTCCCTGGGCCCCGGATCGTTGCCGGACGGCCCTCAGCGCTTATAGACCGCCGCCTTTCACGCGCCGCGCGGGAATTTGTAACCGCTGTGTTTCGCCCCGCCGCCGTGTCTCGGCCGCCCCGAAGGGCCACACGCGCCGCGAGTCAAATCCAGCATCTGAATACACTAATAACCGCCATGTACTGCGAGTTCGCATTCAAGTGTGTGTGAGAGCGATCACTTGCGGTGACTTGGCAATCGGCGGATATTTAACCATATCGATAGTGACGCCCCGGACGCCGACCGCCGCCATGTTCTCCCGAGTCCTGTTTGGCTTCCTGCTGCTGGCCGCCCTGCCCGCCCGGGCCGAGGCGCTGCCGGAGGCGTGCGGGCCGAAGCTGGCGGGCGTCGGCGCGCCCGTCACGGCGGAGGCGCGCGACCTCACCGGGCTGTGCCGCGACGGCTACGCGCTGGCGCATGACGACCGGTTGCGGGTGCCGCTCTGGGTGGTGCAGCGGCTGACGCCGGAGCGCCTGGCCGGCACCGCCGACCGCAGGGAGCAGCGCGATCCCTTCGCCGCCGACCCTGACCTGTCGGAGGAGGCCCGCGCGACGCTCGCCGACTACCGCAACAGCGGCTACGACCGCGGCCACATGGCGCCCGCGGCCGACATGAAGGCCAGCGCCGAAGCCATGCGCCAGAGCTTCTACCTCTCCAATATGGCGCCGCAGGTCGGCCCCGACATGAACCGGGGCATCTGGGCGCGGCTGGAGGAGGCGGTGCGCGACTGGGCCTGCGACCGGGGAGAGCTGGTGGTGCTGACCGGCCCGGTCTTCGAGAGCCGCCCGGTGCGGACGCTGGGCGGCAAGGGCCGCGTCGCCATCCCCGACGCCTTCTGGAAACTGGCCTACGACCCCGCCCGGCGCGAGGCCGTGGCCTTCGTGCTGCCGAACGCCCCCGTCCCCCTGCAGGGCCGCCCCGCCCGCACCGTGCTGGGCGGCCACATGCTCACCATTGACGCGTTGGAGGCGCGCACCGGCCTGGACCTGCTGCCGGCGCTGGAGGATGGGCTGGAAGCGACGGTCGAGGCGTCCGCGCCGGCGCTGTGGCCGAAGGGGCCGGGCTGCCGCAAGGCGCTGCCGGCGCAGGTGGCGGAGGGTTAAGGCGCCTGCTTTATGATGTATGCCTCGTATTTCGCCTCTATAATTGGCGCCAGTTTAAAACCCACACCTCCACCTACATCCGTGACTCTCTTTTTCATTACATCATATGCTGCCACAGAAAATTCCCTCCCCATAACCGCAGGAAAGTTCTCTATTCCTTCAACAAAAACAAAGACAGATTTGTCATCATCCAGCCTCTGTTTTGAAACTTCAGAGAATATCTTCTTAGCATCTGCGGATATTTTCTCAGTTGTGAAAATAATCGCTTTGTCAGCTTGATATCGCACTTGGCGGTAATTTAGCGCATGCGCATCACCGCCACCAAATTCCTTGTCTTTTAACTCAAAAATCCACTTTTTGCCATAGTAATCTAATATTATGTCCACCTCTTCCGAGCCGTCGTGAACATTCCACTTAATCACATCAAGAGGAATACCTAACGTAACGAGCTGATCAGTCGCCCAAACTGTCAACCAATGGCTTTTCACCACTAGTTTTTTCCCCAATTCAGTTAAGGCATAACCTTCAGTAAAATTTTCACTCCGATAAGATCTATTACATCCGACGCACACGAGGTTCAAAACAGAATCAGGGATAGCTTCAGACTGGTTATCTATACGGCACAAAGGGGATCCATTTGCTTTGCACTCAATCACTTGATCCGTTCGCACAACTCCCGCCTCAGAGAACTGAACTAAAGCGTCCTTGTATGCGCCCCCTGACCGTCGCCTTGAAAGAAGATCTCGAGCGCGCGCAAAGCCAGCCTGTGAAATTTCGATCAACAGCTTCTGCAGCTTTGACTTCGCTATTGCTTGCGCACCGACCACATAGGCGCTCTCCAAAACAGCACGGCCGAATTGCTCCTCTTCATCATTTCCTTCTTCATCCGCTTCTTCATGAGAACTTCTGTCGGCCCATTGCAAGGAAGAGAGTTCCTCGTCCCTTTTTTTCAGAACCCGCCTCGCACATTCCAATACTGCCTCCGAAAACTTGGTAAACTTAGCATGTATTTCGCAGTCATCAATCGACATAAAACTAACAGTCAGCGATTCAAAATCATGTTCCGAAAAAAATCCCCCTTCTGCAGACAAAACTGCGATACTATTTCCATCAACGTACAGCTCTCCGCACATCGCCTCCATATAGTCAACGCTTATATCACGTCTTGATGGGTATTCATCGGCGATAGCTGCTTCGGGAATACCTGCAGATTTCCATAGAAAATCACGCGCTTCTTTTAACAAAGGCTTATACCCAAAGCCCTCAACCATCCGCATTAAGTCACGAAGCTCGTCAATGGAGAAGCCCACGTGGGAAACTTTGGAAAATGTTCTTAGCATGAGCGACCCCTAGTAGAAAATCGACGCTAAGATACCGTACTTTAAACTGAATTCAATGTCACCCCGCCTGGTCGGCCCGCACCACGAAGCTGTCCAGCACCTTCTTGGTCCCGGCGCGGTCGAAGTTGATCTCCAGCTTGTCGGTCTCGACGAACTTGACCGTGCCGTAGCCGAACTTCTGGTGGAAGACGCGGGCGCCCGGCTGGAAGGGGGCGTTGGGGCGGGTGCGGGGGGTGACGTCGAAGGCGGTGCCCTCGATGGTGCGGCCGCCGCCTTTCGGGGCCTGCTGGCCCATGCGGTTGAATCGCTCGTTGAAGCCGCCGCCGCTCTTGCCGAAACCGGTCCCGAAGCCGCCCCCGAAACCGCCGCCCCAGCCGCCGGCCTGCTGCGCCTGGTCGCGCCAGTGGATGCCGACGCCGGGATCGTTGTCGGTCTCGATATGCTCGGGCGGCAGCTCCTCGACGAAACGCGAGGGGATGGCGCTGGCCCAGCTGCCATGGATGCGGCGGTTGGCGGCATGGGAGACGTAGACGCGCTTGCGGCCCCGCGTGATGCCGACATAGGCGAGCCGCCGCTCCTCCTCGAGGCCCGCCACGCCGTTCTCGTCCAGCGTGCGCTGGCTGGGGAAGACGCCCTCCTCCCAGCCCGGCAGGAAGACCACGTCGAACTCCAGACCCTTGGCGCCGTGCAGCGTCATCAGCGAGATCTGCTCGGCCTGGGTGGACTCGACATTTTCCATGACCAGGCTGACATGCTCGAGGAACCCGGTCAGGTTCTCGAACTCGCCCATGGCGTTGATGAGCTCCTTGAGGTTCTCCAGCCGGCCCGGCGCCTCGGGCGTCTTGTCCTCCTGCCACATGCGGGTGTAGCCGCTCTCGTCCAGGATGGTCTGGGCGAGGTCGGTGTGCGGGATGCGGTCGAGGTTGGACTGCCAGCGGCCGATGTCCTGCATCAGCTGGCGCAGCGTGGCGCGGGCCTTGGGCTTCAGCTCGTCCGTCTCGGACAGGCGCCAGGTCGCCTCGGTCAGCGACACGCCCAGCTCGCGCCCCGTGGTGTAGAGCTGCTGGATGGTGGCCGGGCCGATGCCGCGCTTGGGCGTGTTGATGATGCGCTCGAACGCCAGATCGTCGTCCGGCTGCGCCACGACGCGCAGGTACGCCAGCGCGTCCCTGATCTCCATCCGCTCGTAGAAGCGCGGGCCGCCGACCACGCGGTAGGGCAGGCCCAGCGTGATGAAGCGCTCCTCGAACTCGCGGGTCTGGAAGCCGGCGCGCACCAGCACCGCCATGTGGCCCAGCGAGGTGCCCTGGCGCTGCAGCGCCTCGACCTCCTCGCCGACCCAGCGCGCCTCCTCCTCCGCGTCCCAGACGCCGCGGACGCGCACCTTGTCGCCGCCGTCGACCTCGGTCCACAGCGTCTTGCCGAGGCGTCCCTGGTTCTTGGCGATGATGCCGGCGGCCGCGCCCAGGATATGGGCGGTGGAGCGGTAGTTCTGCTCCAGCCGGATGATCTGGGCGCCGGGGAAGTCGGTCTCGAAGCGCAGGATGTTGCCGACCTCGGCGCCGCGCCAGCCATAGATCGACTGGTCGTCGTCGCCGACGCAGCAGATGTTCCTGTGGCCCTGGGCCAGCAGCCGCAGCCAGAGATACTGGCTGACGTTGGTGTCCTGGTACTCGTCCACCAGCACGTAGCGGAAGCGGTGCTGGTACTCCTGGAGCACGTCCTCATGCTCCTGGAAGATGCGGATGTTGTGCATCAGCAGGTCGCCGAAGTCGCAGGCGTTCAGCGTGCGCAGGCGCTCCTGGTACTGGCGGTAGAGGCCGAGGATCTTGCCGCCGGCCGCGTCGCCGGCATCCTCGGCGCGCAGCTTCTCCGGCGGCAGCGCCCGGTCCTTCCAGCGCTCGATGACCGACAGCAGCAGCCGCGCCGGCCACTTCTTCGAATCGATGTTCTCCGCCTCCATCAGCTGCTTCAGCAGGCGGATCTGGTCGTCCGTGTCCAGGATGGTGAAGCTGGGCTTGAGGCCCACCAGCTCGGCATGCCGGCGCAGGATGCGGGCGGCCAGGGCGTGGAAGGTGCCCATCCACCACCCCTCCGGCTCGCCGCCGATGAGGTTGGCCACGCGGTCGCGCATCTCGCGCGCGGCCTTGTTGGTGAAGGTGACGGTCAGCACCTGCCAGGGCGTGGCGCGGCGCGTGGTCAGCAGATGCGCCAGCCGCGTGGTCAGCACCCGGGTCTTGCCCGTGCCGGCGCCGGCCAGCACCAGGACCGGCCCGTCCAGCGCCTCCACCGCCTCGCGCTGCGCCTCGTTGAGGTTGGCGAGATAGGCCAGCCGTTCCGCCGGCGGCCGGGGCGCGGCCGGGGCGGGCTTGAACGGCGCGGGCGTCGCGGAAGCTTGCGCTTGGCGCGGCGGCTGGGGCGGGTCGATGCGCGAGAAGAGGTCCGACATGGGGAGAACATATAGCGCACGGAATGCCGTTCGTCTCCCCCTGGAGGGAGCCTTAACCCGGCATTGTCACCGGCCGCCGCCGATGCGCCGCCGCCATGCGCCCCGCAGCCTTGCACCACGCGGCTCCAAGCCTATAATCCGCCGCTTCCTACAGGGGGAGCGCCGCCTTTGAGCACCGGAACGCAGCCGCTGGTCGGCATCATCATGGGCAGCCAGTCCGACTGGGCGACCATGACCCACGCCGCCACCGTCCTCACCGACCTGGGCGTGCCGTTCGAGACGCGCATCGTCTCGGCCCACCGCACCCCGCACCGGCTGGTCGAGTATGCGGGCTCCGCCAAGGGCCGGGGGCTGAAGGTGGTGATCGCCGGCGCCGGCGGAGCCGCCCATCTGCCGGGCATGTGCGCCTCCATGACGCCGCTGCCGGTCTTCGGCGTGCCGGTCGAGAGCCACGCGCTGAAGGGCATGGACAGCCTGCTCTCCATCGTCCAGATGCCGGGCGGGGTGCCGGTGGGGACGCTGGCCATCGGCAAGGCCGGCGCCATCAATGCCGGGCTGCTGGCGGCAAGCGTCCTGGCGCTCTCCGACGAGGCCCTGGCCGCCCGGCTGGACGCCTGGCGCGCGCGCCAGACCGAGTCGGTCGCCATCGAGCCGAAGGACTGACCATGCGCACCCTGCCCCCCGGCTCCACCATCGGCATGCTCGGCGGCGGGCAGCTGGGCCGCATGACGGCGCTGGCCGCGGCGCGGCTGGGCTACCGGGTCCATGTCTTCGGGCCCGAGGTCGACAGCCCCTGCGCCCAGGTGGCGGCATCCGAGACCCTGGCCGACTGGCACGACCGCGCGGCGCTGGCCCGCTTCGCGGCCGCGGTCGATGTCGTGACGCTGGAATGGGAGAACGTGCCGACCGATACGGTCGCGTTCCTGGCCGGGCATGTCGAGGTCCATCCCGGCGCCGCCGTGCTGGCGGTTGCGCAGGACCGGCTGCGCGAGAAGAGCTTCGCCAACGGGCTGGGGATATCCACCGCGCCGTTCCGCGCCGTGCACGGCGCGGACGAACTGGCGCGGGCGCTGGAGGAGATCGGCCGGCCCGCCATCCTGAAATCCACCCGCCTCGGCTATGACGGCAAGGGCCAGGTGCGCATCAAGGCGGACACGGACCCGGCGGCCGCCTGGGCCGAGATGGGATCGCCGCAGGGCATCCTGGAGGGCTTCGTCGATTTCGCGCTGGAGGTCAGTGTCATTGTCGCCCGCCGGGCCGACGGCGCCATGGCCGCCTACCCCGCCGTGGAGAACCGGCACAAGGCCGGCATCCTGGACGAGACCCACGTCCCCGCCCCCATCGCCCCCGACGTGGCGGCGGAGGCAGGCCGCGTCGCCCGCGCCCTCACCGAGGCGCTGGGCGTGGTCGGGCTGCTGGCGGTGGAGATGTTCGTGACGGCCGACGGCCGGGTGCTGGTCAACGAGGTGGCGCCGCGCCCGCACAATTCCGGCCACTGGACCATGGATTTCGCCGTCACCGACCAGTTCGAGCAGCTGGTGCGCGCGGTCTGCGGGCTGCCGCTGGGCGATACCTCGCCCCGGCAGGCCTGCATGATGAAGAACCTGATCGGCGACGACGTCGCCGCCTGGGCCGATTTCCTGGCCGAGCCCGGAGCCCGGCTGCATCTCTACGGCAAGGCCGAGGCGCGCCCGGGCCGCAAGATGGGCCATGTGAACCGCCCGGCCTGAGGACTCAGCGCCTCTCCCCGGCGGGAGCGGCGTCGCGCAGCTCCGCCCGCAGCTCGTCGAAGGCGTTGGCGAGGGCGATCTGCGTCTCGGCCGAGGCGCGGTTCTGCCGCAGGAAGGCGGCGAGCCGGATATCGTCCAGCAGCGGCAGCAGCTCGTAGGCCTGCCGGGCCACCGTCGGATCGGCCGAGGCCCACTGGGCGACGGCGAACAGGCAGACATTGGCGTAGCTGGTGATGTGCCCGAAGGGTACGTCGGGGATCTTGGCGCAGACCGTGTCGCGCAGCGGCCAGTCGGCCTTCTGCTGCGGCTGCGCGGCCAGGGACGGCGCCGGGAACAGCATTCCGGCGACGACGACCGCTACCGCCTTCGCCCCAGCCATGCCCCTGCCCTCCAACCCGGTTCGACAGCGTACACATGTAGTGAACTCTCGAAACGGCCCCCGCGCAAGAGGCATCGCGGCGGTGGCGGGCGGGGATCCCTACTCGTCGAGCTTGTGGCCTTCCAGCTCCCGGCGCGCCTTCTCCCGCAGGGTCTTCTCCCGCGCCTTCTCCTCCTTGGTGCGGCCGAACTTGCTGCGGTTCTCCGCGGCCTGGGCCTGCTTCTCCGAGCGCTCCTTCGCCTTGCGGAAGCGGTTCAGGTTGACGATCTCGCCCAATGGTTCCTCCCGTCTCCGGCAGCACGGCCCTTTGCGCAACCGCCCCGGCGTCCCTAACTTAGCGTGAGGGCGGCGCCGCCCGCCAGCCATAGCCTCCCCCGGTTCCAGGATGCGAAACCCGTGAAGAAGCTGCTCATCGCGCTCGGCGCCCTGCTGGTCCTGGCGGCGGCGGCGCTGCTCGTGGGGCCGCAGCTCGTCGACTGGAACGGGCAGCGCGACCGTGTGGCGGCCGTGCTGGCGGCGGCCACCGGGCGGAATGTCGCGATCGCGCCGGACGGGCAGGTCGCCTTCCGCATGCTGCCGCGCCCGATGCTGGCGCTGGAGGGCGTCACCCTCGCCCATGCCGACGCCGTCGACCGCCCGTTGGCCGAGATCGGCCGGTTGGATTTGCGGGTGGCGCCGCTGCCCCTGCTGCGCGGCGAGATCCGGATGGAGAGCCTGACCCTGGTGGCCCCCCACCTGACCGTCGAGGCGGCGCCGGACGGCACGCTGCGCTGGCCGGTGGAGCCCGGGGCGCTGGGCGGGCCGGTGCGGCTGGACCGGCTGGTGCTCGAGGGCGGCACGCTGCGGCTGCCGCTCGCCGGCGGGACGCGCGAGCTGACCGGCGTCAGCGGCGAGCTGACGGCCGGCGGCCCCGAGGGCCCCTACCATGTCCAGGGTGGCTTCATGCTGGGCGGCCTGCCGCTGTCGCTGGACCTCTCCACCGGCCGGCTGGGCGAAGGCGGCGCCGTCTCCGCGCGCGCCGCCCTGACGCTGCCCGGCGGCAAGTCCGCCCTGCGCTTCGCCGGAGCCGTGAACCGCGCGGCCGGGCGCCTGCAGGGCGAGCTGCGCGCCGAGGGCGAGCGGCTGGCCGAGCTGGCTGATTTTGCCCGCGCCGCCGGGCTGGAGCCGCCCCTGCCTTTGCCGCCCGACCAGCCCTTCGCGCTGCGCGGCACGTTGACCGCCGAGGCGGCCGGGCTGACCATCGACGGCGCCGATCTGCGGGTGGGCGAGAGCCGCGCCACCGGCAGCCTGGAATGGCGCCCGGCGGAGGGACAGCGGGAGGCGGAGGGCCGGCTGGTGCTGGCGTTCCCGCTGCTGGATCTCGACAGCTGGCCGGCGCCTGCCGCCACGCCTGCCGTCCCGGCGGGCCGCTTCGGCTTCGACCTGCTGGCCGACCAGGTGCGCCTCAAGGGGGGCGTGCTGCGCGACGCGCGGCTGGTGGGCGCCACGGCGGGCGGGGTCGCCACCATCGAGGGCGCGGGCGCCACCCTGCCCGGCGGCGGCCCGCTCGCCCTGGCCGGCACGATCCGGCAGCAGGAGAACCGCGCCGTCGCCGACCTGCAGCTGGAGACCTCCACGGACGATGCCCGCGCCCTGCTCTCCTGGCTGGGCATGGACGTCTCCCGCGTGGCGCCCGAGCGGCTGCGCCGGGCGACGCTGGCGGGGCGGCTGACGGGCCATGCCGGGAGCTTCCAGCTTTCGGGCCTGAAGGCGTCGCTGGACACCTCGACCCTGACCGGCGCCCTGTCCGTCTCCCGCCCGGCGGGGACGGAGGGGCGGACCGGCATTGGGCTGCGGGCCGCCGTCGACCGGCTGGATCTGGATGCCTACCTGCCCGCCGACTGGCTGGCACGGCGCGAGGACGGCACGCCCGGCTGGGCCGCCGCGGCCAGGGCGGCCGACCTGAACCTGGACGTCACAATCGGCCAGGCGACGATCCTGGGGCTGCCCTTCCAGGGACTGGCGCTGGCCGGCGGCACCGGACCCGAGGGCATCGCCCTGCGCATGCTGAAGGCCGAGGGCGCCGCCGGGGTGGCGGTGACGGCGTCCGGCCGGATCAGCGGTCCCTGGCCGGTGACGGACAGCCATCTGACCCTGACCGCCGCGGCCGAGACGCTGGCGCCGCTGTTCCGGGCGCTGGGCACCGAGCCGCCGCTGCCGCCGGAGCGGCTGGGGGCGGTGAAGCTCTCCCTGCGGCTGGCCGGCGACGCCGCGCGGCTGGCGGTGGAGGGCGAGGCGGGCTTGGCCGGCGGCACGCTGCAGGTCGGCGGATCGCTGGCGGCGCTGGATGCGGCGCCGGAGCTGGCGCTGAAGCTGCGCGGCACCTTTCCGGAGGCCGCGACCGCCTTTCGCCTGCTGCTGCCGGACTGGCGGCCGGGGACGGGCAAGCTGGGCGCCTTCGACGGCTACGCCGAACTGAACGGCCCCTGGTCCAATCTCAGGATCGGCGCCATCCAGGCCATGCTGGGCGACAGTCCCGTGCGCGGCGAAGCCGCCCTGGACCGCACCGGGCCTGTGCCGAAGCTGACCGCCAATCTCGACACCGGCCCGCTGGACCTCGATCTGCTGGCGCCCGATATGGTCTCCCCTGGCTGGGAAGGGCGCCCCTGGGCCGTCGGCTGGCTGCACGGGCTGGAGGGCGGCCTGAGCCTGACCGCCCAGGCGCTGGCGGCGCGGGGCGAGACGCTGGACCGCGCGAAGCTCACCGCCCGGTTCGGCGGCGGCACGCTGACTCTGGAGCGGATGGAGAGCGGCTGGCGCGGCGGCCGGCTGGTCGCGTCGGGCAGCCTGTCCCGGCCGCTGCCGCCCGCCCCCGACGCCCCGCCCGGTCCCGCCGAGGCGTCGCTGCGCATCGAGCTTGCCGGGGTGGGGCTGCCGGAGCGGGCGGAGGGTGCGCGCGGGCTGGACCTGTCCGGCGGCCGCGCCGATCTGGTGCTGGAGGGCAAGGGATCGGGCGCCGATCCGGATGCCATCGCCGGCAGCTTCGTCGGCGCCGGCCGGCTGTCCCTGACCGACACCGCCCTGACCGGCATGGGGCTGGAGGCGCTGTCGGCTACCCTGCCCGCCGGCCGTGCCCGCGCGCAGACGGCGCTGAACGCTGCGTTCGGCGCGGGGCGCACCCCGCTGGACGGCGCGACCGCCGAGGTGACGGTGGACAACGGCGCCTGGAAGCTCGCCGGCCTCGCCGCCGAAGGGCCGGCCGGGAAGCTCACCGGCGGCGGCACGGTCGATCTGGCCGCCGACGCGGCCGACTTGGCGCTGACCGTCGCGCTCGCCGAGCCCGAGGGCGCGCCGCTCTTCACCGTGGCGCTGGCGGGACCGCTGGACCGGCCCGGGCGCAGCCTGGACGCCAAGGCGCTGGTCGACTGGTCGGCGGCCAAGGCGGAACCGCCCGCCCTGCCTCCCCCGCCCGTGCCGAAGGTCGAGTCGGCGAAGCCGCCGGCGGCCAAGCCCGCGCCGAAGCCGGCCGCGGCGGCGAAAGCCGTTCCGCCCAAGGCGCCGGAACCGCCGCCGCGCGGCGCGGTGGACGGCATCCTGGAGCGGCTGCGGCAGTAGCGCCTTGTCCGGGCAAATGGCCTTGTCCCCGGAGAGGTGTTCGGCCTAACACTTTAGTAAGGGCCGCGACCGCAGGCTCCGCCTGTCCGTTCCTCCGGGAACACCAGCCTGAGGCCGAGGGAGGCCCCCGTCCATCATGACCGTCGTTCCCGCCGACCGCCTGCCGACGATGGCTTCCTGATGCATGGCACCAAGAAGCCGGAGAGCCCGCCGACGCGTACGGTCAATCTGGCGCTGCAGGGCGGCGGCGCGCACGGCGCCTTCACATGGGGCGTGCTGGACCGGATGCTGGAGGAGGTGGAGGAAGGCCGCCTGCGCATCGCGGCGCTGAGCGGCACCAGCGCCGGCGCCATGAACGCCGCCGTCTGCGCCTTCGGCCTGCGCCACGGCCCGGCCGCCGCCCGCACCCTGCTGGGCCGCTTCTGGGCCGCCATGCACAACAAGGCGATCCGGCTGGGCAACCCCTACCTCTGGCTGCCCTACAACGCCGGCGGCCAGGGTTGGAACTTCGACCACCTGCCGCTGACCGCCACGCTGAACGCGGCGGCGCAGTTCTGGTCGCCCTACATGGCCCCGCACTACGTCAACCCGCTGACCGACGTGGTCCAGCGGATCGTGGAGGATTTCGGCGTCCTGAACGACCCGCCGGACGGCGTCCCCCACCTCTACGTCGCCGCCACCAACGTCGGCCGCGGCTCACGCAAGGTGTTCGGGCCGGGCGAGCTGCGCGCGGAGGTGCTGCTGGCGTCGGCCTGCCTGCCGCAGTCGGCGCAGGCGGTGGAGATCGACGGCGACTACTACTGGGACGGCGGCTTCACCGCCAATCCCGCACTGGAGCCGCTGGTCCGGCACGCCGACGACATGGTCATCGTCCAGCTGAACCCGTGCGAGCGCGCGGGCAAGCCGCCCATGACCGCCGGCGACATCGCCGACCGCATCAACGAGATCAGCTTCAACATCTCGCTGGTGCAGGAGATCCAGACGCTGGACCTGGTGAACCGCTTCATGCGCCGCCTGCCCCCGGAGGAGCGGACGGCCCGCATCGTGAACCTGCACCTGCTGTC
>DASPNP010000032.1:0-184788 GCA_035626475.1 Azospirillaceae bacterium
CGGGGTCGGTGACACCGTATGCGACCCCGGCGTTGCCGCCGTCCGTAGCCAGATGCCCGCCCCGAACCCTTGGCGATCTCGAACAGTTGCCCGGGACCGGCCCGCCGGATCCCGCAGACAAGGACGAGCCGCCATGTCTTCCCAGCCAGCCTACATCGTCGGCATCGACGTCTCCAAGGACGCCCTCGATCTCCACATCCTGACCACCGCACCCGCCGGCGCCGCGCCCCAGCCCACAGCATCCCGCCTGCCCAACAGCCACAAGGGATGCGCCGCGCTCCTGCGCCGACTGCGCCAGCTGCCCGGCCCCGCCCTGGTCGTGGCGGAAGCCTCCGGCGACTATGAGCGCCTGATGCTCGACGCGCTGGAGCGCGCGGCCGTGCCACACGCCTTGGTCAACCCCGGCCGGGTGCGCGACTTCGCCCGCGCCTCGGGCCAGCTCGCCAAGACCGACCGGCTGGATGCGGCCGTGATCGCGCGCTTCGCGGCGGTCACGCGGCCGCGCCCGCGCACCGCGCCCAGCCCGGCGCGGCGGCGCTTGCGCGAGCTGCTGGCCTACGACGGCCAGCTGGCGGCGGAACTCGCCTCGGGTGTGCAGCGCCTGCGCGGCTTCCAAGACCCGGGCCTGCGGGCGCGGGCCGAGGCGCGGCTGGCGGGCCTGCGCCGGGAGCGGGCGGAGCTGGCGGCCGAGATTGCGGCGCAGGTGGGCTCGGAGGCCGAGCTGGCGGTGCCGGCCGCGCTGATGCGCAGCGTGCCGGGGGTGGGGCCTTGGGTGGCGGCGATGGCGCTGGCCCATCTGCCGGAGCTGGGCGGTCTGTCGGACAAGGCGGTGGCGAGCTTGTGCGGGCTGGCGCCGTTCGCGCGCGACAGCGGTCTGCTGCGCGGGCGGCGCATGATCCGGGGCGGGCGGGCGCCGTTGCGGCGCGCGCTGTACCTGGCGGCGCTGACGGCGATCCGGCGCGAGGGGCCGCTGAAGGCCTTCTACGACCGGCTGCGCCAGCGCGGCAAGCCGGCCAAGGTGGCGCTCGCCGCCTGCATGCGCAAGATCGCCACCATCCTCAACGCCATCGTCCGAGACCAGACACCCTTCCAGAGCAAACCCGCCTGAACCCGTCCAACACAGTTGCTACGAATGCTTCATCGACCGCTCATGGCTGCAACCCCTGGGTCCCGGCTTCCGCCGGGATGACGGATAGTGGGATTGCACCGCCTAGGCCACTACCTGACGAACCTTAATCCGCCGGACCGGCCTTGCCCCGAAGCTCGGCCTGGAGCTGGTCCATCCGCCGGTTCAGATTGTCGAAATACTGCCCGATCTGCACCATCATCGCCGCATTGGTCGTGGCGATGGTCGATTCCAGCTCGATCCGGGTCTGGGAAATTTCCCCGCGCAGCTCATCACGCGTTTGGGCGATCTCGCCCCGAAGCTCATCCCTGGTCTGGGCGATCTCACCCCGAAGCTCATCCCTGGTCTGGGCGATCTCGCCGCGCAGTTCGTCGCGGGTCTGAGCGATCTCGCCGCGCAGTTCGTCACGGGTCTGGGCCAGCGCCTGGTCCAGATGGTCCTTGGTGACCATCCGCCGGTCCATGGAGTCCATCTTCGCCTGGATTTTCATCAAGGCGTCGTGGACGAGGTCGGCCTGCGCGGGTTTCGGGGCGGCGCTCATATGCACACCCTAGCATGCCGGGGACCGGCGTGCCACTCGCTCAACGTCGGGTGGCAGAACGCGTAGGTCGGGAGGAGCGGAGCGCATCCCAACAGCAACGTCAGGTCGGCAGCCGGGGAGTGTCGGGATGCGCTGGCGCTCCTCCCGACCTACGGTCCCGGCCGCCCAAGACCTGCGAAATCAGATCGACTGCTCGACCCACTGCTTCAGCGCCTGCTTGGGCAGGGCGCCGATCTTCGTGGCGGCGACCTGGCCGTCCTTGAAGACCATCAGGGTGGGGATGCCGCGCACGCCGTACTTGGTGGGCGTGGTCGGGTTCTCGTCGATGTTCAGCTTCACGACGCTGACCTTGCCGGCCAGCTCGGCGGCGATCTCGTCCAGCGCCGGGGCGATCATCTTGCAGGGGCCGCACCACTCGGCCCAGAAGTCGACCAGCACCGGGCCGGAGGCCTTCAGCACGTCGGTCTCGAAGCTGCTATCGGTCACCGGGGCGGCGCTGCTCATGGCGGAATTCCTTCGGGGGTTCTCAAGGGATTGTGGTCATCGGCCAGGAACACGCTGCCCCTGGTCGCCTATGGGGAATGTAGGGGCTGCCCCCGCGCATGGTCAAGCCGGCCCGCCCGGCGGGACTGACCCGCGCCGACCGGGGCTTGCGCGCGGGGCGCCGCGTACCCGGGGACAACGCGCGGCGGAGGCGAGAGGTCCCTTCCCCGATACCCGCCGCAAGCGGTACAACTCTTCCGGAAACAGGGGGCCGGGCGCGCGGCCCGCACGACCCCACGGCCCGCATGACCCAGACGCTGAAGACCGACTACATCCCCTCGACCTTCGCGGAGCGCGGCGTCGCGGTGCCCTTCACCACGCCCCTGCTGAACCAGGCGCGCATGCGCCAGGACCGCAACCGCCAGTTCGAGTTCCTGCTGCCCGGCTTCACCGGCGGCAAGGGCACCTACGTCATGCCCTGGAAGACGCTGCCCTCGGTCATGACGGTGACGCTGCACGACCGGCTGCTCTATGAGGAGATGGAGGGGGTCGACGACCATTCGCCGGAGGCGATCCGCGCCGCCTCGCTGCGCGTCGCCCGCACCGGCGTCTGCGGCGGCGACGCGGCCAAGGCGGCCGAGAAGTCGCTGGAGTCGGACGCCCAGTACCTGGTGCTGACCAACTTCGTCTTCGTGACCGAGCTGCTGAAGCTGGTCGGCATCGGCGCCGCCGACCTGATCCGCCCGGGCATGTCGACCGAGGAGAGCAAGCGGCTGGCGCGCGAGTCCCTGAACAAGGTCGCCGAGATCGTCCGGGTGCATCCAGACGAACTCTACGGCCGGGTGGAGACGCTGAGCGCCGCCATCTTCCCCATCGGCCTGGCGCAATGCCCCCAGGCCGGTCGCCTCCGGGCGCTGCTGGTGCGGCTGGAGGGCTTCCGCGAGGGCGTCGCCGCCTGGGTGGAGCGCGAGAATTCCGACGCCGCCGATTTGGGACGCTTCGCCGGCATCGTGGCGCAGCACACGATCGACCTCTGCCGCGTGCGCCTGGATCTGCTGGACCGGCAATGCGCAGACCTGAAGAAGGTCATCACCGACCATGACCGCTTCCGCGGCGTGGTGACCGACCATGTCTCCCGCCTTTCCTGGCTGCTGGACGGGTGGGACTTCCTGGTCGGCATGTGGGAGGCGGTGGCCGACAAGCCGCCCGAGGCGCAGGCCACCGCCATGAGCGAGCTGACCCGCTTCGTGCCGATGATCCCGAAGGAGGAGTTCGCCTCCCCCGACAATTTCGACATGGACGGCATCGCCAAGCTGCAGCGCCGCTGGGTGCGCATGAACGAGGATTGGCGCACCGGCTCGCTGGACATGGACGCGGTCATGCGCATCGAGCAGCTGAAGGCGGCCGTGGCATGAGCGCGAGCCTGAACAAGGAATGGGAGGCGCTGGCCTCCGACGCGACCAAACTCGGCGACGCCAAGTTCCTCAAGATCTTCAACCTGCTGGAGCAGCTGGGCGACAAGCCGGGCATCCAGTCGGCCTTCGAGAAGATGCGGCCCCGGCTGGCCGAGCTGAAGCCGCCGCGCCGCCCCTCGGTCTCGCGCCTGTTCTTCCGGCCGGTCGAGGATCTGCTGGACAATGCCGATGCCTACCAGCGCAAGCTGAGCCGCATCGCCCGCTCCACCCTGGCGCCGGCCTGGGCCGCGGTCTCCGCCCGGCTGGGGCCGGAGATCATCGAGGCGACTCGGGCCGCCATCCACCGCTGCGACGCGCACGACCAGCGCGGCATCGCCGAGGCGGCGGGGCCGATCTGGCGCGCCGGCGCCGAGGCCATGGCCGAGGTGATCCACGAGGCGCGCAACAACCTGAAGTACAAGGTCGACAATTTCGGCCGCGACGACGACGTCATCCGCCAGCTGGACACCATCCGCCAGATCCTGGAGATCGGGCCGGAGCTGGAGGCGCTGAAGCTGCGCCTGCCCGAACGGCCCATCGGCGAGCTGGCCGAGGGCCATCTGGACGAGATCCGCAAGGCGCTGGGCGAGATCGGCCAGGAGGAGGCGCGCCGCGCCGGGCCGCTGATGCTGGCGCTCTCCGCCCGCATGCGCCGGCCGGGCGATCTGCTGCGGGTGCTGCAGGAGACGCGGCTGGGCGGCTCGGTCAGCGACAAGGAGGAGATGAGCCGCGAGCTGTCCGGCCACATCGTCGGCAATCTGCTGCGCCAGACCACCGAGATCGAGCGGACCAGCTCCGGCAAGGCTGATGCCGTCACCGACCTGGCCGCCACGGCCGAGCGGCTGGCGGACGGCCTCAACTCCGTCAACGAGACGGTCAACAGCCTGCGTGACAAGGCGATGACCGAGAAGGTCGCCAGCGCCCGGGCGGAGATCGGCGACTTCGTCGTGCGCAACATCGTCGAGGGCGTCGACCGCAACCTGCTGGAAGCGCTGTTCTCCGGCGGCGACGGGGCGGCGTCCGACGAGCGGATGCGCCAGGCGGAGCAGCTGGCCCTGGCGCTGCGCCGCTCCTCCAAGCTGGCGCCCTTCCTGGGCATCCAGCGCGAGGTCGGCGGCAAGATCACCGAGCTGCGCCAGCAGATCGAGGGGCAGACCAACCAGCTGGTGGACGCCGCCGCGCCCGAGGCCCAGCGGCAGATGTTCAACAGCCTGCGCATGATCGAGATCCTGGCCGGCTCGGACGAGGCGGAGCGGCTGTACCGGAGCTGGAAGCTGCGGATGAGCTGAGGGGCGGACACGCCTCCTGCCCCTTCGGTATTTGTCCGGACAAATTCTGGACCGGCGCCCCGGGCCGCGCTAGCATCCCTGCCAACGGAGCTTCTCCATCGTGCCAACGACCTGAGTTGCGGTCCACTCTCCCATGGGGAGAGGGACAGGGAGAGGGGGTACGGGATCGCGGAGCGGAGGCAAACTTCGATGAAGTGCCTTTCCCCGACCCTCTTACTCCCTCACCCCAACCCTCTCCCCCTGGGAGAGGGGGAAGGCACGACGCTGGGGAGCCAACGAGAGGGGAGGCCGGGCCATGGACCTGTATACGCTGCTGCTGCTGGCGCACATCCTGCTGTTCGTCTACTGGCTGGGCGGGGACCTCGGCGTCTACTACTCCTCGGGCTATATCAGCCGGCCCTCGGTGACGCCGGCGACGCGGGCGGTGGTCGCCAAGATCATGCTGGCGCTCGACATGACGCCGCGCATCTGCCTGGTGCTGATGCTGCCGGTGGGCGTCACCCTCTCCCACCGGCTGGGCGTGCTGGCGCTGCCGGACTGGGCAATCCCGGTGCTCTGGGTGCTCTCGATCTTCTGGCTGGCGATGGTCTGGACCATCTATGTCCGCGAGCACCAGCCGCTGGCGCATTCGCTGACCAGGGTCGACTGGGTGGTGCGGCTGAGCGTCATCGCGGCGCTGCTGGCGGTGGCGGTGCTGGGGCTGATCGGCCAGGGGCCGGTGACGGGCGGCTGGATCTCGCTGAAAATCCTGATCTTCGCCCTGATCATCGCCTCGGGCCTCGCCATCCGGGTCATGCTGAAACCCTTCGGCGCCGCCTTCGGCCGGCTGATGAAGGAGGGCAGCAATCCTGAGATCGAGGCCGAGCTGGCGGCCAGCCTGGCGCGGGTGAAGCCGCCGGTGCTGGTGATCTGGGCGGGGCTGGTGGTGAACGCCTGGCTCGGCCTCGCCAAGCCCTTCTGACATCTACACCCGTAAGGAGTACGCCGCGCCGGGTTGGCAGGGCCGGCATTGGCGGCTATAGGGGGGTGCACCCGTCCAACCATTCACCGGACCACCATGCCGTCCGCCCTCAGCGCGCTCCTCAAGCGCCTCCTGCCCGTCCTGCTTCTCGCCCTCCTCGCCGTCCCCGCGGCGGCGCAGGACAAGGCCGCGCCCGCGCCCGAGCCGCCCAAGGCGGAGGAGCTGGAGAAGCTGGTCCGCACGCTGGAGGACCCGGCCCAGCGGCAGCAGTTCCTGGACCAGCTGAAGAGCCTGACCGAGGCGCGGAAGGCGGTGGAGGCGCAGACGCCCGAGACGCCGGGCATGCGCGCCCTGACGGTGCTGTCCTCGCGGGTCGAGGATCTCAGCCAGCAGATCGCCGACGCCGGCCGCACGCTGGTGGACACGCCCAAGGCGCTGCGCTGGCTGAACCGGCAGGTCACCGACCCGGAGCTGCGCAACCGCTGGGCCCGGCTGCTGTTCGAGCTGACTGTGGTTCTGGCGGCCGGCTACGCCGCGCGCCTCGCCACCCGCTGGCTGCTGTCGCGGCCCCGCCGGGCGCTGGAGAACCGGCCCAGGGAGCGCTGGCTCGCGAAGCTGCCGCTGGTCGCCGCCCACGGCTTCCTCGACGCGCTGCCGATCGTCGCCTTCGCGCTCGCCGGCTTCGGCACCCTGTCCATCACCGCCCCGCCGGACGGGGTGCAGCAGGCGGCGCGGCTGTTCATCAACGCCAGCCTGCTGGTACAGGTGGTGATGCTGATGGCGCGGCTGCTGCTGTCGCCCGAGGCCCCGACCCTGCGCCTGCTGCGCATCAGCGACGAGAGCGCGCATTACCTCTACATCTGGGTCCGGCGCATCGCCTTCACCGCCGTCTACGGCAATTTCATCGCCTCGGCCGCGTCGCTGCTGGGCCTGCCGTCCCGCCCCTACTTCGCCATGCTGAAGCTGGTGGGGCTGGTGGTGGTGGCGATGCTGCTGGTGCTGGTGCTGCAGAACCGCCGCCCGGTGGCCGAGTGGCTGCGCGGCACGCCGCTGTCCGGCCCGCTGCCGCCCGACCCGGACGCCGCCGCGGCCGCCGCCCGGCACGAGGACGCGGTCATGGCCGCCGCCATCGCCGGCACCGCCCCGCCCGAGCCGCCGCCCCCGCCCGTGGAGAAGCGGACCGCGCTGCGCGCCGCCCGCCGCCGCCTGGCCGACGTCTGGCACCTGCTGGCGATGATCTACCTGGTCGTGCTCTACGGCATCTGGGCGCTGGAGGTGAAGGGCGGCTTCGAATATGTGCTCTGGGCCACGCTCATCACCTTCGTCACCATCATCGTGGCGCGCCTGGTGACGGTCGGCGTCGACAAGCTGATCCGCAAGGGCTTCTCGGTCCCGGACGAGCTGAAGGCCCAGTATCCCGGGCTGGAGCAGCGGGCCAACCTCTACCTGCCGGTCCTGCATCGGGTGCTGAAGGGCGCCATCTGGTTCATCGGCGGGCTGGTGATCCTGCAGGCCTGGGGCGTGGACAGCCTCGCCTGGCTGGCCAGCCCCTTCGGCCAGCGCGTCAGCGCCTCGGCCGTCTCCATCGTGCTGGTGATCGCGCTGGCGCTGCTGGCCTGGGAGGTGGTGAGCAGCCTGATCGAGCGCTACCTGACCGCCACCGACCGCGAGACCGGCCAGAAGCTGGAGCGCAGCGCCCGCGTGCGCACCCTGCTGCCGCTGCTGCGCAACGCCTTCATGGTGGTGCTGATCGCGCTGGTGACGCTCACGACCCTGTCCGAGCTCGGCCTGGACATCGCCCCGCTGCTGGCCGGCGCCGGCGTCATCGGCCTCGCCATCGGCTTCGGCGCGCAGACGCTGGTGAAGGACGTCATCACCGGCCTGTTCATCCTGTTCGAGGACACGATCGCGGTCGGCGACGTCGTGGACCTCGGCGGCACGGGCGGCGTGGTGGAGGGCATCTCGATCCGCACCATCCGCCTGCGCGACTTCGCCGGCACGGTCCACACCATCCCCTTCAGCAACGTCACCACCGTCTCGAACCTGACCAAGGATTTCAGCTTCGCCGTCTTCAACGTCGCCATCTCCTACACCGAGAACCCGGACCGGGTGATCGAGGTGCTGGGCGAGCTGGGCAAGGAGATGCGGGCCGATCCGGTGCAGGGCGCCAACATCCTGGAGCCGATCGAGATCGTCGGCGTCGACGCCTTCCTCGACAGTTCCGTCACCATCAAGGCCCGCATCAAGACCCGCTCGGGCAAGCAGTGGGCGATCCAGCGCGAGTTCAACAAGCGCATGAAGAAGCGCTTCGACGAGGTCGGGATCGAGATCCCCTTCCCGCAGCGCACCGTCCATATCGAGGGCCTGCCGGCCGAGGGGCCGGCGCGTGCGGCGGCGATCCAGGCGGCGGGGGCGGCCTCGGATTGAGGGCGCGCGCATTATCCTTCTCCCCTTGCGGGAGAAGGGTGGGGCCCGCGCCGAAGGCGTGGGGGGATGAGGGGTGGACCGGGCGGCAGCCCGGGCTTTCTCGACAGTTGATCCTGGAGAACGTCGGGCATCCGCCCGCCGCCCCCTCACCCTCCCATTGCTGCGCAATGGGCCCCTCCCTCTCCCGCAAGGGGAGAGGGATAAATGAGCCTCCCTACTCCTCCCCCTCCAGCGCGTCCGGGTCCTCGGCCTCCACCACGCGCCGCGCGGTGCGCATGTCGAAGCCGGCGCGGGCGAGGGCGGCCATGTCCTTGTCGCGCCGGGCCTCGCGGTCCTCGGGCAGGCGGTAGGGGCCGAGACGGCGGCGGCGGGCATAGGCGAGCGCGGCCTTGATGTCGGCCGTCCCCTCCTCCGCCCCCTCCAGGCCGGACAGCGCCTCGTCGATGTCCGCTTCCTCCAGCCCCTTGGCCGAGAGCTTCTGGCGGATCATGCGGGTGGAGCCGCCGCGGCGCTGCAGGCCGGTGGCCTTGGCGTCGGCATAGAGCCGGTCGTTCAGCAGGCCGCTGTCGACATAGCGCTTCACCAGCGCGTCGACCCAGGCGGCCCCCTCCTCCCGGTCGGTGCCGTGGGCGCGGGCCGACAGGTCGACCTTGCGCATCAGCACCTTGCGCAGGTTGGCGCTGGAGCTGGCGAAGCGCTCCAGGTAATGCAGCGCCGCGCGCTCCAGATAATCGGCCGTCACCCGGCGCGGCTGCTTGCGGCCCTGGGCCGGCCTGCGATCCGGGCGGGATCCTGTCGGCGCATCGCTCATCGGCGCATCCTCCGGGTTGTCCCTGCGCGAGGAAGGGCGTTAAGGTCCGGCACCCCGCAAAGGATGCCCCAATTCATGCTTCAACAGCCACCCATGCCCCGTCCGGTCGGAGCGGTCAACTGGATCGGCCTCGCCACCTTGACGCGCCGGGAGGTCCGCAGGTTCCTCAAGGTCTGGGTGCAGACCATCGCCGCGCCCGTGGTGACGACGCTGCTGTTCTACGCGGTATTCGCCCTGGCGCTGGGCGGCGTGGTGCGGATGGTCGGCGACGTGCCCTTCCTGCGCTTCCTGGGGCCGGGCCTGATCATGATGGCCATCACCCAGAACGCCTTCGCCAACACCTCCTCCTCGATCCTGGTGTCCAAGGTCCAGGGCAACATCGTCGACGTGTTGATGCCGCCCCTGTCCCGGGTGGAGTTCGCCACCGCCTTCATCACCGGCGGCGTGGTGCGCGGGCTGATGGTGGGGGTGGTGACGGCGGCGGCCATCTGGCCCTTCGTGCCGCTGGGCTTCCACGCGCCGGGATTCATCCTGTTCCACGCCGTGATGGCGGCCATGCTGCTGTCGCTGCTGGGGCTGATCGGCGGGATCTGGGCCGACAAGTTCGACCATATGGCGGCGGTGACCAACTTCGTGGTGACGCCGCTGGCCTTCCTGTCCGGCACCTTCTACACGATCGACAGCATACCGCCGCTGTTCCGCTTCATCGCGCACCTGAACCCGTTCTTCTACTTCATCGACGGCTTCCGCTACGGCTTCATCGGCCAGACCGACGGCACGCTGGGCACCGGAATCCTGGTGCTGCTGGGCACCAACCTGGCGCTGTGGCTGGTGCTGATGCGCATGCTGAAGACCGGCTACAAGCTGAAGGCCTGAGGCGATGGACGGCGGCCTCCCTCCCAAGAGCTTCGTCGCCGGAGCGTTCCGGCCGGAGCGCGACCGCCATGTCGGCCGCTTCCACGGGCTGGCCTTCCGCACGCTGCTGCTGCGCGAGCTGAAGCGGCTGCTGAAGATGGCGGCGATGCTGGTGGTGGCGCCGGCCCTGATGGCGATGCTGTACTTCGCCGTCTTCGCCATCGGGCTCGGCGAAAACCGGGGCTCGGACGCCGGCGACGCGGTGCTGGACTTCCTGGTGCCGGGGCTGGTGATGCTCTCCATCCTCCTGCGCGGGTCGGAGAATCCCAGCTTCTCGCTGCTCTACTCCAAGCTCGAGGGGCTGCTGGTCGACCAGTTGATGGCGCCGCTCGGCGCCCGCGAGACGGTGCCGGCCTACGCGCTGGCCGGCACGCTGGCGGGGCTGGTCAGCGGCGCGGCGGTCTGGGCGGGCTCGGCCCTGCTCTGGCCGGTGCCGGTGCAGAACTGGGGCATGACGCTGGGCTTCGGCCTGGCCGGCGCGCTGATGATGGCGCTGGCCGGCATGCTGATCGGCCTGGCCTCGGAGAAATGGGACCATCTCTCGGCCATCTCGACCTTCGTGGTGATCCCGCTGACTTTCCTGTCCGGCGCCTTCGCCCCCGTGCACACCATGCCCGAGGCGCTGCGCCTGCTGGTCCAGGCCAACCCGATCTTCTACGCCATCGACGGCTTCCGCGCCGGCTGGCTGGGCCAGGGTTACCAGGATCCGGCCATCTCTGCGGCCGTCCTCGCCGCCACCATCGTGGGCGCGGCCGTGCTGGTCAGCGTGCTGTTCGCGCGGGGGTGGCGGCTGAAGGCTTAGTGGCGGAGCGGCAACACTTCACCGGGATCCGGAAAGTTGTGTGCTCATAACAGGACCAAAATTTCCATAGCGGAAATTCTATGGGGATTTCAGGAAAAATACCCATTCCGCCGAGTCCCTTCGGCATCCATATTGCCATCATCTCAGCGACGCGTTCTTTCCAGGGTTGGCCCCATGGAACTGATCCAGAGCCTCGCTGAGTTGCTGCTCCCCTATGTCGTTTCCGTCGTGACGGTCATCGGCACCCTGGCGACCATCCGCTGGTGGCTGGCCCGCAACCATCTGTCCGGGCGGATCGCGGTCAGCCTGGAGTTCAGCTCCCGCCAGCCGCCGAACACGCCCGCGCTTCCTTCACCGGAACGGGAAACGGCGGAGTGACGCTGTCCCTTGATCATCCTCCCAACCCGTCATCCCGGCGCAGGCCGGGACCCAGGGGTTGCAGCGGGATGCGCACCATGCAGCGCGGCTTTCTGTCGGCGATACCGTGGCTGCGTGCTTCGACAAGCTCAGCATGAGGAGGATTTAGCTGCTCCCAGCCGCGCCTCGATCCTCAGTGCCTCGCACCAACCTGCCTCATCCTGAGCTTGTCGAAGGACGCAGCACGGTTCAGCCTCTCCCCTTCATCAATCTCGGATAGCGGCAACACCTTGGGCCCCGGCCTAGGCGCTGTGCGCCAGCTTCGCAAACGCCGGGGTGACGGGTTTGGAGTATTCCCGCCCTCAAAGCACCACTCTCAGATCCCCAATCTCACGGCCCCCCGCCCGTCCCCGGCCGGGTCCCCTGGCGGCCCGTCACGCTGCCGACCTGGCAGGCGTCGCGCTCCACGGGATCGCTGAGGGCGGCGCAGGAGGCGTTGCGACCGGGCTCCATCTCGCGGGGGTTCACCTTGGCGTCGGTCTCCTCGAAGAGCGCGGGGCCGGTGGCGCTGTTCTCGTCGGTGGGGCGGCGGGCGTCCGGCGGGTCCTCGGGGCCCAGGACGCGGCGCGGCGGGGTCACCGGGGTCGGCAGCGGCACGCCCAGGCTGGGCCGCGTCGGGTCGGAACCGGGCGGGATCGAGGGACCGCGCGGGTTGATCGCCGGCTCGGCGGCGGGCGCGTCGTTCGGGCGAGGCGCCGTTTCCGTTGTCTGGCTCAGCGCCGGTCCGGCCGCCAACAGCCCCAGCACCACGCTTCCGATGAACAGTCCGCGCATCGCCGCCTCCGCATCGCCTCTCCCCCAGTAAACGGGCGAGGCGGGCGGGCGGCCCCGGTCACCCCGGAATCGTGACGCGCCGCACGGTGATGTTCAGCCGGCCGCCGCCCGGCACCAGGCCGCTCGTGCCGGGCAGGATGCGGTCGACGCCATGATAGGCCAGGCGCGCCGGACCGGCGAAGACCATGACCGTGCCGCTGGGCACGGGGAAGCTGCGGGTCGGGTCGGTGCGGCGCGGGCCGCCCAGGCGGAAGCGGGCGGTGTCGCCCAGCGAGAGGTTGAGGATCGGCGCCTCGGTGGCAGCCTCGTCCTCGTCGCGGTGCAGGCCCAGCTTCGCGCCCTCGCCCCGGTAATGGTTGATGAGGCAGCATTCCGGCGGATGGCCGTAGCCGGTCAGCTCGTCCCAGAGGTCCAGCACGAGGCGCGGGATCGGCGGGAACGGCCGGCCGGTTACCGGGTGCCGGTCGGTGTAGCGGTAGCTGCCCCGGTCGGACACCCAGCCCAGCGGCCCGGCATTGGTCATGTCGATGGAGAAGGGCCGGCCGGTGCGCGGCATCACGTAGCGGCTGAAGGGCGCCTCGGCCGCGATCGCCTCCACCGCGGACAGGAGATCGCGCTGCGCGGCCTCGTCCAGCCGGGCGGGCAGATAGCGGAATCCGGGTAAGACTTGAGATGGGGGTGCTCTCATCGCCATGTGTCTGTTGGCCGATTCCCACCGACCCTGCCACGCGCCGCGACACGACCGCAACGCGGCATGCGCGGCGCAAAGGGATGGGGCGCGGCGGTGGAAATTGCGGCGAAGGCCGCTCTGGGCATATGGTGCGGGCGAGAGATGCCGAGCATGCGCGAAGAATCCTTCGAGAGGGACCCCGGCGGGGATTGGGTCGCAGTGTCGCTGCAGGGCGGCGCGGCCACCGTCCGCGTGCCCGCGGGCTGGCAGCCGGCGTCGCGCGACGATGGCGGGCTGGCCTTCCAGTCGCCCGGCCCGCGGCCGCTGGACCTGCTGCTGTCGCTGAGCACCGAGCGCCAGGCGCCGGCGCCGCTGCCGCACGGCCTGCCCTGCCCCAACCGCGACGGCCGCCGCTGGATCGCCTATTCCGTCGGCGACGCGCCCGACGACCGCGTCTATGTCTGGAAAGTCACGGAGCTGTGGCCCGACCTGCCGGCCCGGGTGGTGACGGTGCAGCTGCACGTCCCCGCCGGCCCCAGCGACGACCAGCTGGACCATCTGCTGGACGGTCTGGTGGAGCGGCTGGGCGAGGAGACGGCGCGGCTTGAGTTCGCGCCGGTGCCGGGCGCGGCGGCCCTGCCGTCTCCGGGCGCCGCGATGAGCGAGGTCGACCATGGCGGGCTGGTGCGCTTCCGCCTGCCCGGCGACTGGATCTGCGACCGCGAGGACGATCTGTCCGAGTTCTTCCCCGAGGGGGAGGGCAGCGGCACGCTGAAGGTGGTGGCCTACAGCTTCCCGCACCGCGACACCGGGGCGGACGGGCTGGCCGAGGCGCACCGCACCCTGCAGCGCACCGCGCGCAGCTTCGCCGACGGCCCCGATGGCCGGCCCGGCGTCGGCAGCCTGGACAATCTGTCGGAGGGCGAGGTCGTGGCCCGCTTCGCCGCCGCCGCGCTGGACGAGGACGGGGGCGGGCCGGTGCGCCAGCATCTCTGGCTGCGCGGCACGGTGGGAACCGAGCGCACGACCCTGGCGCTCTTCTCCTTCATCCACCCCGAGGAGGTGGACGGGGCCGCCATGGTGGCGATGCTGGACCGCGAGATCCGCGCCGCCGCCATCGGGCCGGACCAGCTGGGTTCGCTGCCGCCGGACGCGCCGACCGAAGGCGGCTGGGGCCTGTTCGGCCCCGACGAGTTCGATCCGGACGAGGAGGACTACCTGCTCGCCGCCGAGGATCTCATGGATCTGGCGGAGGAGCTGGGGCTCGACCTGGACGAGGACGAGGAGGACGGCGGGCAGACCAGCCACTGAAAGCGCCTGGTCACACGCCTTCCGCAAACCCCAGCCGTCAGCAGTGGCCGCAGGGCTCCCGCTGCATCAGCGTCTCGATCATCATGGCACGGGTATCCGGACCCGCGGCCGCTTCTTCCGCCGCCGACACGGCGAGGCCGAGGAACTCGGCAAGGTCGCCCAGCCCGTCGCGACGGGCGTCGATGGTCAGGCTTTCCAGGCAGCGCTTGATCGCCAAGGCGGTGCTGCGACGCTCATCCGACATGATCCCCACTTTCCCCCGACAGCAGGTCCGCCGCGGGCGCGTCGTGGGACCCCCGTCCCCGCACCCCGGCCCGGCGGGCCGCGCCCCGCCGTAACGAGCCGATTGAACATGGGCTACCCCGAAGGAGTCAATGCCAGAATAGTAACGTGCAACTCCGGATACTGGCTGCGGCAAGACAAGCACACGCGGGAAGCGGGGTTTCACATGGTCATTATGAACAGGTTAAAGAGATGAACCGCCATTCACCTGATTGTTAACATGCAGTTCACATGCAATTGACTCGCGCGACCCCCCGGAATGCGTCATGAAACCGTCACATCGGCGGGCCGCCCCCGGCGGGGCGGGCGGGGACCGGCGGAGGGTCGCGGTGTTCTTCGCTTGGTGATGGCGGTTGCAGCGGCGCGTGCGCCTGCCTATATCTCCCCACGACGCGGGGTCATATCCCTGCCGCCCGCGTTTTCCGAACCCAAGGGGACCCGGCCGGTGCCGCCAAGGACGGGCCGCCGCGCGTCTGCCGCAGAAAAGAGGTCTGAAGCATGAGCAAAGTCATCGGGATCGACCTGGGCACCACCAATTCGTGCGTCGCCATCATGGAAGGCACGACCGCGAAGGTGATCGAGAATGCCGAGGGCACCCGCACGACGCCCTCCATGGTCGCGTTCACCCAGGGCGGCGAGCGGCTGGTCGGCCAGCCCGCCAAGCGCCAGGCCGTGACCAACCCGGAGAACACGCTGTTCGCGATCAAGCGCCTGATCGGCCGGCGCTACGACGATCCGCTGACCCAGAAGGACAAGGGCCTGGTGCCCTACAAGATCATCAGCGGCGACAATGGCGACGCCTGGGTCGAGGCGCACTCGAAGAAGTACAGCCCCAGCCAGGTCAGCGCCTTCATCCTGCAGAAGATGAAGGAGACGGCGGAGAACTATCTCGGTGAGAAGGTGACCCAGGCGGTCATCACCGTCCCCGCCTACTTCAACGACAGCCAGCGCCAGGCGACCAAGGACGCCGGCCGGATCGCCGGCCTCGAGGTGCTGCGCATCATCAACGAGCCGACGGCGGCCGCGCTCGCCTACGGCATGGAGAAGAAGGGTGCCGGCACCATCGCGGTCTACGACCTCGGCGGCGGCACCTTCGACGTGTCGGTGCTCGAGATCGGCGACGGCGTCTTCGAGGTGAAGTCGACCAACGGCGACACCTTCCTGGGCGGCGAGGACTTCGACGCGCGCATCATCGACTATCTGGCCGACGAGTTCAAAAAGGAGCAGGGCATCGACCTGCGCCAGGACAAGCTCGCCCTGCAGCGCCTCAAGGAGGCCGCCGAGAAGGCGAAGATCGAGCTGTCCTCCTCGATCCAGACCGAGGTGAACCTGCCCTTCATCACCGCCGACGCCAGCGGCCCGAAGCACCTGAACATCAAGCTGACCCGGGCCAAGCTCGAGGCGCTGGTGGACGACCTGGTGCAGCGGACCATCGAGCCCTGCAAGGCGGCGCTGAAGGATGCCGGCCTGAAGGCCAGCGAGATCGACGAGGTGATCCTGGTCGGCGGCATGACCCGCATGCCCAAGATCATCGAGACGGTGAAGCAGTTCTTCGGCCGCGAGCCGCACCGCGGCGTGAACCCGGACGAGGTGGTCGCCGTCGGCGCCGCCATCCAGGGCGCCGTGCTGAAGGGCGAGGTGAAGGACGTCCTGCTGCTCGACGTGACCCCGCTGTCCCTGGGCATCGAGACGCTGGGCGGCGTGTTCACGCGGCTCATCGACCGCAACACCACGATCCCGACCAAGAAGTCCCAGGTCTTCTCCACCGCCGAGGACAACCAGACCGCGGTCACCATCCGCGTGTTCCAGGGCGAGCGCGAGATGGCGGCCGACAACAAGATGCTCGGCCAGTTCGACCTGATGGGCATCCCGTCGGCCCCGCGCGGCGTGCCGCAGATCGAGGTGACGTTCGACATCGACGCCAACGGCATCGTCCAGGTCTCGGCCAAGGACAAGGCCACCGGCAAGGAGCAGCAGATCCGCATCCAGGCCTCGGGCGGCCTGTCGGACGCCGACATCAACAAGATGGTGAAGGACGCCGAGGCCCACGCCGCCGAGGACAAGAAGCGGCGCGAGCTGGTGGAGGTGCGGAACCAGGCCGACGGCCTGATCCACACCGCCGAGCGCACGCTGAAGGAGAACGGCGAGAAGCTGTCCCCGGCCGACAAGTCGGCGGTGGAGACGGCCATCACCGAGCTGCGCGGCGTGATGGACCAGGACGACGCCGCGGCCATCAAGGCCAAGACCGAGACCCTGGCGCAGGCGTCCATGAAGCTCGGCGAGGCCCTCTACAAGGCCGGCCAGGAGACGGGCGGCGGCGACGATGCCGGCGGCGCTTCCAGCGGCCAGGAGGAGAGCGCCTCGGGCGAGAAGGTGGTCGACGCCGACTTCGAGGAAGTCGACGACGACCAGAAGAAGAAGTCGGCGTAACGCGGTCGTCGCGCACGCCCTGATGATCGGAACCGATCCGGCCCCCAGCGATGGGGGCCGGGTCGGCAATCCCGCCTTAAGGGTTTCCGGTCAGTGTTGAGGCTGGACGCGACCAAGCTATTCGGGGCGAAGGGCCGGCATGGCGAAGCAGGATTATTACGAGCTGCTGGGCGTCCAGAAGGGCGCCGGGGCCGAGGAACTGAAGAAGGCCTATCGCAAACTGGCGATGCAGTATCACCCTGACCGCAACCAGGGTGACAAGACGGCCGAGCAGAAATTCAAGGAAATCAGCGAGGCGTACGACGTCCTGAAGGACGAGCAGAAGCGCGCCGCCTACGACCGCTTCGGCCACGCCGCCTTCGAGAATGGCGGCGGGCGGCCGGGCGCGGGCGGGGGTCCGGGCGGCTTCGACTTCGGCTCGGGCTTCGCCGACATCTTCGACGAGATGTTCGGCGAGTTCATGGGCGGTCGGCGCGGCGCCGGCAACGGCCCGGCGCGCGGCAACGATCTACGCTACAATCTCGAGATCAGCCTCGAGGATGCCTTCAAGGGCACCACCACCACCGTCCGTGTGCCGACCTCGGTCGGCTGCGAGAGCTGCCAGGGCTCCGGCGCCGAACCGGGCACCCAGGCGGTCGTCTGCCCGACCTGCTCGGGCCACGGCAAGGTGCGGGCCCAGCAGGGTTTCTTCACGATCGAGCGCACCTGCCCGGCCTGCGCCGGCGCCGGCCGCGTGATCAAGGACCCCTGCACCAGCTGCGCCGGTCAGGGCCGCGTCCGCAAGGAGAAGACCCTCCAGGTCAACATCCCCGCAGGCGTCGAGGACGGCACCCGCATCCGGCTGGCCGGCGAGGGCGAGGCGGGGTTGCGCGGCGCCTCGCCGGGCGATCTCTACATCTTCCTGTCGCTGGCGCCGCACCGCTTCTTCCAGCGGGACGGGGCCAACATCCATTGCCGGGTACCGATCCCGATGACCACGGCCGCGCTCGGCGGCTCGGTCGAGGTGCCGGCCATCGACGGCACCCGCGCCAAGGTCACCATCCCGCCCGGCACCCAGAGCGGCCACCAGTTCCGGCTGAAGGGCAAGGGCATGTCCGTGCTGCGCAGCACTCAGCGCGGCGACATGTACATCACCGCCCTGGTCGAGACGCCGGTCAATCTCAGCAAGCGCCAGCAGGAGCTGCTGCGCGAGTTCGAGAAGGCCGGCGAGTCCGAGGGCACCCACCCGGAGTCCGAAGGCTTCTTCGCCAAGGTCAAGGAGCTGTGGGCCGACCTCAAGGAGTGAGGGACGGTTCGTATCGATGGTCAGAGGGCGCCAGCGGTGATGTTGGCGCCCTTTTTCATGGCGCACCGCCGCCCATCCCACTCTCCACCGTCACCCCGGCGCAGGCCGGGGCCCAGGGGTTGCAGCGGGATACGGCCGATGCAGCGTGGGTTTGCAGGCTGGGCAATGTTGCCGCTGTGCGTCCTTCGACAAGCTCAGGATGAGGAGGTTGGGTGCTGCTCCCGGCCACGCCCGCTGAGTGGAACGGGAGTGCCTGGCCTATCCCCTCCCTCATCCTGAGCTTGTCGAAGGACGCATCACGCCGCAGCCTCTCCGCTTCATCGACCCTACATGGCTGCACCCCCGGTTCCGGCCTGCGCCGGGATGAGGGGTAGTGGGTCGGACGAAGAGCCCGCCACCATCCTACGGCCCCCGCCCGATCGACCGGCTCGGGAACAGATCGGTGAAGCCTGGGCGCCAGCCCGTCAGGTCGGGCGCCACCAGCAGCCGGTGCGACATGTGGTAGAGCGGCAGCATCGCCGACGCGTCCCGCAGGGTCGCCTCCGCCGCCGCCAGGGCACGCGCCCGCTCAGCTTGGTCCAGGATGGCGTTGGCACGGTCCAGCGCCGCGTCGTAGCCGGCATCCCTGAAGCCGCTGACGTTCTGGCGGCCGGCGTCGCGGCGGAACACCTCCAGGAAGGTGTAGGGGTCAGGATAGTCGCCGGTCCAGGCCAGCAGCACCACGCCGGGATAAGTCCCCTCCAGCGCCGCTGCCACGGCGGTGCGGCGCTCCTGGCCGACCAGCTCCGATTTCACCCCCAGCACCTGCTCCCACATGGCCGCCACCGCCACGACGAGGCGGCGGTCGTCCTCGGTGCTTGGGAACAGGACCGGCACGACGGGCGGCGGCTTGCCCGGGCCATAGCCCGCCTCCACCAGCAGCCGCCGCGCCTCCGCCTCCCGCTCGGCGCGCGGAAGGTCGGCCCAGGTCGGCCGCGCCGGCACATAGCCCAGCGGCCCCGCCGGCGGCACGATGGTCAGGGCCGGGCGGCCCCGGGCGATGCGGGCGCCCAGCGTCTCCCGGTCCAGCGCCATGTCCAGCGCCGCCCGCAGCGCCCTGTTCGAGGCCCAGGGCTCGCGGCGCATGTTGAAGTGCAGGAAGTGCGTCGAGTAGAGCGGCGCCTCGCGCAGGGCGCCGGGCAGGTTGGCGGCGATCCAGTCCAGCTTGCCCGTGGGCGCCCGGTCGGTCATGCCCACCTCTCCGGCGCGGAACAGCTTCAGCTGCGTCTCCTGGCTCTCCACGATGCGGTAGGTCACGCGCTCGGGGCCGGTCCGGCCGGGATGATGGGGATTGCGCTCCAGCGTCAGGTGCGACTGCGGCGACAGCTCGGCCAGCCGGTAGGCGCCGTTGGAGACGTGGCGGCCCGGCAGCTTCGGCAGCACGCCGTCCGCCAGCGTGTCGGCCCGCACCGGCGCGGTGGAGGCCTGGGCGACCATGGCCGGGAACTGCGCCGCCGGCCGCTCCAGCACCACCCGCAGCGTGGCCTCGTCCAGGGCCGTCACGTCCAGCGCGTCGGGCGGCATCGTGCCGGCGGTGATCGCGGCGGCGTTGCGCACCGGCTTCAGCGCGTAGGCATAGGAGGCGGCGGTGCGCGGGTCGACCAGCCGCCGCCAGGAGAAGACCAGGTCGGCGGCCGTCAGCGGTTTGCCGTCCGACCAGCGGGCGCCGGGCCTGAGATGGAAGATGTAGCTCAGCCCGTCGGCCGAGACCTCCCAGCGCTGCGCCAGGGCCGGCACCAGCCGCCCGTCCGGCTCCACCGCCAGCAGCGGTTCCGACAGGTCGGACATCAGCTGCAGCTCCAGCTGCAGCCCCACCTTCTGGGGGTCGAGGGTGCCGGGCTCGCCGATCAGGCCGCGCGTCAGCTCGAAAGCCCGGGCCGGAGCAATTGCCAGAAAGGCCAGCAGGAGTCCCGTCACCAGCCGCCGCATGCGTCGCTCCCCCGCTTATCCGGCGGGGAGTCTATCGCGGCGCCGGGTCCGGGGGAAAGGTCGGGCTCAGGCCCGGGGCATCGGGGCGCAGCGCGCCGGCGGGGGCTCCATCGCCAGGGCGCGGCGGGTGGCGGCGGCGGCCAGCTCGAACCAGGCGAGCCGGGCGATGCGGCCGGCCGGCGGCAGGTCGTCGAAGCGCCGCGCCGGCACTTGGTCGCTGTCCTCGTCATGAGGCGGGGTCATGGCATGCTCCGCTGCCGGTGCCCGGTCTTTCCAGGCGTGCAATCAACTTGGCGCGCGCCACGCCAAAGGGGTAGGGCCACTTCACGGAAATTTCGGGTGAGGATCAGCCCCGCCGGCCCGTGGGCAATGCCTGGGCCAGCAGGAACAGCGCGGCGGCCGCGACCACCACCGCCGGCCCCGCCGGCACGTCCGCCTGCACCGACGCGCCCAGCCCCAGCGCCACCGCCGCGGCACCGATGCCGGCCGCCAGCACGGCCATGCGCTCCGGCGTGGCGGCCAGCCTGCGCGCGGCGGCCGCCGGAATCACCAGCAGCGAGCCGATCAGCAGGATGCCGACGATCTTCATGGAGATGGCGATGGTGACGGCGATCAGCAGCATGAAGCCCAGCCGCACCGCCAGAACCGGTACCCCTTCCACCCGCGCCAGATCCTCGTCCACCGTCACGGCCAGCAGCCGGTTCCACAGCAGCGCCAGCGCCGCCAGCACCAGGGCACCGCCGGCCCAGATCCAGGCGATGTCGGATGCCGCGATGGAAAGGATGTCGCCGAACAGATAGGCCAGCAGATCCACCCGCACCGTCTCGATCATCGTCACCGCGATCAGCCCGACCGACAGGGTGGTGTGGGAGACGATGCCCAGCAGCGTGTCGGTGGCGAGCCGCCGCTGCTGCTGCAGCAGGACCAGCCCCAGCGCCACCACGAGGCAGACGCCGACGACGCCGACCACCGGGTCGAGGCCGATCACCAGCCCCAGCGCCACGCCCAGCAGCGCCGCATGGGCCAGCGTGTCGCCGAAATAGGCCATGCGCCGCCAGACGACGAAGCTACCCAGCGGCCCCGCCACCAGCGCGATGCCGACACCGCCCACCAGCGCCCGGACGACGAAATCATCCATGCCGGTGCCCCCCGCCCGGCGGATGGGCGTGGTCATGGTCGTGCCCATGGTCGTGCCCATGGTCGTGATGATGGTGCTGGTGCGGGTCGGCGCCCAGGGGCAGCACGCAGCCGTCGGCATGATGGGCATGGTCGTGGCTGTGCTGGTAGACCGCCAGCGCCGCCGCATGCCCGCCGAACAGCGCCTGGTACTCGGGATGGCGGCTGACGTCCTCGGGATGGCCGTGGCAGCAGACATGCCGGTTCAGGCACAGGACCGTGTCGGTGCGGGCCATGACCAGGTGCAGGTCGTGCGACACCAGCAGCACGCCGCAGCCGTGTCGCCGCCGGATCGCGGCGATCAGCTCGTAAAGGTCGACCTGCCCCTGCACGTCCACCGCCTGCACCGGCTCGTCCAGCACCAGCAGGTCGGGCTCGCGCAGCAGGGCCCGGGCCAGCAGCACCCGCTGCAGCTCGCCGCCGGACAGCTGCTGCACCGGGGCGTCGGCGACATGCCCGACCCCGACCTCGCCCAGGGTGCGGGTGACGTCCTCGGGCCGGGTCGGTCCCCAGAGGGTGAGAAAGCGGCGCACTGTGAGCGGCAGGGTCGGGTCGATCTGCAGCCGTTGCGGCATGTAGCCGATGCGCAGGCCCGGCCGCCGCTCGATGCGGCCCGAATTCGGCCGGACCAGCCCCAGCACCGCCTTGACCAGCGTGGTCTTGCCGGCGCCGTTCGGCCCGATCAGGGTGACGATCTCGCCCGGCGCGACGCTCATGTCGACGCCGTCCAGCACCGCGCGCCGGCCGTAGCGGACGCCCAGCTTTTCGGCACGGATCAGGGGGGATGGGGAGCTCATGGGGCGGGTGTACGGCATCCGGCGGGGCTTGACAAACGTTATAGTATAACAGTTGAGTCCGCGCCTGCCCCAAGGGAAGCCCCGATGACGCCTTTCCGCCCCCTCGCCCCTGTGCTGCTGGCGCTCGGCCTGCTGTTCGCGCCGTCGGCGCTTGCCGCGCCGCAGGTGGTCGCCAGCGTGAAGCCGCTGCATTCCCTGGCTGCCTCCCTCATGCAGGGCGTCGGCGAACCGCATCTGCTGGTGCGGGGCACCGCCACGCCGCACGCCTTCGCGCTGAAGCCGTCGGATGCCCGGGCGCTGGCCCAGGCCGCCCTGGTCTTCTGGATGGGGCCCGAGCTGGAGGCGTTCCTGCAGAAGCCCCTGGCCGGGAACGGCAAGGCGGTGGCGCTGCTGGCGGCACCGGGGGTCCAGGGCAAGCCGGCGCGGCGCGGCGGCGCCTGGGAGGCGCACGATCCCGGCCATGCGCACGACCACGGGCACGAGGCGGGCGGCGCCGTCGATCCCCATGCCTGGCTCGATCCGCGCAACGCCCGCGCCATGGCCGAGGCGATGGCGGCGGCGCTGGTGCGGGCCGACCCGGCCAATGCCGCGCGCTACCAGGCGAACCTGGCGACGCTCTCGGCCGATCTCGACGCGCTGGACCGGGAGCTGGAGGGCGTGCTGGCGCCGGTGCGGACCAAGCCGTTCGTCGTCTTCCACGACGCCTACCATTACCTGGAGGACCGCTACGGCTTGAACGCGGTCGGCGCGCTGACCGTCAACCCGGAGCGGCCGCCGGGCGCCGCCCGCCTGTCGGAGCTGCGGGCCCGCATCCGGGACCTGGGTGCCGCCTGCGTCTTCGCCGAGCCGCAGTTCGAACCAGCGCTGGTGGACACGCTGATCGCCGGCACGCCGGCCCGCAAGGGCGTGCTGGACCCGGAGGGTGCCGCCATCCCGGACGGGCCGGAGCTCTACTTCGCCCTGATGCGCGCCAACGCCCGGGCGCTCACCGGCTGCCTGGGAGGCTGATCCCCGCCTATTCCGCTTGATCCCGGCCCGCCGCCATGCTGCTACAGGAGCGGGCATTCGGCCTTGGGGAGAGGGTGGCATGGTCAGGATCGGGGTCGTCGGCTGCGCCGGCCGGATGGGGCAGATGCTGGTGCGGGAGATCGCCGCCACGCCGGGCGCGACGCTGGGCGGCGGCACGGAACGGCCGGGCGCCGCCGGGGTCGGCCGCGACATCGGCCATCTTGCCGGGCTCGACCCGCTGGGCGTGACGGCGGGAGACGATCCGGTGCCGCTGTTCGCGTCCTGCGACGTCGTCATCGACTTCACCAGCCCCGCCGCCACCATGACCCATGCCGCGCTCGCCGCCGCGCAAGGGAAGGCACTGGTGGTCGGCACGACGGGCCTGGATGCCAGCCAGCGTCAGGCGCTGGAAGCGGCGGCGGAGAAGGCCCCCATCGTCTTCGCGCCGAACTTCAGCCTGGGGGTGACGCTGCTCTCGGCCATCGTCGAGGATGTGGCGCGGCGGCTGTCCGAGGAATGGGACATCGAGATTGTCGAGATGCACCACCGGCACAAGGTCGACGCGCCGTCCGGCACGGCGCTGGGCCTGGGCCGTGCCGCCGCGCGCGGCCGGGGTGTGGAGCTCGACGCCGTCTCCGACCGGGTGCGCGACGGCCATACCGGCGCCCGCCAGCCCGGCAACATCGGCTTCGCCACGCTGCGCGGCGGCGACGTGGTCGGCGACCATACCGTCATCTTCGCGGCGGAGGGGGAGCGGCTGGAGCTGACCCACAAGGCCGCCAGCCGGACCATTTTCGCCCGCGGCGCCGTCCGGGCCGCCCTGTGGGCCGCCAACCGCGCGCCGGGCCTCTACGACATGGATGACGTGCTGGGGCTGAAGCGGGGCTGAGCCCTCATTCCGCCGCCATGCGGGCGGCCTCCCAGGCCAGCAGGGCGCGCTTGCGGGCGGGGCCCCAGCGGTAATTGTCCAGCACGCCGGTCTTCCGGATGACCCGGTGGCAGGGGATGATGAGGGAGATGGGATTGGCGCCGACCGCGTTGCCGACCGCCCGCATCGAGGTGGGATGGCCGATGGACCGCGCCACGTCCTCATAGGTCGCGACCGAGCCGTGCGGGATGCGCAGCAGCGCCTGCCAGACCTTGATCTGGAAGTTGGTGCCCTTGACGTTGACCGTCAGCGGGCCCGCCTTCTCATCCAGCCGGAAGGCGGCAGCGGCCGCGCGCTCTGTGGCGGCGGCGTCCTCCACCAGGCGGGCCAGCGGCCATTCCCGGCGGAACTCCTCGAAATTGACGTCCTCGCCATAGGCCTCCTGCGGCCCGACGAAGCTCAGCCAGCAGACGCCGCGCGGCGTCGCCGCCATCAGCGCCCGGCCCAGCGGCGTGTCGTGGAAGCCGAAGCGGATCTCCAGGTCGCGCCCCTGGTCCTTGTACTCGCCGGGCGTCATCGCCTCGCAGGAGACGAACAGATCGTGCAGGCGCGACGGGCCGGACAGGCCGACGTCCAGCGCCGTCTCCAGCAGGCCCTGCCGCTCCTCCAGCAGGCGCCTCGCGTGGCCCAGCGTCACGAACTGGGCGAAGCGCTTGGGGCTGATGCCGGCCCAGCGCTTGAAGACGCGCTGGAAATGCCAGGGGCTCATGCCCGCCTCGGCGGCGAGGTCGTCCAGCGAGGGGCTGGCCTGCCAGTCGGCCGCCAGCCGCTCGATCGCGCGGGCCACCAATGCCGCCGTGCGCGGGTCGTCGATGGCGAGCTGGTCCTCGGGCGTGAGGGCGGCGGTCTGCATGGCGGGTCCTCCTGTCGTCGTCACACCTTAGTGCCTGTCCCACCGCCGCCGTCCAACCCGATTCCTGCGATGTCACGGGGGCTTGCGTTGACGGTCATATGTCCATGGGTGAAACTGTACTTTAGAGGATGCCAGGAAGAGTGCCGTGCAGGAAAAGGAACTCCGTCTCGCGCTGGTCTGCTACGGCGGCGTGTCCCTGGCCGTCTACATGCACGGGGTGACCAAGGAGATCCTGAAGCTCACCAAGGCCTCCAAGGAGTTCCATCTGCTGCCCGACCCGGCGGCGCGGCCGGCGACCCTGGAGCCGAGGCGCGACCAGCGCGCGGCCTTCGACACCGAGCGGATCTATTACGAGCTGCTGCGCGCCATCGGCCCGGAGGTCGACCTGCGGGTGCTGGTCGACGTCATCGCCGGGTCCAGCGCCGGCGGCATCAACGGCGTGCTGCTGGCCCGCGCCGTCGCCCACGACCTCGATCTGGACGGACTCACCGAGCTGTGGCTGGACGGCGCCGACGTGACCCGGCTGATGGCCGAGGACGGCCGCGCCACCGCCTGGAGCAAATGGTTCCTGAAGCCCTTCCTCTCCTACGGCTTGGCCCGGCTGCAGCGCATCGCCCCCGACGAGGAGATCCGCGAGAAGCTGTCCATGTTCGTGCGCTCGCGCTGGTTCAAGCCGCCCTTCGACGGCACCACGCTGATGAGCATGCTGCTGGACGCGGCCGAGCGCATGGGCGACCCGGACGGGCCCAACGCCTCGCTGGTGCCGTCGGGGCAGGAGCTGTCGCTGTTCGTCACGGTCACCGACTTCTACGGCTATCTGCAGCACATCCCCGCCCACGACCCCGCGGTCATCGAGGAGCGCGAGCACCGGCACATCCTGCGCTTCCACTACCAGCGCCGGCCCGACGGGACGGTGGAGACCGATTTCGACCGCGACAGCATTCCCGGCCTGGTCTTCGCCGCCCGCGCGACCTCCTGCTTCCCCGGAGCCTTCCCGCCGGTGCAGGTGCGGCACCTGGACCGGCTGCTGTCCCGGCGCGGCACGCCCTGGCGCAACCGCGTGGCCTTCCTGGAGCGCAACTTCGCCCGCTATTTCCGCGCCGGCGCCGATCCCGAGACCGCCAGCTTCATCGACGGCAGCGTGCTGAACAACAAGCCCTTCGCGGTGGCGCTGGAGGCGGTGGCGCGGCGCCCGGCCTACCGCGAGGTCGACCGGCGGCTGGTCTATATCGACCCCGACCCGGAGCGGCCGCACCGGGGCGTCAGCCGGGAGCCGCCGGGCTTCTTCCGCACGCTGAAGGGCGCGCTGTCCGACATCCCGCGCAACGAGCCGGTCCGCGACGAGCTGATGACCATCGAGCGGCGCAACGAGCGCGCCCGGCAGCTGCGCAGCGTCATCGACGCCGCCCGGCCGCGCGTCCACCGGCTGGTGGCGGAGGTGGTCGGCGGCGACATCCCCGAGGAGCTGACCAACCAACAGGTCCATGACTGGCGCGAGGGCGCCAACGCCCGGGCGGCGGAAGAGGCCGGCTTCGCCTATGAGAGCTATCTGCGCCTGAAGCTGACCTCGGTGCTGGACTGGCTGGGGCATCTGGTCGCCTTCGCCTGCGGCTACGAGAACGACAGCCCGACCCAGCGCGCGGCCATCGCCGCCGTCTCCTCCTGGGCGGTGCAGAAGGGCGTCGTGCCCGAGCAGATCGAGGCCTGGCGCCTCGGCGACCCCGACCACCAGCCGCCCTGGGTCGACTTCCTGCTGCGCTTCGACGTCAGTTACCGGGCGCGGCGGCTGCGCTTCGTCATCCGGGCGCTGAACGGGCTCTACGAGAAGCTGGGCCAGGGCGAATATGCCGGGCTGCAGGCCGACGACCTCGACGAGGTGAAGACCAGCCTCTACGCCGCGCTGGACCGGCTGCGGCTGATGGAGACGGGCGAGTTCCTGTCGGTGGAGGAGCGCGACGAGCTCTCGGACGTCTTCGTCGGCCCGCTGCAGCACGGGCGGCCGCTGAACCCGCAGGCGGTCGACACGGTGCTGCGGCGGCTGGCCGACCGCATCGACCTGGTCGGCATCAACCGGCAGGTCGACGAGGTCTACGCGCTCATGGTGCTGAACTACCTGGCGCCGGCGGCGCGGCGCGAGCTGTTCGTCGCCTATGTCGGCTTCGCCTTCTGGGACGTGCTGACCTTCCCGCTGGTCGGCTGGCGCGAGCAGGACGAGTTCAACCAGATCAAGGTCGACCGCATCAGCCCGGAGGACGCGCCGCTGCTGCGCCGCCTGGGCGTGCCCACCCGGCTGCGCGGGCGGGAGCTGAACCATTTCGGCGCCTTCTTCAGCCGCCGCGACCGGGAGAACGACTATCTGCTGGGCCGGCTGCACGCGTGTGACCGGCTGATCGACCTGGTGCTGGACGCCGCCGGGCGGCCCAAGGTCGATGTCGAGGGGCTGAAGCGCCGCGCCTTCCGCGCCGTCCTGGAGACGGAGCGCGCCCGCCTCGGCGCCGGCTGCGAGGCGCTGGACCGGCTGGAGGCGCTGCTGGCGTGATATCCCTCTCCCCTTGAGGGTGAGGGGTCGACCGGCGCAGCCGGGCGTTCTCCACCTTTGGATCGAGCTATGCCGTTGAGAAGGCCCAGCTTCGCTGGTCCACCCCTCAACCCCCCGTTGCTCCGCAACGGGTCCCACCCTTCTCCCTCAAGGGGAGAAGGATATTCACCCCACCCGGTACGCCGGCTGCGCGTCGGGCACCGGCTCGATCTCGGCCTCGGGAATGTATTTCAGCAGCGTGCCGTCGGCCAGGCGCACGTCGTAGCTGGGGTTCGCCAGAAGCAGGCGGCCGATCAGCACGCCCTCCTTGCCCCGGACGCGGACCCTGGATCCCAAGCGGTACATGGAATGTCCCTTCATATCCCTGAGAGGGGCACTCTAGTGGCGGCGGCGGCGGTGCTGTTGTGGCCTGTTTGGGCCGCAAGCGCCTGCCGGCCGCGCATTGGTGGGAGGCATGGCGGCGGGGATCAGGCCGGATGCGCCGGTTCCCGCGCCCGGGCCAGGGCGGCGCGCAGGGCCCGGGCGAAGTCCAGCCGCTCCTCCGGCGTCAGGAAGCTGCCCACGGTCACGCTGCGGCCGTGGCTGCTGATGCGCACCTGGCTCTCATGCCGGGGCGGATCGTCCATCGAGACGCTCAGCCAGTAGGGCTGGAAGCTCCAGCGGCGCTTCGGCCGGGCGGGCTCCACCCGCTCCACGGTGAGCGCGGCGTCGGTCAGCTCCACCGTCTCGTACAGCCGGCCGCTGCGGTAGCTGAACTTGAAGAAGAGATAGAGCACCAGCACGTCCAGCCCGAAGAAACCGACGATCGGCCAGGCGCCCTGGACGAAGAAGCCGATGCCGACCGCGAGGCTGACGCCGGCCACCACCGTCATCAGAATGCGGAACCCCCTGGGGCTCAAGCTGCGGTGGGGATGCAGGACCGCGCGGAAGAAAATCCGGGCGGCGCCGTCGTCGCGCGCAGCGTCGCTGGGGGGTGGGGTCGTCTCGTCGCCGCTCATGATCATGAAGTATGCCCCGCTGCCCGTTCCGTAAAGGGGCCGTCCCCGCTAGAGTGCCGCTCCCCCGCAGCACCACGCCAGGGCAGCATTCCCGTGAAGCGCGACGCCATCGAAGAGTTCTTCCGCCGCCTGTCGGAGCGCGACCCGCACCCGAGGACGGAGCTGGAATACAGCAATCCCTACACGCTGCTGGTGGCGGTCGTGCTGTCCGCGCAGGCCACCGACGTCGGCGTCAACAAGGCGACGAAGGAGCTGTTCCGCCTCGCCGACAATCCGGCATCCATGGTGGCGTTGGGTGAGGCGACGGTACGCGACCACGTCAAGACCATCGGCCTGTTCAAGACCAAGGCCGCCAACGTCATCCGCCTGTCGGAGATCCTGCTGGAGAAGCATGGCGGCGAGGTCCCCAACGACCGCGAGGCGCTGGAGGCGCTGCCGGGCGTCGGACGCAAGACCGCCAACGTCGTGCTGAACGTCGCCTTCGGCGTGCCGACCATCGCGGTCGACACCCACATCTTCCGCGTCGGCAACCGCACCGGCATGGCGCCCGGCAAGACGCCGGAGGAGGTGGAGCAGAAGCTGCTGAAGCGCGTGCCCCAGCCCTACCGGCTGCATGCGCATCACTGGCTGATCCTGCACGGCCGCTACATCTGCAAGGCCCGCAAGCCCGACTGCCCGGTCTGCCCGGTGGCGGATCTGTGCTGCTACAAGGCCAAGACGGTCACGGCGGAGGTGGCGTAGGGAGCGGGCTTGTCTTGTTGGCAGCGTCGAGGTTGTGCGTCCTTCGACAAGCTCAGGATGAGGAGGATTGTGCTGCTCCGGGCCGAGTCTGCGCCTGCGGCACCGGGAGTGCCTGGCATCCTCCCTTCCTCATCCTGAGCCTGTCGAAGGACGCACCACGTTCCAGCCTCTCCCGGAACCGGCGCCCGTACATAGAGCTACCGCGCCGGCCCCACCCTCCAGCGGGCCAGCACCGTGGCGACCACCTCGCCGGTGTGGTCGCGGATGGTGGCGGTCAGCGGCAGGTCGCGCTCAGTGGCGTCAGGGACCTCCGGGCACAGCGCCTCGGCGGTCAGCAGGCCGCGCGCCTTCTTGACGTACTGCGCCTCCAGCCCGACCAGGATGGCGCGGGCACCCCTCGGCAGGCGGGTCATCATGGCGAGGCCGGTGGTCGCCTCGCCGACATTGCACAGCGCGATGGCGTGGATGCTGGCCAGATGGTTGCGCACACGCCTTCGGTCGCGCAGTCGGGTGCGGGCCCGGCCGGGCGCCATCTCCAGCACGTCCAGCCCGACCGTGCCGGTATAGGGCACCATCAGGGCGAACAGGCGCGAGAACAGCCACCGCCCGCCGGGCAGGGACGATACGCGCCGCCACAGGGCGTAGGGATCGGCCGGGATGCTCAGATGCTGACGTCCAGCTTGTCGCCGCGGCCCGGCGCCCGGCCGGGCGTCTGGGCGCGCACGGCGTTGGCCTCGCTGTCGGCGGTGTGGCCCGACTTGGTGCCGTCCTGGGCGCCGCGGCCCTGGTCGGTGCGGCCCGTCGGCGTGGCGGCGCGGGCGGTCTGGGTCTGCACGCCCTTGGCCGCCGTCTGGCCCTGCGCCAGCACCTGCGCCAGCTGCGTGTTCTGCTGCGGCGTCGCCGAGGGCTGCGTCTGCGGCAGCGGGGGCGGGGCGGGCGGAATGATCATATCGAAAGTAGGCCCCCGACCTGTGGATAAGTCAAGAGGCGCCAAGCGGCATAGCCACTTGCGGCGGGCCGGTCAGGTCTGCCGGGCGGCGGAGCCATCGTCCCGGCCGCCGGCGACCACGGTCAGGCGCGGCCGGCCGGGAGGTGCGGCGACCACCGCCGGCGCCGGCTCCTCCTCCGGTTCGGGCACCGGCTCGAACCAGGCGCGGGCGGGCGGCAGCATCGCCAGGATCGTCGCCGCCAGCATCAGCCCTCCCGGCAGCAGCGCCCTGATGTCCAGCCAATGTGCCGCGGCGATGCAGAGCCCGGTCCAGAAGGCGGTGTAGACCAGCAGAAGCGGCCAGCCCCAGGCATGGCGGCGCACCACGCCGATGACCAGCGCCGGCGCCACCAGCAGCGTGCCCAGCCCGAGCCACAGCTCCGGCCCCGGCGGCTGGTCGCCGATGCCGGTGCGTGCCAGCCGTGTCAGCACGGCGGCCGCCAGCACCAGCGGCCAGGTCAGGTTGAAGGAGCCGAAGAGCAGGGCGGGATAGAGGGTGAGCGGCGGCATTCGGGAGCGCCGGGCGCGTCCCGGGGACGCGGCGCCGGCCCGGTCGTCCGGGCTGCGTCCGGTGGGTGCGTCGTGCTGGGCCACGTGCTCCTCCCTTATTCTTCACCCCATCATAACAGTCCGGGCGGCGGATGCCTCCACGCAGTCGGGGTGGTCAGAATCGGTAGCGGACCTCGACGATACCCGGATCATCGGGGTGCTCCTGCCGGCGGAACCCCAGGTCGCGGCACAGCTGCAGCATGTTCCGGTTCTCCCGCAGCACCTCCCCGAACACCTCCTTGATGCCGCGTGAGCGGGCATAGTCCAGGATGCGGGTCATCAGCAGCCGGCCCAGCCCCTTGCCCTTCATGTCGCTGCGCACCAGCACCGCGTATTCCGCCTTCTCATTGTCCGGGTCGGCGGTGATGCGCACCACCCCATGGATGGCGTCCGAGCCCGTCTCCGCGTCGCGGGCGATGGCGACCAGCGCCATCTCGCGGTCATAGTCGATCTGGGTCAGCCGGGCCGCCATGGCGTGGGGCAGCCGGCGCATCGGCGCGAAGAAGCGCAGGCGGATGTCGTCGATCGATGTGCGGCCGATCATCTCGTGGATCAGCGGCTCGTCCTCCGGACGGATCGGCCGGACCAAGAAGTCATGCCCGTCCTGGAGATGGACCGTCTCCTCCAGCCTCTTCGGATAGGCCCGGATCGCCATCCGCTTCGTGCCGGGCAGCTTGGGCTCGGCGATGCGGATGCGGGCGTCCAGCGCCAGCACCCCGGTCTCGTCGGCGAAGAGCGGATTGATGTCCAGCTCCGCCACCTCGGGCAGGTCGGTGACCAGCTGCGAGATTTTCACCAGCGTCAGCGCGATGGCACCGAGATCGGCCGGCGGATGGTTGCGGTAGCCGGCCAGCAGGCGCGCGACGCGGGTCCGGCACATCATCTCCCGCGCCAGGTTCAGGTTCAGCGGCGGCAGGGCCAGCGCCTTGTCGTCGATGACCTCCACCCCGGTGCCGCCATGGCCGAACAGCAGGACCGGGCCGAACAGCGGGTCGTCGACCATGCCCAGGATCAGCTCCACCGCGTTCGGCATGAGCGCCATCTGCTGCACCGTGACGCCCTCGATCCGGGCATGGGGAGCGGCGGCACGGATGCGCTCCAGCATGGTGGCGGTGGCGGCCTCCACCTCGTCGGGCCCGATGTTCAGCACCACGCCGCCCAGGTCCGACTTGTGGATGATGTCGGGCGACTGGATCTTCAGCACCAGCCGTCCACCCATGCGAAACGCCGCCTCGGCCGCTTCCCTCGGCGTGGCGGCGGTGAAGGTCTGGACGACGGGGATGCCGTAGGCCTTCAGCACCTCCTTGGTCTCGAACTCCGACAGCCAGGCGCGGCCCTCGGCCATGGCGGCGTCGACGGGCCGGCGGGCGGCCTCGAGGTCGGCCGTGAACTGGTCGGGGACGCTGTCCGGTGTCTCCATCAGCAGCTCCTGGTTCCGCCGGTAGCGGACCAGATGCATGAAGGCGCGCACCGCCTTGTCGGGCGTGTCGTAGCTGGGGATGCGGCGGGTACAGAACAGCCTGCGCGCCTCGGCCGCCGCCCCTTCGCCCAGCCAGCTGGTCAGCACCGGGAAACGCTTGCCGTCCAGCGCGTCGGCCACGGCCTTGGCGGCGTCCAGGCTGTCGGCCAGGGCGGTCGGGCAGTTCAGCGCCAGGATGGCGTCGCAGCCCCGGTCCTCCAGCAGCGCCGCCGTGGCGTCGGCATAGCGTTGGCCGGGGGCATCGCCGATGATGTCGACCGGGTTGCTCCGGCTCCAGGTCGGGGGCAGGTGGGTGTCCAGCCGTGCCAGCGTCTCGGGCGACAGCTGCGCCAGCCGCCCGCCCTCGGCCACCAGCGTGTCGGTCGCCAGCACGCCGATGCCGCCGCCGTTGGTGACGATGGCCAGCCGGTCGCCATGGATCTGCACGCCGGTCGCCAGCGTCTCCACCGCGTCGAACAGCTCGGCCAGCTCGCCCACCCGCAGCATGCCGGCGCGGCGGAAGGCGGCGTCGTAGACGGCGTCCGTGCCGGCGAGCGCGCCGGTGTGCGAGCTGGCCGCCCGCGCCGCCTCCTCCGACCGGCCGCCCTTGATGACGATGACCGGCTTGGCCCGCGCGGCGGCGCGGCCGGCCGACATGAACTTGCGCGCCTCGGTCACCGCCTCGACATAGAGCAGGATGGCGCGGGTGCCGGGGTCCTGGGCCATGTAGTCCAGCAGGTCGCCGAAATCGACGTCGGCCATGCCGCCCAGCGAGACCAGGTGCGAGAAGCCGATGCCGCGCGCCGCCGCCCAGTCGACGATGGAGGTCACCACCGCCCCGCTCTGCGCGATCAGCGCGATGTCGCCCTTCAGCGGCGGGACATGGACGAAGCTGGCGTTCAGGCCCCGGCCGGGGACCATGACCCCCAGGCTGTTCGGCCCGACGACCCGCATCAGGTGCGGCCGGGCGGCGTCCAGCGCCGCCTGCTGAAGCGCGCGGCCCGCCTCGCCCGCCTCGGCGAAGCCGGCGCTGATCACCACGGCGGCCCGGGTGCCGCGCTCCCCCAGCTCGGCGACGAGGCCAGGGACGGTCTCGGGCGGGGTGCAGAGGACGGCGAGGTCGGGAACGACGGGCAGGTCCGCCACCGAGGCGTAGCACAGCACCCCCTCGATGGAGCGCTCGGTCGGGTTGACCGGCATGATCGGCCCGTCGAAGCCGCCGGCGAAGAGGTTCCGCGCCACCACCTGCCCGATGGAATGCGGCTTGCGGCCGGCGCCGATCAGCGCGACGGAGGCGGGCTTGAACAGCCGGTCCAGGTTGCGGATCGTCATCGCGGGGTCGCTCCGTGCCGTGATGGCGCCAGGATAGGCAAGCCAACAGCCACCGCGATGACATGGCTCAAGTGGGGGTTCGGGGCAAGGGTGGCGAGAGGTGATAGGAGGGCATCGGGTCCTTCGAGGCCGTCGCGGAATGACGAAGGGCACCGGAGTCGCCTCCGGTGCCCTTCGCGTCATGCTCTGGAAGACCGCCTCAGATGTGGATGGTCTTCTTCTCTTCCTCGTCGGCCGTCTTGTAGCGCTCGACGCCCTCCTGGATCATTTTGGCCGCCTCGTCGGCCTCGCCCCAGCGGACGACGCGGACCCACTTGCCCTTCTCCAGATCCTTGTAGTGCTCGAAGAAGTGGCCGATCTGCTCGACCAGGATCTGCGGCAGCTGACGGTAGCTGGCGATGTTGCTGTAGAAGGGGTGCAGCTTGTCGACGGGGACCGCCAGGATCTTCTCGTCCATGCCGGCCTCGTCCTCCATCAGCAGCACGCCGATCGGGCGCGAGCGCAGGACGGCGCCGGGGACGACGGGCGTGGTGCCCACGACCATCACGTCGCAGGGATCGCCGTCGCCCGAGAGCGTGCCCGGGATGAAGCCGTAATTGGCCGGGTAGAACATGGCCGTGTGCAGGAAGCGGTCGACATAGACGGCGCCCGAATCCTTGTCGACCTCGTACTTCACGGGCTGGCCGCCCTGCGGGATCTCGATGACGACGTTGATGTCCCACGGCGGGTTCTTGCCGACCGGGATCTTCTTGATATCCATGGGAACCGCCTTCTATCTCGGCTGAACTGTGGTTAGCTCTTGGTTGGGTCGAGGGCGCGAGCGCCGATCGGGGGGCAGCCTATACGAGTGCAGGTGCGAAATGAAGGCGACATTGGGAGAGGGCAACGGGGGAAAAGCGTGATGCTGCGCCGCACCCTCCTGCGTCTTCTCGCCGCCTCTCCCCTCCTGCCGGCATTGCCCGAACCGGTCCGGGGGCAAACAGCGGCGCCGCCGCTTCGGCACGCCATCTCCATGCATGGCGAGCCCGCTCTGCCCCCCGGTTTCGCGCACCTGCCCTATGCCAATGCGGAAGCGCCCAAGGGCGGGACCATGCGCCAGAGCATGGTCGGCACCTGGGACAGCCTGAACCCCTTCGCCGTGCGCGGCCGGCCGCCGCTGTACCTCGCGGTCTATGTCTTCCCCAGCCTGATGGCGCGGAGCTACGACGAGCCCTTCACCCTCTACGCCAGCGCGGCCGAGGGGCTGAGGGTGGCGGAGGATCGCTCCTGGGTGGAGTACGCGGTGCGCCCCGGGGCGACCTGGCACGACGGCCGGCCGATCACCGCCGACGATGTGCTGTTCAGCTTCCACACCCTGCGCGCCAAGGGCCGCCCGGCCTACCGCACCAACTACGCCAAGGTGGCCGGCGCCGAGCGGACGGGCGAGCGCACGGTGCGCTTCGACTTCGCGCCCGGACCCGACGGCTCGGTCGACCGGGAGATGCCGCTGATCCTGGGGCTGATGCCGCTGCTGCCGGAGCATTGGTGGGCGGGGCGCGACCTCTCCCGGCCGTTCCTGGACAATCCGCTCGGCGGTGGTCCCTACCGGGTGGGTGCGGCCGAACCCGGCCGCAGCGTCACCTACGAGCGGGTGCGGAACTGGTGGGGCGCCGAGCTGCCGGTGAACCGCGGCCTGCACAATTTCGACGCCATCCGCATCGACTGGTACCGCGACGAGACGGTGGCGCTGGAGGCCTTCAAGGCCGGGCTGGTGCACATCCGGCGCGAGCCCGACCCGGCGCTCTGGGCCCGCTCCTACGGCGGCAAGGCGCTGGAGCGGGGCGAGGTGGTCCGCGAGGAGATTCCCCACCGGCGGGTGGAGTGGGCGCGCGGCTTCATGCTGAACACACGGCGACGGCCGCTGGACGACGTCCGGGTGCGCGAGGCGCTGGGCCTCGCCTTCGACTTCGACTGGATGAACGGGCACCTGTTCTTCGGCGCCTACCGGCGTACCGAGAGCGTCTATCCGAACAGCGCGCTGGCCACGCCCGACGGCCCGCCCTCGCCAGCCGAGGCGGCGCTGCTGGAGCCGTTCCGCGCAAGGCTGGACCCGCGCATCTTCGGTCCCGCCTGGCGGGCGCCGCGCACAGACGGGTCCGGCCCAGCCGCCCAGCGCCCGCACCTGCGCCGCGCCATGGCGCTGCTGGCGGAGGCGGGCTTCACGGTCGAGGGCGGCCGGCAGGTCGGCGCCGACAAACGTCCCCTCTCGCTGGAGGTGCTGCTGGCCGAGCCCAAGGACGAGCGGGTGGCGCTGGAATGGGCGCGGGCGCTTTCGCGGATCGGGGTGGAGCTGCGCCTGCGGGTGGTCGACAGCACCCAGTTCCAGAAGCGCATCGACGGCTTCGACTTCGACGTGGCCCTGCACCGCTGGGTCAACAGCCTGTCGCCCGGCAACGAGCAGGCGCTGTATTTCGGCTCCAAGGCGGCGGAGACGCCGGCCAGCCGCAACTATCCCGGCATCCGCGAGCCGGCGGTGGACGCGATGATCCAAGCGATGCTGCGGGCGGAAACCCGGGACGGGCTGGTCACGGCCACCAACGCGCTGGACCGGGTGCTGGCCTGGGGCCATTACTTCGTGCCGCTCTGGCACCAGCCGGACGACCGCGTCGCCTATTGGCGGAGCCTCCGCCGCCCCCAGCAGACGCCGCTCTACGGCGTCACGCTGGAGACGTGGTGGTCGGAGGAGAATCCTGCTTAGAGGCTCTGGGCCAGCAGCTGCTTCAGGTCGACCTGCGGCCGGGCGCCGTAATGGCCGATGATGTGGGCGGCGCAGACCGCGCCCATGCGGGCGCAGGTGGCCAGGTCGCGGCCAGCGGTGTAGCCGGTCAGGAAGCCCGAGGCGAACAGGTCGCCGGCGCCGGTGGTGTCCACCACCTGGGTCACCTTGGCGGCCGGGACGGTGATGGTGTCGTCGGCGGTGACGACCACGGCGCCCTTCTCGCTGCGGGTCAGGACCGCGACCTCGCAGTTGCCGCGGACGGCCTTGACGGCGCTGTCGAAGTCGCCGCCGTACAGCGCCGTGATCTCCGCCTCGTTGGCGAAGAGGATGTCGACATGGTTCTTCACCAGGTCGAGGAAGCTGTCATGGTGGCGGTCGACGCAGAAGCTGTCGGACAGCGACAGCGACACCTTGCGGCCGGCCTTGTGCGCCACGTCGGCGGCCTTCAGGAAGGCCTGCTTGGCGGCCGGCGGGTCCCACAGGTAGCCCTCGAGATAGGTGACCTTGGCGCTGGCGATGGTCGCCTCGTCCACGTCGTCGGGCGTCAGCATGAGGCAGGCGCCGAGGAAGGTGTTCATGGTCCGGTGCGCGTCCGGCGTCACCAGGATCAGGCAGCGGGCGGTCGGCGTGCCGTCGCCGATGGCCGGCGTGTCGAAGCGGATGCCGGTCGAGGTCATGTCATGGCGGTAGACATGGCCCAGCTGGTCCTGGCCGACCTTGCCGATGAAGGCGCCGGTGCCGCCGGCCGACGCGATGCCGGCCATGGTGTTGCCGGCCGAGCCGCCGGACATCTCCAGCCCCGGGCCCATCTTGCCGTAGAGGCTCTCGGCCTCGTTCGTGTCGATCAGCCGCATGCCCGACTTGATCAGGCCGTTCTCGGCCAGGAACCCCTCGTCGGCCTGCGCGATCACGTCCACGATCGCATTGCCGATACCCACCACGTCGATCAGAGCCCCGTTGGCCACGCCGCTTCTCCGCTGTCACTGCCCGGTTGGAAAGGGGCGGAGTATAGCCACGCGCGTCCTTGCGGCAAGCGGCGTCGACTCTTAGATGCTGGGCAGCCCCTTTATCGGAGATTTCGCCGGGATGATCCGCGCCTTCATGCTGGCCGTGGGCCAGATCACGGAGCCCGCCCTGTTCGGGGTGACGCTGCGCTCGGTGCTGGCGACGCTGGTCCTGGCCCTGCTGCTGGTCGGCGGCGTCTGGTACGCGCTGTTCGAGACGACCCTGTTCAAGCTGCCCTATCTGGAATGGGCGGCCGACGTGCTGGGCGGGCTGCTGGTGGTGGCGCTGCCGGTGCTGCTGTTCCCGGCGCTGGTGGTCGCGGTCTCGGGCTTCTTCCTGGACGAGGTGGTGAAGGCGGTTGAGCGCCGCCACTATCCGGCCCTGGCGCCCGGCCGCGACCAGGGGGTGCTGGAGGGACTCTGGAGCGCCTTGAAGTTCCTGGGGCTGATCCTGGTGCTGAACCTGCTGTTCCTGCCGCTCTACCTGATCCCCGGGCTGAACCTGATCGTCTTCCCAGCGCTCAACGGCTACCTCCTGGGGCGCGAATATTTCGAGTTGGTCGCCGTGAGACGGATGGGACCGGCCGAGATGCGCGTGATGAGAAGGGAGCGCCGGCTGGGACTTTTTTCGGGGGGTGTCATTATTGCCTTTCTTTCCCTGGTCCCCTTCGTAAATCTCCTGACGCCGGTGCTGGCGACGGCCTTCATGGTGCATCTCTTCGAGAGGTACCGCCGAGGCTTGATGTAGCACCGGGACGCATGATACCCGAGTCGGTGCCGGCCCGATCCGTACGCCGCCGATCGACAGCAGTTTTGGGGGCAGACAGATGTTTCTCCGCCGCAACACGCCCACGGGGCCCAGCGCTCCGGACGCCGCGCCCGCCACCGACCTGCGCAAGGCAGAGCCGGCGCCCGCCCAGACCGCGGCCCCGACGACGCCCGTCCAGACCGCGGCCCCGACGACGCCCGTCCAGACCGCCACTCCGACCACGCCTGCGCATACCCAGCCCGCCGACGCTGCCCCGCGGCTCCAGCCCTCCGATAAAGGACCCGACATGTTCAACAAGCCGATGAACCAGACGCCGTCCACCCCGGCCACGCCCGCCACCCCGGCGACGCCGTCCACCCCGGCCGCTCCGGCGGCCGCGGCCACCACCCCGGCCGCCGGCGCCAACGCCGCCGCCGGCTTCCGCCCGGACATCCCGCGCCGGGTGGTGGACATCCCCGGCACCCCGCCGAAGCGCGTCTCGCCGACCGGCACCGAGGGGGCGCCGGCCGAGATGCGCAAGCTGATCGTCGGCCGCGACATCTCCCTGTCGGGTGAGATCGCCGCCTGCGACGTGCTGGTGGTCGAGGGCACCGTCGAGGCCAAGCTGCGCGACGGCCGCAACATCGAGGTCGCCGACACCGGCCTGTTCAAGGGCTCGGTCGAGATCGACGAGGCCGACATCGGCGGCCGCTTCGAGGGCGACATCACCGTCCGCGGCACGCTGCGCGTGCGCTCCACCGGCCGCATCCAGGGCAGCATCCGCTACGGCACCCTCGAGGTCGAGCAGGGCGGCCAGCTGATCGGCTCCATCGACACGCTCTCGGGCGGCGCCGCCAAGCCGGCCAAGGCCCCCGAGCCCGTCGCCGACGAGCCCAAGGCCGAGGTCGCCGAGTAAGTCCTTCCGCATCCGCGGAAACGCGAACGCCGGCCGGGGAACCCGGCCGGCGTTTTCGTTTTGGGCGATGCGCTCTGTAGCCAGCGTCACCCCAGACGCATCACCAGCGGCCCCAGCGGGCGGCCGCCCAGGATGTGGACGTGCAGGTGCGGGACCTCCTGGTGGCTGTCCGGGCCGTGGTTGGCCAGCAGCCGGTAGCCGGTGTCCTCCACCCCCGCCGCCCTGGCGATCGCCCCCACCGCGCGGGTGAAGGCGACGATCTCCGCGTCCGACGCCTTGGCGCTGAAATCGGCGAAGCTGACATACGCCCCCTTGGGGATCACCAGGATGTGCGTCGGCGCCTGGGGATGGATGTCGTGGAAGGCCAGGACGTGCTCGTCCTCATGGACCTTCTTGCACGGAATCTCGCCGCGCAGGATGCGGGCGAAGATGTTGTTGGGATCGTAGGCCATGGCTGCGCTCCTCCTCTTCTCTTCCCCTCCCGCCCTTGTGATCCGGCGGGCGGCGTTGGTGCTGTGCGTCCTTCGACAAGCTCAGGATGAGGGGAAATTTGCTGCTCCCGGCCGAACCTTCGCGGTTGTAGCCAGGAGTGCCTGGCATCCCCGGTCCCTCATCCTGAGCCTGTCGAAGGACGCACCAAGTCTCAGCCTCGCCCCGGCCGAGACCCGAAATCCTCACCCCTTGCGGCCCTTCTTCTCCTCGATGCCGCTGACGCCCTTGCGGGCCTCCAGCACCTTGTAGACGTCCTGCGGCGACAAGCCCATCTCGGCCCAGAGCACCAGCAGGTGGAACAGCAGGTCGGCCGATTCCTCGGCAAGCTTGGCGCGGTCGCCGCGCATCGCCTCGATGACCGTCTCCACCGCCTCCTCGCCGACCTTCTGGGCGATCTTGGCGCGCCCCTTGGCGAAGAGGCGCGCCGTGTGCGAGGCCTCGGGGTCGCCGTCGCGGCGCGACAGGATGGTGGCGTAGAGCTCGTCCAGGGTCGCCGTCATGGTGCGCCTCCTCAGGCGTCGCGCATGGGAATGCCGGCCGCCGCCATGTGCGCCTTGGCCTGGGCGATGGAGTAGGTGCCGAAATGGAAGATGCTGGCCGCCAGCACCGCCGAGGCGTGCCCGTCGCGCACGCCCGCCACCAGATGGTCCAGCGTGCCGACGCCGCCGGATGCGATGACCGGCACCGGCACGGCGTCGGCCACGGCCCGGGTCAGCTCCACGTCGAAGCCGCTGCGGGTGCCGTCGCGGTCCATGCTGGTCAGCAGAATCTCGCCCGCGCCCAGCTCGGCCAGCTTCACGCACCATTCCACGGCGTCCAGCCCGGTCTCGCGCCGGCCGCCATGGGTGAAGACGCCCCACCGGCCGTCCCCCACCTTCTTGGCGTCGACCGCGACCACCACGCACTGGGCGCCGAACTTCTCCGACGCCTCGCGCACGAACTCCGGCCGCGCCACGGCGGCGGTGTTGATGGAGACCTTGTCGGCCCCGGCCAGCAGCAGCCGGCGGATATCCTCCACCTGCCGCACGCCGCCGCCCACGGTCAGCGGCATGAAGATCTGCTCGGCCGTGCGCCGCACCACGTCGTACAGCGTGTCGCGGCCGTCCGAGCTGGCGGTGATGTCGAGGAAGCACAGCTCGTCGGCGCCGGCGGCGTCGTAAACCCGCGCCTGCTCCACCGGGTCGCCGGCATCGACCAGGTCGACGAAGTTCACGCCCTTGACGACGCGGCCGTCCTTCACGTCGAGGCAGGGTATGAGGCGGCGCTTCAGCATCAGCCCTCGCCTCCCGGCGCGGGAGCGTCCAGCAGCGCCAGCGCCGCCTTCGGATCGATGCGGCCGTCATAGAGCGCCCGGCCGGAGATGACGCCGGAGATGCCGGTATGCTCCACCCGCTTCAGCGCCTCAAGATCGGCCAACGAGGAGACGCCGCCGGAGGCGATGACCGGCGTGGTCAGGTGCGCCGCCAGGTCGGCGGTGCTGTCCACATTGACGCCGCCCATGGCGCCGTCGCGGTTGATGTCGGTGAAGATGATGGCGGCGACGCCGGCATCCTCGAAACGCAGCGCCAGGTCCAGCGCCGTCATGCTGGAGACCTCGGCCCAGCCCTCCACCGCCACCCGCCCGTCGCGGGCGTCGATGCCGACCGCCACCTTGCCGGGGAACAGGCGGCAGGCCTCCTTCACCAGGGCCGGGTCGCGCAGCGCCACCGTGCCCAGGATGACCCGGGCGAGGCCGCGCCCGAACCAGAACTCCATGGTGGCGAGGTCGCGGATGCCGCCGCCCAGCTGCGCCGGGATATTGACGGCCTTGAGAATGGCCTCCACCGCGGCGGCGTTGACCGGCTTGCCGGCGAAGGCGCCGTTGAGGTCCACCAGATGCAGCCAGCGGAAGCCCTGCGTCTGGAACCGGGCGGCCTGGTCGGCGGGATCGGCGTTGAACACCGTCGCCTGCTCCATGTCGCCGCGCAGCAGCCGCACGCAGGCGCCGTCCTTCAGGTCGATGGCGGGATAGAGGATCATTCGGCGTCCTTCCGTCAGCGGGCCGGCTGCGGATCGGGGCTGGGCAGCGGCGCCTCTTCCAGATCCTTGTAGTAGAAATAGCCGGTGAAGGTCCGGCCATGGGCGCGGGCATAGGCCGGATGCTCGCCCCAGCGCCGGTAGCCCAGGCTCTCATAGAGCGTGATGGCGGCCTTCTGGCTGTCGCGCACGTCCAGGTTCAGGATCTTGAAGCCCTGCCGGCGCGCCTCGCGCTCCACCTCGACGGTGAGCCGGCGGGCGAGGCCATGGCCGCGCGCCCAGGGGGCGACGAAGCTGGTGGTCAGGTTGCAGGCGAAGCTCTGCGCCTCGTTGTTGCGCGTGGGGCGCACCAGCTGGGCGGAGCCGGCGATGGTGCCGTCCAGCCGCCCGACCAGCAGGGTGCGCTCCGGTACCGCCAGCACGCCGCGCCAGTAGCGCTCCATGATGTCCCGGGGCGGCGGCTCGACCCAGCCGAAGCCGCCGCCGTCCTTGATCGCCTCGTCGGCGGCGTCGCAGAGGTCGTGCAGGTCGCCCGCCTTGAAGGCTTCCAGGATCTCGACCGAGGTCTCGGCCCGTAGCGTGGTCATTCCATGAGGACTTTCGGTCAGGGCTTCCAGGCCAGGAAGTTGGCGATCAGGCGCAGGCCGGCCCGCTGGCTCTTCTCGGGATGGAACTGGGTGCCGGCGATGTTGTCCCGGCCGACCACGGCCGCGACCTCGCCGCCATAGTCGGCGGCCGCCAGCACGTCGGCGTCGCGGCTCGGGCGGATGCGGTAGGAATGGACGAAATAGGCGTGGTCGCGCTCCGCGATCCCGGCCAGCAGCGGGTGGCCGGGCTGGCGCAGGGTCAGCTCGTTCCAGCCCATGTGCGGGATCTTCAGATCGGGGTCGGCGGGCGTCAGCGGCTCCACCACCGCGTCCAGCCAGCCCAGGCCCGGATGGGTGCCGTGCTCCCGCCCCTCGCGGGCCAGCAGCTGCATGCCGACGCATATGCCGAGGAACGGCGTGCCCCGGCGCAGCACCGCCTCCTCCAGCGCGTCGCGCATGCCGACGACGGCGGAGAGGCCGCGCATGCAGTCGGCGAAGGCGCCGACGCCCGGCAGCACGATGCGCCCGGCCGCCAGAACCGCCTCGGGATCGTCGGTGACAGTAATGGAGAGATGGTCGAGCCCGGACTCGCGCGCCGACCGCTCCACGGCCTTGGCGGCGGAGCGGAGATTGCCCGAGCCGTAATCGATGAGGACGACGCCGCCCGGCGCCGGCTTGCCTTCGGCCATGACTGGCACCTCGCTCAGAGGGAGCCGCCCAGCACGCCCTTGGTGGACGGCACGGCGTCGGCCTTGCGGGGATCGATCTCCACCGCCGCGCGCAATGCGCGAGCCAGCGCCTTGTAGCAGCTCTCGACGATGTGGTGGTTGTTCTCGCCGTACAAATTCTCGATGTGCAGCGTGGCGCCGGCCGCCTGCGCGAAAGCCTGGAACCACTCCTTGAACAGCTCCGTGTCCATCTGGCCCAGCTTGTCGCGGGTGAAGGCGACCTTCCAGATCAGGTAGGGCCGGTTGGACAGGTCGATGGCGCAACGCGTCAGCGTCTCGTCCATGGGGATGTAGGCATGGCCGTAGCGGGTGATGCCGGTGCGCGCGCCTAGCGCCTTCGCCACCGCCTCGCCGATGGCGATGCCGGTATCCTCGGTCGTGTGGTGGAAGTCGATGTGCAGGTCGCCCTCCGCCTTGACCGTCAGGTCGATCAGCGAATGGCGCGACAGCTGCTCCAGCATATGGTCGAGGAAGCCGACGCCTGTGGACACGTCGTAGCGGCCGGAGCCGTCGAGGTCCACGGTGACGCTGATGCGCGTCTCCTTGGTGGTGCGATCCACCGAGGCGCGGCGCGGCTGGGTCTGTCCCTTGGGCTGGGTGCCGATGTTTCCGTCCATGCCATTTATCTAGCAGGAAGATTGCGCGCCTGCCAGGGGTGGGGGACGCAAGGGACGGTCCCGCTCGCTGCGGGGCGTCCTTCCACCTTGCGCTCCGGCGCCCGCTGCCCACATAGCAGGGACCCCTTCCGGCGCCCGCGGGCGCCCCCTCCCTTTCGGCCCGAGATGACCGAGAACAATCCCAACGATCCCATCAAGTGGCACGGCACCACCATCCTGTCCGTGCGCAAGGACGGCCAGGTGGTCATCGCCGGCGACGGGCAGGTCTCCGTCGGCCAGACCGTCATGAAGTCGAACGCCCGCAAGGTGCGCTGGCTGGCCGGCGGCACCGTCATGGCGGGCTTCGCCGGCGCCACCGCCGACGCGCTGACCCTGTTCGAGCGGCTCGAGGCCAAGCTTGAGCAGCATCCGGGCCAGCTCACCCGCGCCGCGGTGGAGATGGCCAAGGACTGGCGCACTGACCGGTATCTCCGCCGTCTCGAGGCGATGATGGCCGTGGCCGACAAGAACGTGAGCCTGGTGCTCACCGGCAACGGCGACGTGCTGGAGCCCGAGGATGGCCTGATCGGCATCGGTTCGGGCGGCGCCTTCGCGCTCTCGGCCGCCCGCGCCCTCATCGACATTCCCGGCATGGACGCCGAGGCCATTGCCCGCAAGGCCATGGGCATCGCCGCCGACATCTGCGTCTACACCAACCGCAATCTCACGCTGGAAAAGCTCTGACCGCCATGACCGCTGCCTTCTCCCCGCGCGAGATCGTCTCCGAGCTGGACCGCTACATCGTCGGCCAGCACGACGCCAAACGCGCCGTCGCCATCGCGCTGCGCAACCGCTGGCGCCGCCAGCAGCTGCCGGAGGGCCTCCGCGAGGAGGTGCTGCCCAAGAACATCCTGATGATCGGCCCGACCGGCGTCGGCAAGACCGAGATCGCCCGGCGCTTGGCGCGGCTGGCGCAGGCGCCCTTCATCAAGGTCGAGGCGACCAAGTTCACGGAAGTCGGCTATGTCGGCCGTGACGTCGAGCAGATCGTGCGCGACCTGGTGGAGGTCGCCATCGGCCTGACCAAGGAAAAGCAGCGCCGCGAGGTAGAGGCCAAGGCGGAGCTCAACGCCGAGGAGCGCGTGCTGGACGCGCTGGTCGGCAAGGAATCCTCATCCGACACCCGCGCCAAGTTCCGCAAGTTGCTGCGCGAGGGCACGCTGAACGACAAGGAGATCGACGTCCAGGTGGCGGACACCTCCGTCCCCGGCATGCCGAGCTTCGAGGTGCCGGGCATGCCGGGCGCCCAGATGGGCATGCTCGATCTCGGCAGCATCTTCGGCAAGGCCTTCGGCGGCCGCACCAAGAGCCGGCGCATGACCGTGGCGGAGAGCCATAAGGTGCTGCTGGCCGAGGAGGCGGACAAGCTGCTGGACCAGGACAAGCTGGTGGCCGACGCCATCCACACGGTGGAGCAGAACGGCATCGTCTTCCTGGACGAGATCGACAAGATCACCGCCCGCTCCGAAGGGCGCGGCGGCGCCGACGTCAGCCGCGAGGGCGTGCAGCGCGACCTGCTGCCGCTGATCGAGGGCACGACCGTCAGCACCAAGCACGGGCCGGTGAAGACCGACCATATCCTGTTCATCGCCTCGGGCGCCTTCCATGTGGCGAAGCCCTCGGACCTGCTGCCGGAGCTGCAGGGCCGCCTGCCGATCCGGGTGGAGCTGAAGCCGCTGACCGAGGCCGATTTCCGCCGCATCCTGACCGAGCCGGAGGCCAGCCTCATCACCCAGTACAAGGCGCTGATGGGGACGGAGAAGGTTGATCTGGTCTTCACCCCCGACGCCATCGACGAGCTGGCCCGACTGGCGGTGGAGATCAACAGCACGGTCGAGAACATCGGCGCCCGCCGCCTGCACACGGTGCTGGAGCGCGTGCTGGAGGAGATCAGCTTCGACGCCGGCGACAAGACCGAGGGCGCGGTGACGGTGGACGCGTCCTACGTGAAGGAGCGAGTCGGCGCGCTGGCGAAGAACGCGGACCTCAGCAAGTTCATCCTGTAGCGCTCAGGCGACCCGGTCCAGCGGCAGGTCGAGGGTGATCCGGTCGAACGGCACCTCGGGGATGACGCTGTTCCGAGGCCCCCGGTGCAGGGTTACCAGACCATAACCTGCCATCGTCTTCAGCGTGCGGCTGAGGTTCGGCTTGGCCCGGGAGGAGAGCTGGGCCAGCTGCTCCAGTGAGGTCGGGCGCTCCTCCCGGATCAGCGCCAGGAGGCGCTGGTTCTTGTCAGACAGCACCTTGGCGAAGGATTCCGTACCGGCGAACCAGATTTTGGGATCGTCCGGGCCGGGCTTGAGCTCGCCCCGGGCGATCCGCATCGTCCGCTCCTTCAGCGCCTCGTAGGACGGCGCGATCCCGATCCGCAGCACCTTCATCGCGCACCTCTCTTATTCAGCATCCGATCAACATCGGCCCAGAAATCAGCCAGCAGGTCGGCGGCGCTGCGGTAGCCGTAGGGGCGTGCTTCCGTCGCCCCATGCCGGTGGTCATAGGCGACCGGCCGGGCCGCTCCTGGTCCGCGACCGCTCTTCACCGGATGGGCGTTGTCATAGCCCAGCAACCGCTCGTCGTCGGGCGCATGCAGCGTCAGGCTGTAGGCGATACCGTGCGGCCGCTCCGGCGGAGCCGGCACCCGCACCACGTCGATCTTCGCCCAATGACCGTCGCCGGTGAGGACGAGCCTCATGCCGTCCAGCTCCAGCAACGTATCGAGCGAATTGTCCCCGGACGGTTCGGCCACGCTACCGCAGCCCTTATCAACAACTGATAATGATGGTGGCAGGTTCCGGAACGGCTGTCCAGGAACCCGCCGCTCCTCAGCTCCCCGCAGGCACCGGCGGGTTCAGCGCCTTGATGCGGCGCATCAGCTCCTGGGTCACGGCCTCGGCATCCTCGGCGCTGCGCATGATGCGCGGCGTGATGAAGACGATCAGTTCGGTGCGCTGCAGGCCGCGGGTGCGCTCGGAGAACAGCGCGCCGAGCCCCGGTATGTCCGACAGCAGCGGGATGCCGCTGCGCCCCGCCGTCTCGCTGTCGGAGATCAACCCGCCCAGCACCACCGTCTGGCCGGAGCGCACTGAGACGCTGGTGTCGATCGCCCTCCGGGAGATCGTGGGCGTCAGCGCTCCGGTGTTGGCGTTGCGGTTGACGCTCGAGACCTCCTGGCTCACTTCCAGGGCCACGGCCCCGCCCTGGGTGATGCGCGGCATCACCTCCAGGATGACGCCGGTGTCCTGGTATTCGATGTTATTGACCGTCGGCGCGTTTGGCACGGTCGTGTCGGTGGTCTGGCGGGTCACCAGCGGTACCTTGTCGCCGACCGTCAGTGTTGCCCAGTAGTTGTCCCTGACCACCAGCTGCGGCGAGGAGACGACCCGCACGTCCGTAACCTCCGACAGCGCCGACAGCACGGCGCGCGGGTCGCCGAAGCGGCTGAGGATCAGGTTGAAGCCGGGCAGCTGGGCGCCGGGCCGCAGGGAATTCTCCGACAGGGTGAAGCCGCCCTGCAGATCGCCGGAATTGTTCTTCAGGAAGCTTTGGACGCCATAGCGCAGCGCGTCGTTGAGGGTGACCTCGGCGATGGTCGCCTCGATCATCACCTGCATCGGCACGACGTCGAGCTTCTTCAGCGCCTCGTCGATCAGCCGGTACTCCTCGACGCTGGCGAGGATCAGCAGCGCGTTGTTCTGGATGTCCGCCACGATGCGGGCGCCATCGCCCTGGGGATCCTCTTCCTCCTCCGGCTCGACCGCGCCACCGCCGTTGCGCGCGACCGCCGCCAGACCCAGGCCGGGCGGTGCGCCCGGGCCGCCCGGGCCCGGGGGTGCGCCGGGGCCGAGCTGGCCGGCGCGGTTCGGGCCGGCGGCGCCGGGGCTGGTGAGCGTCGCCGCCGGCCGGTTGGGCGCCGTCACCTCCCGCTCGTCGCGGTCACCGCCCGCGGTACCGTTGAACAGGCGGGAGAGCAGCCGCGCCACCTCGCGCGCCTCGGCATGCTGCAGCGGGTGGACGTACAGGCCGCGCTGGGTGGCGCTGCCGCGGTCCAGCCGCTCGACCCATTGCGCCGCCTGGTCCAGCCATGAATTCTGCGAGGCCACCACCATGACGGCGTTCAGCCGCTCCACCGGCATGAAGGTGATGGCGCCGGCCGACGCCCCGCCCTGGCCGGCGGCGAAGATGGTCTGCAGCTCGCGGATGACCGGGCCGGGGCTCGATTGCTGCAGCGGGAAGATGCCGACCGAGCGGCCCTTCATCCAGTCGACGTCGAAGGCGCGGGCGGCGTCGACGATGGTACGGCGCTCGTCCGCCGTGCCGGCGACCAGCAGCAGGTTCAGGCCCGGATCGGCCAGGATGGCGCCGGACGCCTGGTAGATCGGCTCCACCAGCTGCTGCACCGTCTGGGCCGAGACGTAGCGCAGCGGCAGCACCGTCACGGCATAGCCGCCGGCATCGGCCCCCGCCGTCACCGGCCCGCCGCTGGCTTGGCGCGCCTCGGCCAGCGGCACGATCTTGAGAATGCCCTCCGAGCGCACCAGCGCGGCGCCGTTCATGCGCAGCACGGTCTCGACCAGGTTCAGCGCCTCGCGCTGCGACAGCGCCCGGCCGGTCTGGATGGAGACGGTGCCCTGCACGCGCGGGTCGTAGACATAGTTCAGCTTCAGCAGATCGCCCAGCACCGCCGCCACGAACTCGCGCAGGCCGCCCTCGGCGAAATTCAGGTCGAAGGTGGTCTCCGACGACAGGCCCAGCCCCTCGGCATCGAGCGCCGGCCCGACGGCGCCGCCGCGCACGATGGTAGGACGGGCGGCGGGCGGAGCGGGCGGTCGGTCGGCGGCGGCGGTCTCGGCCGGTGCCTGGGTGTTGAGCCCCAGGCGCGACAGCGGCGCGGCCAGGTTCCCCTCAGGCCCATGGCGGCAGCCGGCGAGCGCGGCGGTCCCCAGCAGCAGGGCGGCCAGGCGCCATGTCGGGCGCGTCATCGGGCGGTGCTTGGGTCGGTGGATTCGCGTCACGCGGCGGGCCTGGGCTGGTCGGAGGCGGCGTCGGGGCGCCCCATACATCTCGCGCGCACCCTAGCCTGCGCAAGTTAATAATATCAAAGGGAGTACGGCCCGGCGGCTGCATTCCGGTTGCCTCCTGTGGCAGTATCACCAGTCTCCCCGGGCGGGGCGGCATGTCGGCATCGAGGGTGGGCGCGTGGCATCGACGGATCTGATGGGCGGCGGAACCTCCGAACTGGACCGTGCCCAGGCGCTGGCGGCGGCGCACGGGCTGCCGATCGTGCGCGCGGGCGACCTGGCGCAGGCCCCCGATCTGTCCGCCCAGGTATCGGTCGAGTATCTGCGGGCCCGCCGCGCCCTGCCCTACGCCGTCGACGGCAAGAAGCTGCTGGTCGCGCTGGCGGACCCGGCGGACGACGAGGTGCTGGAGGCGCTGGAGTTCGCCACCGGCCTGTTCCCGGTGCCGGCCCTGGCGCTGCCGTCCGAGGTCGATTTGGCGCTGGAGCGCGCCTATGGCGGCGGCCGCAGCGCCATCGATCGCATCGTCGCCGACATCGATGCCGACGAGGCACCTCTGGCCGGCGACGCCGATGTCGACCGGCTCAAGGACCTGGCCGGCGAGGCGCCGGTGGTCAGGCTGGTCAGCCATATCGTGGAGGAGGCGGCCCGGCTGCGCGCCTCCGACATCCATATCGAACCCTTCGCCCGCGAGCTGGCGCTGCGCTACCGGGTCGACGGGGTGCTGCGCGACGTGCCGCCGCCGCCCCTGGCCCTGGCACCGGCCGTGGTCAGCCGCATCAAGATCCTGGCGAACCTCAACATCGCCGAGCGGCGCCTGCCCCAGGACGGCCGCGCCACGCACCTGCTGGACGGGCGGCGGCTGGATCTGCGCGTCTCCACCCTGCCGACGGTGCATGGCGAGAGCGTGGTGATCCGCCTGCTGGACGCGGCGACCGGCGTGCGCGACCTGGAGGGGTTGGGCCTGCCGCCCGGGCCCGAGCGCGCGCTCCGCCGCATGATCGAGGCGCCGCACGGCATGATCCTGGTGACCGGCCCGACCGGCAGCGGCAAGACCACGACCCTCTACGCCGCGCTCAAGCTGGTGGACGCCGCCACCCGCAAGGTCCTGACGGTGGAGGACCCGGTCGAGTACCAGATGGTCCGCATCAACCAGGTGCAGGTGAAGCCGCAGATCGGGCTGGGCTTCGCCCAGGTGCTGCGCTCCATGGTGCGCCAGGATCCCGACGTCATCATGGTGGGCGAGACCCGCGACGCCGAGACGGCCGACATCGCCGTGCACGCCGCGCTCACCGGCCATCTGGTGCTGACGACGCTGCACACCAACACCGCCGCCGGCGCGCTGACCCGCTTGGTCGACATGGGGGTGGAGCCCTTCCTGCTGGCCTCCACCGTGCGCGGCGTGGTCGGGCAGCGGCTGGTCCGGGTGCTGTGCCCGCGCTGCAAGGCGCCGCATCCGCCGACCCGGGAGCAGGCGCACGCCTTCACCGCCAACGGCATGGCGGCGCCGGATGCGCTGTTCCGGCCGGTGGGCTGCGACCATTGCGGCAACAGCGGCTATGCCGGCCGCGTCGGCATCTTCGAGCTGCTGCCGGTGGACGAGTCCCTGCGGGCGCTGATCATCGGCCGCGAGCCCACGGGCACGATCGAGCGGGCGGCGCGGCAGGGCGGCATGCGCACCATGGTGGAGGACGGCCTCGCCAAGGCCGCCGCCGGCGTGACCACGGTGGAGGAGGTCGGCCGCGTGGCCGACATCGCCGCCTGATGCCGACCTTCCGCTTCGTCGCCATCTCCGGCGCGGGATCGACGGTGGAGGGGCGGCTGGAGGCGCGCGACCGCGCCGCCGCCATCGAGATGATCCGCGCCAAGGGCCATCTGCCGGTGGAGGCGGTGCCGGTGCCCGACCGCCCCGGCTGGCGCGAGCGGCTGGGCGGGCTGCGGGTCGCCACGGCCGGCACCGCCGACCTGGCGCTGACGACGCGCGAGCTGGCGCTGCTGCTGCAGGCGGGCCAGCCGCTGGAGCGCGCCCTGGCGCTGCTGGCCGGCGGCATGGCGCCCGCCTCGCTGCGGCCGCGCCTCGCACAGGTGCTGGACCGGCTGCGGGCCGGCGCGGGCTTGGCCGAGAGCCTGGAGCGCGCCGGCGGCTTCCCCCGCATCTACCTGGCGATGGTCCGGGCCGGCGAGGCCGGCGGCGCGCTGGAGCTGGCGCTGGACCGTCTGGCGGACCTGCTGGAGCGCGAGCGCCGGCTGAAGGAGCAGCTCTCCACCGCCATGATCTATCCGGCGGTGCTGGGCTGCGTCGCCGTGGCCTCGCTGCTGCTGATGCTGCTCTACGTCGTGCCGCAGTTCGAGCATCTGTTCCGCAACACCAAGGCGGAGATCCCCTGGATCACCAGCCTGGTGCTGGCCGCGTCCAGCGGCCTGCGGGCGCACTGGACGGCGCTGATGGTGGGGTTCCTGGTCCTGCTGCTGGCGGTGCCGGCCGTCCTCAGGCGCGTCGATCTCGGCCCCTGGTGGGACCGCACGGTGCTGCGCCTGCCGCTGCTGGGCGACGTGGTCGCCATGGCCGCCGTGGCGCGCCTGTCGCGCACCCTGTCGGTGCTGCTGAAGGCCGGGACGCCGCTGACCACCGCCTTGTCGCTGGCGTCCCAGGTGGTCGGCAACCGGGTGCTGGCGTCCGAGGTGGAGGCGATGCGCGAGGGGGTGAAGCGCGGCCGTTCGCTGGCGGCATCCCTGCCGGCCGGCCACGCCCTGCCCGCGCTCGCGGCCGAGTTGCTGAAGGTCGGCGAGGAGACCGGCCGGCTGGAGGAGGTGATGGGCCACCTCGCCGGCGTCTATGACGGCAAGGTCGAGACCGCGCTGAAGCGGTTCCTGGCGCTGCTGGAGCCGGCCTTCGTCATCCTGCTGGCCCTGCTGATCGGCGGCATGGTCGTGTCGATCCTGCTGGCGATGGTGTCGATCAATGCGCTCGCCGTCTGAGACGCTGCCGCCCCAGGCCGGCGTGACCCTGCTGGAGGTGCTGGTCGTCATGGTGATCATGGCGCTGGCGATGGGGCTGGTGGTGCCGGCGGTCGGGGCCGGCGGGGCGCAGGCGGCCCTGAAGGCGGACAGCCGCGCGCTGCTGGGCGCCGCCCGGCTGGCGCGGCAGCAGGCCATCCTGGAGGAGCGGGAGACCGTCCTGGTGGTGGATCTCCGCGCCCGCACCTGGGCGGTTCCGGGCATCTCCGGCGGTCTGTCGGAGGGATTGGCGATCGACGTCACCGCCGACCGGGCGGAGACCGGGCGCGACACCGCCTCCGTGCGCTTCCTGCCCGACGGCAGCTCCACCGGCGGCGAGATCGTGCTGAAGGCCGGGGAGGCCACGCGCACCGTCCGCATCGACTGGCTGACCGGCCATGCGACGCTGCGCTGAGTCCGGCTTCACCCTGATCGAGACGCTGGCGGCGCTGGCGATCCTGACGGCCGTGCTGGCCACCGCCTACCGCATCCTGGGCGAGGGGGCGCTGGGCGCCGGGTCGGCCGAGCGGCGTGCCGGGGCGCTGGCCATCGCCGAGGCGCAGCTGGCCGCGATCGCCGCCGAACCGCTGCTGCAGTCCGGCCGCTTTCCCGGCGAGGGCGACGGCTACCGCTGGGAGATCGCGGTGGAGCCGCGCCGCGATCCCCCCTTCGCCGAGGTCGGCCGCGTCGGGATGGCGGCATGGCGGGTGGCGGTGACGGTGCGGTGGGAGGGCAACCGGTCGCTGACCCTCGCCACCACCCGGCTCACCTCGGGGACCGTGCGATGAGGGCGGACGGGCGCGAGCGGGGCGCGGCCCTGGTGGTGGTGCTGTGGATCTGCATGCTGGTGGCGCTGCTGGCCGGCGCCTTCACCCTCAGCCTGACGCTGGAGGCGCGGCGCCTCTCGGCCCAGCAGCGCAGCGCCGAGGCGCGCGCCCTGCTGGAGGCGGGGCTGGCGCATGCGGTCATGGGCGTCCTGCATCCCGACATCCGGCAGCGCCGTCTGGCCGACGGCGGCGCCTGGCGGGTGCGGGAGGGCGACGCCCTGCTGACCGTGCGGGTCTGGGACGAGGCCGGCCGCATCGATTTGAACCGCGCCCCGCCCGAGGCGGTCATGGGGGTCGCCCGCGCGGTGGGCGAGGAGGTGGCCGGCGCCGAGCTGCTGCTGCGCCGCGACGGCAAGGAGCCGCTGCGCAGCCTCGCCGAACTGGCCGGGTACGGGCTGGGCGGCGACGCCTACCGCCGGCTGGCGCCGCTGGTCACGGTGCACAATCCGATCGAGGGCGGCGGGCTGGCGGTGGCCGTGGCGCCGCCGGCGGCGTTGCGGGCCTGGCCGGGCGTCTCGGAGGCGGACGTGGCCCTGGTGATGCGGGCGCGGGAGCGGGCGGCGCAGGGCTTCTCGACCGAGGCCGCGGCCCGCCTCGCCGGCCTCGGCCTGTCGCTGGACCCGCCGCAGGGACCGCTCTACACCGTCCGGGTCGAGGTGGAGACCCAGGGCGGCGCGCGGGCGAGCGCGGAGGCGGTTCTCCTCTTGTCGGTTGACGGACCCCGGCCTTATCGCATTCTTGAATGGCGCGAGCCCGCGCCCGACCTCGATTTGGACGCTTCCCTGGACAACGGATCATGAGCGTGGAGACCGCACCGGCCCCCGCCGCGCTGGCGGCGCTGGCGACCCAGCTGGCGCGCTGGTGGTGGAGCGAGGCGCTGCGCCGCTTGCCCGCACGCTGGCGTCCGGAAGGGCCCGGCACGGTGCGCGCCGAGCCGGACGGCGACGGCTTCCGGCTGAGCCTGGCGCTGCCCGACGGCGGGCTGGAGCCGCTCGGCCGCCTTGGCCCGGGCGCCGGTGCGCCCCCTGCCCTGCCCGACGGTGCCGGCACGGTGCTGGCCCTCACCGTGGGCCGCCTGCTGCGCCGGCGCTTCCAGCTGCCGGCGGCCGCCGAACGCCGCCTGCGCGAGGTGGTGGCGCTGGAGCTGGACCGGCGCACGCCGCTGCGCGCCGACCAGGCCTATTTCGCCGCCGAGGTGGCGGAGCGGCCGGATGGCGGCACGGTCGAGGTGGACCTTGTCCTGGTGCCCCGGTCCGCGGTCGATCCCACGCTGGAGCGGCTGCGGGCCCTGGGCCTCGAGCCCTTCGCGCTGGAGCTGGCGGAACCGGACGGCAGGCCCGTGACGATGCCGCTGACCGCCGCATCCCGCCCGGCCGCGGCGACTCCCCGCCGCCTGCTGCTGGCCGCCGCGGCGCTGGTCCTGCTGGCGCTCGCGCCGCTGCTGGTCCGGGGCGTCCAGCTGGCGATGGCGCGGCAGGAGGCGGCCGCGCTGGCGGCCGAGGGCGCCGGGGTGCGCGACCGTGTGCAGGCGGTGGACGATCTGCGCGCCGCCGCCCTGTTCGGCGCCGAGGCCAAGCGCGCCGCGCCTTCCGCCCTGGTGCTGTCGGAGGCGCTGAGCCGGCTGCTGCCGGACGGCACCTGGCTGTCGGAACTTCGTTACGAGAACGGAACGATAGAGGTCATGGGCTTGACGAAGGACGGCTCCTCGCTGGTGCCGATGCTGGAGGAGAGCCCTCATTTCGAAGCCGTACAGTTCCGCTCCGCCCTGGTGCGCGACGCGTCGGGACTGGACCGTTTCCATCTCACCGCCCGGGTGGTGCCTCATGAATCTCCCTGATCCGCTGGCGCGGACGCTGGCCGATCCAAGGCAGGCCGCCCGGCTGTTCTGGCTGGTGACGGCGGTGCTGGCCCTGCTGCTGGTCGGCGGCGTGGTGCTGCCGCTGGTCGGGCTCCATGGCGACCTCGCGGCGTCTGTCGCGGCGGAGACCAAGCGGGTGGAGGTCTGGCGCCGGGTCATCGCCCGGTCCGCGACCATCGATGCCGAGCGCGCCGAGATCGAGGCCGCCGCCTCGCCGCTGGACTATCTGCAGGGCGCCACCGACGCGCTGGCCGGCGCCGCGCTTCAGGCCCAACTGGCCGGCCTGGTGCAGGAGCAGGGCGCCGTTCTGGTGAGCAGCCAGACCCTGGAGAGCGGCCGCGCGGCGCCGGGCACCCCGGGCTTCTCCCGCGTCGCCGTGCGGCTGGGCGCGGTGGTGACGCCCGGGCAGCTGCGCGGGCTGCTGCACCGGCTGGAGGCGGGCCAGCCGCTGCTGGTGGTGGACGCCATGACCCTGCGGCCGGCCGAGGAGGGGCGGCTGGAGCTGACCCTGGACCTGCATGGCTGGAGGCGCGCGTGAGGCGGCTGCTCCCCCTCGCGGCGCTGCTGCTGTCCGCGCCCCCCGCCCTGGCACAGACGCCGCAACGGCCGGTGATGCCGCCTGAGGAGGTCTTCACCGACCTGGTGGAGCGGCCCCTGTTCAATCCCGACCGGCGCGGCCGTCCCGAGGCGCCGCCCGAACCGGCCGGCACGGTGGCGACCGGCAGCTTCGTCATCGTCGGTTTGGCGGGCACCGGCCAGGGGCGCGCCGTCGCCGTGCTGCGGCAGGAGGAGACCGGCCAGCAGCTGCGGGTGCTCACGGGCGATCAGGTCAATGGCTGGCGCGTGGAGCGCATCGCCCGGGGACGGCTGGAGATCAGCGCCGGCGGCGAGACCCGCAGCCTGGCGGTGGCCGAACGGCTGCCGGCCCCGCCGTGACGGCGGGATCGGAGCGCTGGATCGCCCTGCTGCGGGCGGTCAATGTCGGCGGCAACAACAAGGTGCCGATGGCCGAACTCCGCGCTCTGATGGCGGGGTTGGGCGTGACCGACGCGCGGACGCTGCTGCAGTCCGGCAATCTGGTCTTCACCGCTCCGGGCACGGCCGCCGAATGGGAGGCGCGGCTGGAAGGGGAGATCGCGGCCCGCATCGGCCCGCGCATCGACGTGGTGCTGAGGACTGCCGGGGAATGGAGGGCGCTGATGGCGGCCAACCCCTTCCCGGAGACGGCTGAAACCCTGCCCAACCGGCTGCTGGTGACCGCCCTGAAGGCGGCGCCCGGGGAGGAGGCCGCGCGGCGGCTGGAGGCGTCGGTGACCGGGCCGGAGCGGCTGCGGATCATCGGGCGCGAAGTCTTCGTCGCCTATACCGACGCCATGGTCGAGAGCCGCCTCACCAATGTCGTGATCGAGAAGGCGCTCGGCCGGCGCGGCACCGCGCGCAACTGGAACACGGTCGGCAAGCTGGCGGCGTTGGCGGAGGCTTGATTTGGGTCCACCGGAAACCCGACATGGTGCGTCCCTTCGCCGAGGAGCGGGGTGCGTAGGTCGCATGAAGCCGCAGGCGTAATCGACATGCCCGGCGGGATGTCGCATTGCGGCTCCGCCTCCATGCGACCTACGGGCGTGGGTGTTGGACCCGGCTGCGGACTCGGGCCGCTTCAGCGCGCGATGGGGGCTTCTGCCTGCGTTGCGGCGGGCGCGTTGGCGTTGCCGGGCGGGGCCGACAGGGCGGCGAGGCCGAGCAGCCCCAGCGTGAGGGCCGCAATGACGATCCATCCGGCCGGGCCGGTCGCGACGTTCCACTTCCTGCGAGAGACGGCCATGACGACCTCCTCCGTTATCTCGTGCCGCCCAAGTTAATCCATTCGCCCGTTCAGGTCAAAGTGAAGGGTCCGTGACGAATACTTGGCGGGTTTTGCGGGAATTTACGGCGGAGTTCTCCTAAAAGACCACGCATCGGCAGTCTCGCATAGGGCATTCATCGCCGCTGTGAGGTCCGTCACAGCCCGCGCGCCGGCATGAAAAACCCCCGCGCCAAAAGACGCGGGGGTTTCGGGCGCGACGGCCCTGGGGGCGCGGACGCGACCGCCTAGGCGGCGCGGACACGACGGCTTACGCCGCGCGGACGCGGGCGATGAAGGCGTCGACCTGGGCGCGCAGGCTCTCAGACTGGCGCGACAGGGTGCCGGCGGCGTCCAGCACCTGGCCGGCGGCGGCACCCCCCTCCGCCGCCGCCTGGCTGACGCCGGAGATGTTGCTGGAGACCTCCTGCGTGCCGGCGGCCGCCTGCTGGACGTTGCGGCCGATCTCCTGCGTCGCGGCCGACTGCTCCTCCACCGCCGAGGCGATGGAGCCGGAGATCTCGTTGACCCGCGAGATGGTGCCGGCGATGGAGCGGATGGCGCCGACCGCGCTGTCGGTCTGCGACTGGATCTCCGTGATCTGCGTGGCGATCTCTTCGGTCGCCTTGGCGGTCTGGTTCGCCAGCTGCTTGACCTCGCTCGCCACGACGGCGAAGCCCTTGCCGGCCTCGCCGGCGCGCGCCGCCTCGATCGTGGCGTTGAGCGCCAGCAGGTTGGTCTGGCCGGCGATGGACTGGATCAGCTCCACCACCGCGCCGATGCGCTGGGCGGCCTGGGCCAGCCCCTCGACCCGGCGGTTGGTCTCCTCGGCCTCCGAGGCCGCCTCCTGGCTGATGCGGGCGGACTCCAGCACCTGCCGGCTGATCTCGGAGATGGAGCCGCCCAGCTCCTCGGTGGCGGCGGCCACGGTCTGCACGTTGGAGCTGGCCTGCTCGGTGGCGGCGGCCACGGTCGCGGCCTGGCGGTTGGTCTGCTCGGCCACGGCCGACATGCTCTGCGCATTCGCCTGCAGTTGCGAGGCGGCCGACGAAACGGACTGCACGATGCCCATGACCTCGGCCTCGAAGCTGTCGGCGAGGTTCATCATGGCCTGCTTGCGCTCCACCTCGGCGCGGCGCTCCGCCTCCTTGGCCTCCTCCTCCAGCCGCTTGGTGCGGACGAGGTTTTCCTTGAAGATCTTCATCGCGTCGGCAACCTCGCCGACCTCGTCGCCGCGGCCGACGCCGTAGATTTCGGTCGTCAGGTCGCCGTTCGCGAGGCGGCGCAGGCAGTCGACCGAGGCCGACAGCGGGTTGCTGATGGTGAAGCGGGCGATCAACCAGCCCAGCAGGATGCCGCCCAGCACGCCGACGATGGCGATGGTCAGCATGACGGTCATGCTGGTGGTGGCCAGCGCCGAGGCGTCGTCGCTGATCTTCTCGGCCATGTCGCTGGCGGTGTCGGCATAGGTCTTCACCGTCCGCTGCAGCTCGGTGGCGGCGGCGCGGCTCTGCAGCGCCGACTTCTTGATCGCCTCCTGCGCCTCGGAGATCGTCACCTTGCCGGCGTTGGCGCGCACCGTGGCGAGCGTGTCGTCCAGCTCGACCTTGTACTTGGCCAGCTGCTGCTCGATGGCGGCGAACTGGCCCTTCAGCTCGCCGTTGGAGTTGGCGCGCAGCGTGTCCAGCCGGCTCTGCATCTCCTTGGACTGCTCGGCGATGACCTTCTCGACCTCGGCAAGCTCGGCCGGGTCGGCGGCGACCCGGAACTCCGCGCGGTTCAGCGCGATGACGTTCTGGTTCACCCGGGCCGCCAGCAGGGCGATGTCACCCGAGGCGGTGATCTCGTTCGTGGCCAGGCTCAGCCGATTCAGCCCGATCACGCCGGTGCCGGCGACGACGCCGGTGACCAGCGTCAGCGCGCCGATCAGCACGAACAGCTTGTGGATGATCTTCCAGTTCGACAGCGACATGCCCCCTACCCTCCCGGCCTTGCAAGGCTTGAATTCTTTCGTATGAGCCTAAGCAGAAAGAGCTAAATCAGCGGTTGGTTTGTCGATCCTCCTGAAGTCGGAGCTGTCGATAACTAAAGGGTTATAACCTTCGCAGGATATCTTTCCGGCGGGACCGGGTCCGCTTGCCGGACATCCTTGCGGCGCCCGCCGCATCCGCCGTATCACGGGAGCTTGCAAGGACCCGCGGCCAACGCGCGGCCGCCACGCCAGGGAGCGCACCCGAATGAGAAGACTGACCGCGGCCGTGATGGTCGCCGCCCTCGCCCTGCCCGTGCCGGCACTGGCGCAGCAGAAGCCGGCGGCCGAGGCGCCGCAGCCCGCCGCGCGGCCCGCGCAGGACCTGCCCTGGAACGCCGGGCGCGGCGACCGGCTGGTCGGCCAGAACTTCTCCGGCCGCAGCGAGATCATCGCCCGGAACGGCATGGCCGCCACCAGCCAGCCGCTGGCGACCCAGATCGCCGTGGACATCCTGCAGGAGGGCGGCAGCGCGGTGGACGCCGCCATCGCCGCCAACGCCGCGCTGGGGCTTATGGAGCCGACCGGCTCGGGCATCGGCGGCGACCTCTTCGCCATCGTCTGGGATCCGAAGACCGGCAGGCTGCACGGGCTGAACGCCTCGGGCCGCGCGCCCATGGGCCAGACACTGGAGCAGCTGAAGGCCAAGCTGAAGGGCCGCGACACCATCCCCTCGCACGGCTCATTGTCGGTCTCGGTGCCGGGTGCCGTGGACGGCTGGTTCGAGCTGCACGCCAAGTTCGGCCGGCTGCCCATGGAGAAGGTGCTGGCGCCGGCCATCCGCTACGCCCGCGACGGCTTCCCGCTCAGCCCCTTCATCGCCTATGGCTGGGGCCGCAACCTCACGCGGTTCCAGAACAATCCGATGATCGAGGAGACGGACAACGCGATGAAGACCTTCTTCCCCGGCGGCCGCGCGCCGGCCGCGGGGGAGCTCTTCCGCAACCCGGACCTGGCCGCCACCTACGAGCTGCTGGCGAAGGGCGGGCGCGACGCCTACTACAAGGGCCCGATCGCCGACCGCATCGATGCCTACATGAAGCGCATCGGCGGCCCGATCACCAAGGCCGACCTGGCCGCGCACAAGAGCGAGTGGGTGGAGCCGATCGGCACCAACTACCGCGGCTACGATGTCTGGCAGCTGCCGGTGAACACCCAGGGCCTGGCGGTGCTGCAGATCCTGAACATCGTCGAGGGCTACGACCTCAAGGCGATGGGCCACAACAGCGCCGACATGATCCATGTGATGGTGGAGGCCAAGAAGCTGGCCTTCGCCGACCGCGCCCGCTACTACGCCGACCCGGCCTTCGCCAAGGTGCCGATGAAGGCGCTGGCGTCCAAGGAATACGCGGCCGAGCGGCGCAAGCTGATCGACATGAAAAAGGCCGCGCCGCAGGTCTCCCCCGGCGACGAGAAGCTGCTCAAGAACGACACCATCTACCTCACCACCGCCGACAAGGACGGGATGATGGTCTCCTTCATCCAGTCCAACTACCGCGGCATGGGCAGCGGGCTGGTGCCCGACGGGCTGGGCTTCATGCTGCAGGACCGGGGCGAGCTTTTCCATCTGGACCCCAGCCACCCCAATGTCTACGCCCCGGGCAAGCGGCCCTTCCAGACCATCATCCCCGGCTTCATCACCAAGGACGGCAAGCCCTGGCTGAGCTTCGGCGTGATGGGCGGGGCGATGCAGCCGCAGGGCCACGCCCAGATCGTCGTCAACATGGTCGATTTCGGCATGGGCGTGCAGGAGGCGGGCGACGCCGCCCGCTGGCAGCATGAGAGCCAGCAGGAGCCGACCGGCGGCACCATGACCGACGGCGGCGAGCTGTTCCTGGAGAGCGGCATCCACCCCGAGGTGCGCGAGGAGCTGAAGCGCCGCGGCCACAACGCCGCGGTCAAGCCGGGCACCCACTACGGCAGCTACGAGGCCATCCAGCGCGACCACGCCAACGGCGTCTACCGCGGGGCGACCGAGATGCGCGTCGACGGCCACGCCGCCGGCTACTGAGCCGGCTTCGAGGCACGATCGGAAAGGGGGGCCGCGGGGAGACCTGCGGCCCTTCGCCGTTTTGGGGTGTTGTTGACGGTGAGAGGGGCGTGCGACCATGAGGACACCTCCCTGGAGACCCGCACATGACGAAGACCGCCCGCAAGCGCCGCGTCAGCCTCGCTCTGGATGCGGATCTGCTGTCGCGTGCGGAGGAACTCGGCCTCGATCTTCAGAGGGTGGTTGAGTCCGCTCTGCGCCGGGAAGTGACCCGCCTCGAAGCCATCCGTGATGAGGAGGCGACACAGGCGTCCATGGACCGGACAATGGCCTACTGGAACGAGTACAATCGGCAAGGCCTCTCGGTCGCGGACGAGTACGGGACCCTCGACTGAAGCGACCGTTCGATTTCGCATACTTGGACGGCCGGATCGGAAGATGCGCGGCAGCGCTGCCCATGTGCGTGCTTCGACAAGCTCAGCATGAGGGGATTGAGTGCTGCTCCCAGCCAAGCTCCCGCCATTGACCCCGGGAGTGCCTGGCATCCCCCTCTCTCAGCCTGAGCTTGTCGAAGGACGCACCACGTCCCAGCCTCTCCCGACAGCACGCCGTCAGCCATCACATGGTGGCCCTGCGCTCTCAGCCAGGGCTTCGGCTGAGAATCGCCCTACCCTCCAAAGGGTGGTTTTTCCGGCGCGGAGGGGCCAAGTATAAGGAGATGTCGCGGGTTGGGCCCCGACGGCGGGGGCGCGGGCGCAAAGTCCGGGCCCCGGATAACAATGTTTCGGGAGGATAGGGCATGCGCGGCCTGATGATGGACCGGCAACTTTCGATCATCTCCATCCTGCGCCACGCGGCGCTGTACCACCCCAAGGGGCGGATCAGCTCGCGCTTCGCATTGGAGCCGGACCATTCCTACAGCTACCGCGACGCCTACGCCCGCACCGAGCGGCTGGCGAACGTGCTGGCCTCGCTGGGCGTGAAGCAGGGCGACCGCGTCGCCACGCTCGCCTGGAACGACCACCGGCATTTCGAGCTCTACTACGCCGTCTCGGGCTACGGCGCCGTCTGCCACACCATCAATCCGCGCCTCTATCCGGAGCAGCTGGTCTACATCCTGAACCATGCCGAGGACGGCGTGCTGTTCACCGACCCGACCTTCGTGCCGCTGGTGGAGAAGCTGCTGCCGCACCTGAAGACCGTGAAGACGGTCGTGGTGATGACCCAGCCGCACCTGATGCCGGAGAGCGGCATCCCCAACCTGCTCTGCTACGAGACCCTGATGAGCCAGGCGGCCGACGGGTACGACTGGCCGGACCTGGACGAGAACACCGCCGCGGGCCTCTGCTACACCTCGGGCACGACGGGCAACCCGAAGGGCGTGCTCTACAGCCACCGCTCCTCGGTGCTGCACGCCTATGGCCTGCTGGCGACGCCGGGCATGGCGCTGACGCAGAACGACATCGCGATGCCGGTGGTGCCGCTGTTCCATGTGAACGGCTGGGGCTATCCCTACGCCGCGCCGATGGTGGGCGCCGGCATGGCCTTCCCCGGCCCGAAGCTGGACGGCAAGAGCATGTACGAGCTGATGGAAACCGAGCGGGTCACCATCACCAGCGGCGTGCCGACCCTGTGGCTGCGCCTGCTGGAGCACATGCGCGGCACCGGTTCGAAGTTCTCGACCCTGAAGGGCCTGACCATCGGCGGTTCGGCCGCGCCGCGCGCCATGATCGAGGAGTTCGAGAACACCTACGGCGTCAAGACCTTCCAGGGTTGGGGCATGACCGAGATGAGCCCGCTGGGCACCTTCGGCAGCCTGCGGCCGGAGATGGAGGAATGGCCGGTCGAGCGCCAGCACGACATCAAGGTGAAGCAGGGCCGGGCCGTGTTCGGCGTGGAGCTGAGGATCGTCGATGCCGAGGGCAAGGAGCTGCCCCGCGACGGCAAGGCCTTCGGCGAGCTGGTCGTGCGCGGCCCCTGGATCACCAGCGGCTATTTCAACGACGCGGCCGCCAACGAGGGCGCCTTCACCGCGGACGGCTGGTTCAAGACCGGCGACGTCTCGACCATCGACCCGGACGGCTACATGACCATCGTCGACCGGGCCAAGGACGTCATCAAGTCGGGCGGCGAGTGGATCAGCTCCATCGATCTGGAGAACGCCGCCATGGGCCACCCGGACGTCGCGGAGGCCGCCGTCATCGGCGTGCCGCACCCGCGCTGGACCGAGCGGCCGCTGCTGGTCGTCGTGCGCCGCCCGGGCGCCCAGCTCGACAAGGCCGGCATCCTCTCCTACCTGGAGGGCCATGTCGCCAAATGGTGGCTGCCGGACGACGTGGTGTTCGTCCAGGAGCTGCCGCACACCGCCACCGGCAAGATCCTGAAGGCCGCGCTGCGCAAGGACTTCGCCGGCTACAAGCTGCCGTCCGAGGCGGCGGAGTAGGCCGCCCTCACCGGTGCGACGTTACCCCCACCTGCCGGCATTGCGACAGCAGCGGGCAGGTGGAGCAGCGCGGGCGCTCGCCGGTGCAGATGTGCTTGCCGAAGGGCACGAGGCGCTCGTTGATCTCGATCCGGTAACGGTCGGGCAGCTTCGCCTCGAGCGCCTTCAGCGTCGCCTCGGGCGTGCGGGTGGCGACATAGCCCCAGCGGTTCGTCACCCGGTGCACATGCACATCCACGGCGATGTGCGGCTGGCCCAACGCCACGCCCAGCGCCAGCCCGGCGATCTTGGGCCCGACGCCGCGGAAGGCCGTCAGACCCGCAAGATTGTCCGGCGTGCGGCCGCCATGCTCCTCGACGATGCGGCGGGAGAGCTCGCGGATGTCGCGCGCCTTGGGCTCGGGGAAGGTGGCGCCGTACAGCAGCTCGACGATGCGCTCCTCCGGCAGCGCCATCATCGCCTCGGGCGTGCGCGCCTCCGTGAAGAGGCGGCGGGACACCGGCAGCGTCGTCTCGTCCCGCGTGCGGGCGGAGATCAGTGCCGAGACCAGCTGTTCGTAGAGGCTGCCATGACCCTCGTCCCGCAACTCGAACATCGCCGCCTTGCGCAGGTCCCGGGTCGCCTCGCGCAGCAGGACGAAAACGGCGTCGATGTCGAAGGGGTCCTTCTCGACCCAGGGGTTCCGGCGCGGTGCCGCCGCGGTTCCGGCGTCCTGCGGGCGGGGCATGGCGGCCTCCACTGCTGACAAAATCCTGTCAACAGGCGGCCCGCCGATGCCTCACGTCGTGGCCGGTTCGGGCGCCCTGGCCCGCCGCTCCCGCCCCTCCGCCCTGACCTTTTTCACAAAATCGGTCAGCCGCCGCCCGGGCGTCTGGGGGAAGCGCTCCTCCAGGAAGGCGGCCATCACCACCCGGTCCAGGCGGAAGCTGCGGAAGTCCTGGCGCATCTCGCACCAGCCGACCATCAGCCAGACCGGCGGGAAGAAGGCCAGCGCCAGCGGCCAGACCGTGCGGGTGCTGGTACGCGCCTCGGCATCCTCATAGACCATCCGGACCTTGCGCTGCTCCCGCACCCAGAGCCGCAGCCTGGGCACGTCGATGGTCGGGGCCGGGGCGCGGTCGGTGGGCGGCGCCGCCAGGCCCAGGCTGCGGATGCGCGCCTTCAGCCCCTCCGGCACCACCGCCTCGATCTTGGCGAGCACGTCGCCGGCGGCGGCGCCGAGGTCGGGGTCGGCCCAGCTCTGCACGATGCGGGCGCCCAGCACCAGCGCCTCGATCTCGTCCTCGGTGAACATCAGCGCCGGCAGATCGTAGCCGGGCCGCAGCACATAGCCGACGCCCGCCTCGCCCGTGATCGGCACGCGCTGGCCCTGCAGGTCGGCCACGTCGCGATAGATCGTGCGCGGCGACACCTCGAGCTCCGCAGCCATGGCGGCCGCGGTCACCGGCTGGTCGCGGTGGCGGCGCAGGATCTGGATGATCTGGAACAGGCGGTCGGCGCGGCGCATGGGACCATCATGCGCTGCTGACAGAATGTTGTCAGCAGGGTCGTGCGACAAGGGGGCACCGAAACGCCGGAGGCCCCCATGACCGAGACGCTGACCCTGCACCAGTTCGAACCGCTGTTCGGCGAGCCGAACCTCAGCCCCTTCTGCATGAAGCTTGAATCCTGGCTGCGCTTGGCCGGCGTCCCCTACACGGTCGCGCCCGTCGGCGACATGTCGGCGGCGCCCAAGGGCAAGGCACCCTGGATCGTCGACACCGATGGCACGGTCCTGGCCGACAGCACCCTCATCATCGAGCATCTGAAGCGCACGCGGGGCGTCGATCCCGATGCCGACCTGCCGACGGCGCACCGGCTGGTGGCGGTCGCCCTGTCGGCCCTGCTGGAGGAGCGGCTGTACTTCGCCATGGCTTGGTCGCGCTGGATCCCGGACGCGGCCTGGGCCGTGACCCGCCCCGCCTATTTTCCCGACCTGCCGCGGCATGTGGCCGAGACGATCCGGGAGGAGACGCGGCAGGCGCTGCACCATCAGGGCATCGGCCGGCACTCGGCCGAGGAGATCGCCGGCATCGCCACGCGCGATATCGACACGCTGGCCGGGCTGCTGGGGGACAAGCCTTGGCTGTTCGGTGACCGGCCGGTGACGGCGGACTGCACCGCCTACGCCTTCGCCGCCAACCTGCTGGTGCCGCAGTACGACACGCCCCTGCGCCGCGCCGCCGAGCGCCACGCCAATCTGCGGGCCTACGTCGTCCGCGCGCGGCGGGAATGGTTTCCGGAACTGATGCGGGCGGCGTGAATGCCCGGGCGGCCCGCGCCGTCCGGCTCCGGGAGGCGCGGCTAGGAAACGCGAAAGGGCCAGTCGTCGCCGACCGGCCCTTTTCGTGTTTCTTCCCGAGGAAACTTCCTGGAGGGAAGATGGAGCGGGCGAAGGGATTCGAACCCTCGACCCCAACCTTGGCAAGGTTGTGCTCTACCCCTGAGCTACGCCCGCGCTCCGTACTCTTCTTTCACCGTCCGTCTTGCCCGTTGCCGTGCGCCCCGTCGGTGAGCGCGGACTATACTCAGGCGTTTTCGGATTGCAAGCGTCTTGTGCGAAGAATTTTGGAGGGCTTTGCCGCAGGCCTTCGGGATCGCTATATAGGCATCGGCGCGACGCGTCCGGACCGTCCGGCGCGGACAAGCGCCCATGCCTAGGCCCATACCTAGAGAAAGCAGGGAACGAACCATGCTGACCGGCTCCCCCGCCAACGCCCCCGGCTCCACCCCGCTCGGCACCGCCGGCGACCTGGTGAAGGACGGCACCGACCAGAGCTTCATGGCCGACGTCATCGAGGCGTCGCGCACCGTCCCGGTGCTGGTCGATTTCTGGGCGCCCTGGTGCGGCCCCTGCAAGCAGCTGGGCCCGCTGATCGAGAAGGTGGTGCGCGGCGCCAAGGGCGCGGTGCGGCTGGTCAAGATCGACACCGACAAGAACCCGATGGTGGCGGGGCAGCTGCGCATCCAATCGATCCCGGCGGTCTACGCCTTCTTCCAGGGCCGGCCGGTGGACGGTTTCGTCGGCGCCCTGCCGGAGAGCCAGCTGAAGACCTTCGTCGACCGTCTCGTGCAGATGGCCGGCGGCGCGCCGGGCGCAGCCGACATCGACACGATCCTGGCCGAGGCCAAGACGATGCTCGAGGAAGGCAACGCCCAGGAGGCGGCCGCCATCTACAACGAGGTGCTGCAGGCCGAGCCGGAGCATGCCGGCGCCTATGCCGGGCTGATCCGCTGCCTGCTGGCGGTGGGCGAGGCCGAGGGCGCCCAGGAGATGCTGGACCAGGCGCCGGACAGCATCAGGAAGTCCCCCGACCTGGCGGCCATCCGCACCCAGCTCGACCTCGCCAAGCAGGCGGCGAACGTCGGCCCCGAGGCGGAGCTGCGGGCGACGCTGGAGAAGAACCCGGCCGACCACCAGGCCCGCTACGATCTGGCCATGGCGCTCTACGCCTCAGGCCGGAACGAGGAGGCGGTGGAGCAACTGCTGGACATCGTGCGCCGCGACCGCGAGTGGAACGAACAGGCCGCCCGCAAGCAGCTGGTGAAGCTGTTCGAGGCGTTCGGGCCCACGGACAAGCTGACGGTCCTTGCCAGACGGAAGCTGTCCTCCATCTTGTTCTCATGAGCAGGAACCCGTTCGACCCGACATTCGACCAATTGCCGCCCAGCATCCCCGTCTTTCCGCTGACGGGGGTGCTTCTCCTGCCGCGCGGGCGGCTGCCGCTGAACATCTTCGAGCCGCGCTACCTGGCGATGGTCCAGGACGCGCTGGCCGCCGACCGGATGATCGGCATGGTGCAGCCGACCGAACAGGAGCGGCCCGGCCATCCGCCGCGCCTCTACGGCGTGGGCTGCGCCGGCCGCATCACCTCCTTCGCCGAGACCGAGGACGGGCGCTTCGTGCTGACGCTGACGGGCGTCGCCCGCTTCCGGACGGGGGACGAGATTCCGACCATGCGCGGCTACCGCCGGGTAGCGCCGGACTGGTCCGCCTTCCGCGCCGACCTGGAGGATGCCGGCCCGGCGGAGCTCGATCGCGACCGGCTGGGCCGGGCGCTGAAGAGCTACTTCCGGCAGCAGGGCATCCAGGTGGAATGGGAGGCGATCGAGAAGACGCCGGACGAGCGGCTGGTCACCTCGCTGGCCATGATCTGCCCCTTCGAGCCGCCGGAGAAGCAGGCGCTGCTGGAGACGCCGGACCTGGCGGAACGGTCGAAGATGCTGCTGGCGCTCATCGAGATGGCCGTGCATGAATGCGACGGCGAGGGCGCCCGCCACTAGGCGCCGCCGCGACTAGGGCCCGATTTGATGCAGGTACCGCCATGACCGACACCGCCAAGGTCGATCCTAAGCTGCTGGAAATCCTGGTCTGCCCGCTGACCAAGGGGCCGCTGCGCTACGACGCCCAGGCGCAGGAGCTGGTCAGCGACCAGGCCGGCCTCGCCTACCCGATCCGCGACGGCATCCCGATCATGCTGGTCGACGAGGCCCGCCAGCTCGACAAGTGAGGTCAGACATGGACGGCGCGAACACCCCTGAGACCGGCGAGCGCTTCGCCACCGACCCCTTCGGCACCCGCCACTTCCCCGTGGAGATCAAGCTGAAGCGGGCGGAGAAGCGGCTGGAGGTCGAGTTCGACAACGGCGTGATCTACCACTACCCGGCCGAGTTCCTGCGGGTGGAGAGCCCGTCCGCCGAGGTGCAGGGCCACTCGCCCGACCAGCGCCAGACCGTGCCGGGCAAGCGGAACGTCGGCATCACGGCGGTGGAGCCGGTCGGCAATTACGGCGTGCGGCTGGTCTTCGACGACGGCCACGACACCGGCATCTACAGCTGGAAATATCTCTACGAGATCGGCGCCAACCAAGCCGCCCTGTGGGAAGGCTACGAGGCCGAGCTGGCCGAAAAGGGCCTGTCCCGCGACCCGCGTCCCGAGGATTTCCTCCACACGCACCGTCATGGCGGCGGGGGCTGCGGCGGCGGCCATGGGCATGGCGGCGGCTGCGGCTGACCGCTGTATTCGGATGACGGAGCCCCTCAGGGTGCGAAGGGGACGCCCGACCTTCCCTGGAAGAGCGTCCCCTTCGTCCTTACCCGCCGAACGCGCCCCGGACCTGAGCCGGGGTGGAGCGGGCTCCACGGGTGATCCTAGGGCACGTGTGTAAACAGAGGGTTAGCGCCCGGCGAAAATTCCGCTGGCCTTGATGCCGTCGATGACGAACTGGCAGGCCAGGGCCGTCAGCAGGATGCCCAGCACCCGGTTGATCACGTTGATCCCGGTCACGCCCAGGTAGCGGCCCAGGCGGGACGCGAACAGCAGGGTCACCAGCGTCACCAGCAGCACCCCCGCCAGCACGCCCAGGATGCTGGCCTGCAGCGCGGGATTGCCGGTCGCCTGCCCCATGGCCAGCACGATGGCGGTCATGGCGCCGGGACCGGCGATCAGCGGGATGGCCAGGGGGAAGACCGAGATATCCTCGTACTCCCGCGCCTCGCGGTTCTCGTCCTCGGTGGTGGTGCGGGCGCCGCTGTCGCGGGCGAAGACCATGTCGATGGCGACCAGCAGCAGCAGGATGCCGCCGGCGATGCGGAAGGCGCCGAAGCTGATGCCCAGCGCCCGCAAGAGCGCCTCGCCGGCGAAGGCGAAGAAGAACAGGATCAGACCGCCGACGATGGTGCCCTTGACCGCCAGCCGCCGCCGCTGGGCATGGCTTTGCGCCGCCGTCAGCCCGACGAAGACGGGGGCGAGGCCCACCGGGTCGATGGTCACCAGCAGCGAGATCGCCGTGGCGAGGAGGGTGTCGGTCATGCCGCCGGGGTCCGTATCATTGCGTGCGACCCTTCATAACCCCCAAACGGCGCGGAGGTAACCCCTACCGGCGGGCGGATTGACAGGGCGGCGGGCGGCCTTTAAGGCTTGGCGCTGCGCCGCACATAAGCGGCCGGAAACGCACGGGCGCGGAACGCGCGGGCACGCAATGCTCACGCACGAACGCCCGACGCACGAACGCTCAGCCACAGGGGGCCGTCCGGATCACTCCATGAGCAAGAAGGTCTATCCCGACGCGGTGGCGGCCCTGGCGGGCCTGCTGCGCAACGACATGACGATCATGGCCGGCGGCTTCGGCCTGTGCGGCATTCCCGAGAACCTGATCGAGGCCATCCGCCTGTCCGGCGTGAAGGGCCTGACCGTGGTCTCCAACAATGCGGGCGTCGACGGCTTCGGCCTGGGCGTGCTGCTGGAGACCAAGCAGGTCCGTAAGATGGTCAGCAGCTATGTGGGCGAGAACAAGCTCTTCGCCCAGCAGTACCTCTCGGGCGAGCTGGAGCTGGAGTTCAACCCGCAGGGCACGCTGGCCGAGCGCATCCGCGCCGGCGGCGCCGGCATCCCCGCCTTCTTCACCAAGACCGGCGTCGGCACGCTGGTGGCGGAGGGCAAGGAGACCCGCGAGTTCGATGGCGAGACCTATGTGATGGAGCGCGGCCTGGTGGCCGACCTCGCCATCGTCAAGGCGCACACCGGCGACACCGAGGGCAACCTCGTCTACCGGAAGACCGCGCGGAACTTCAATCCGATGATGGCGACCGCCGGCAAGGTCACCGTGGCCGAGGTTGAGACCCTGGTCGAGCCCGGCACCATCGACCCCGACCACATCCACACGCCGGGCATCTTCGTGCAGCGCATCATCAAGGGCGCCAAGTACGAGAAGCGCATCGAGCAGCGCACCACGCGCAAGCGGGCCTGAGGAGGATCGACAGATGGCTTGGACCCGTGAGGACATGGCCGCCCGCGCCGCGCGCGAGCTGCAGGACGGCTTCTACGTCAATCTCGGCATCGGCATCCCGACGCTGGTGGCGAACTTCATTCCCCAGGGCATGCACGTCACGCTGCAGAGCGAGAACGGCATGCTGGGCATGGGCCCCTTCCCCTTCGAGGGTGAGGAGGACCCGGACCTGATCAATGCCGGCAAGCAAACCATCACCGAGCTGGCCTATTCGAGCTTCTTCAGCTCGGCCGACAGCTTCGGGATGATCCGCGGCGGCCATATCGACCTGTCGGTGCTGGGCGCCATGCAGGTGGCCGAGAACGGCGATCTCGCCAACTGGATGATCCCGGGCAAGATGGTCAAGGGCATGGGCGGCGCCATGGACCTGGTCGCCGGCGTCAAGAAGGTGGTCGTGACCATGGAGCATTGCGCCGTGGACAAGGCCTCGGGCGCGCTGGAGCCCAAGCTGCTCCACAAATGCTCCCTGCCCCTGACCGGCACCCGCGTGGTGGACATGGTCATCAGCGATCTGGGCGTCTTCACCATCGACAAGCACGGCTCGGCCGGCATGACGCTGATCGAGCTGGCGCCGGGCGTCACGCTGGACGAGATCCGCCAGAAGACCGAGGCGAGCTTCAAGGTCGGCACGAACGTCGGCTGAGGCCGCGCATAGGTGAGTTGGGAAGAGCCCCGGTCGCAAGGCCGGGGCTTTTTCTTTGGCATGTCGATGCGCGCTGAGGTGACGCTCATCCCTGACCCCACTCTCTACCCGTCATGCCCGCGGAGGCGGGGATCCAGGTGACGAGCGTGCTATCCGACCCGGGAAATGGCGCAAAGAACCGCGGCGCGCCCCTTCTTCCTTGCTCCGCTGCTAAGGGAATGCCTGGGTCCCCGCCTCCGCGGGGATGACGGTTGAGAGGGCGGGACAGCCGGTGAGGCCGGACTCCGGGCTTGAACCTCCCACCGGACGCGGCATCCTCGTTCCACTGCACATCACGGAGAGCGCCATGCCCCGCACCCCCGCCCAGCCCTGCGACTGCTCCCGCCGAGGCTTCCTCGGCCATGCGCTGGGCTGCGGCGCCTATGTCATGGCCGGGCTGGCGCTGGCGAGCGTGCCGGAGCGGCGCGCCTTCGCCGCCGACAAGGCCGACGCCGCGCTGGTGACCACGCCCTTCGCCCGCATCGAGAAGGTGGCGGACGGCGCCTGGGCGGTGATTTCCACCCCATTCGGCCCGAACGGGGCGCGCGGCGACCGCACCACCCTGTCGAACGGCGGCATCATCGCCGGCCGGGACGGGGTGCTGCTGGTCGAGGGCTTCATGACGCCGGAGGGGGCCGCTTGGCTATCGGCCGCTGCCGAGCAGCTGACCGGCCGGCGCCCGACCCATGTGGTGGTGACCCATTACCATGCCGACCATGTCGGGGGGCTGGCCGGCTACAGCCGTGACGGCAAGGGGCCTGAGATCGTCGCGACGTCCCGCACCAAGGACTTGGTGGCTGAACGAGTGGCGGCGCCGACCGGCGAGGCGAAGAACGGCTTGCGCCCGACCTCGGGCCGCGTCGCCCTGCCCACCCTGCTGCTGGAGGGGGACGGGCCGGCGGAGATCGATCTGGGCGGTCGCACCGTGCGGCTGGTGCCGGCCTCGGGCCATACCGACAGCGATCTGCGGGTGGAGCTGGTGGAGCCGCGCGTCGTCTTCGCCGGCGATCTGGTCTGGCAGGGCATCTTTCCGAACTATGTCGACGCTGTACCCAGCAAATGGGCCGCCGCCGTACGCGACATACTGAAGGAGGATCAGGCGGCAATCGTCCCCGGCCATGGCGGTGCCGGGACGGGGCGGAGCCTGCGTCCCTTCCTGGACCTGCTGGGGTCGGTGGAGCAGGCGGCACGGGCGGCGCACAAGGCGGGCAAGCCGGCCGACATCGCCGGGGCGGAGTTCAAGCCCGACGCCGCGCTGGGCAACTGGACCCTGTTCAGCCCGCGCTTCCACGGCACGGCCTTCGCCGCCTGGTACAAGGAACTGGGCTGAGGAGGAATCGGGCTGACGGAACGGCGGGCCGCATCCCCTGTTGAGGCGGGTCTCAAAGCCTTCTGACCGGGGAGAGTGCTATGGCTGGGCTCGAGAACGTACTGGGTGGACTGCTGGCGAGCGGCATGGGCGGGCGCAGCTCGCGCGGGCCGGCCTTCGCCACCTCCTCCATGACCGGCGGTCTGGCGGGCGGCGGCTTCAAGCAGCAGGCCGGCCTCGCGGCGCTGGGCTACCTCGCCTACAAGGCCTACCAGAACATGAAGACGACCGACCCGGCCGCGATCCAGGCGCCGACGGTCCACGGCCAGGGCCAGGCGGCGCACGGCACCGGCCCGTCGCTGGGCGACCGGCTGAGCGACCTGATCTCGCGTGGGCCCGCCCCGGCGGAGGAGCCCTCCGCCCGCCTCGGCGACCAGAAGGCCATGCTGCTGATCCGCGCCATGGTGGCCGCCGCCAATTCCGACGGCGTCATCAGCGAGGAGGAGCGCCGCACCATCCTGTCCAAGCTGGACGCCGCCGGCGCCGGGCCGGAGGAGCGCCGGCTGGTGGAGCGCGAGCTGGCCGACCCGCCCTCGCTGGACGACGTGGTCGCCGGCGTGCGCGACCCGGAGACGGCGCAGCAGGTCTACATCGCCTCGGAGATCGCCATCGGCCCCGGCAGCCACGGCGGCGAGAGCTATCTGCGCTACCTCGCCGACCGCCTGCGCCTGACGCCCCAGCAGATCGTGGATCTCCGGGTGGCGTGAGGGCGGGGCCGAATTATCCTTCTCCCCTTGCGGGAGAAGGATGGGGCCCCAAGCCCGCTTGGGGAGGATGAGGGGTGGACGGGGTATAGCCCCGGCCTCCTCTACGGCTGATCCTGGAACAGCGGGCGAGAACGTCCGCCCAGGGCGGCCGACCCCTCACCCTTCCCACGCTTCGCGCGGGCCCCTTCCCTCTCCCGCAAGGGGCGAGGGAAAAATCGGCTAAGGCCGGAACCGGCTGTCGCGCGCCTCGGCCAGGCCCTCGCGGGCGAGCTGGTCGGCGCGTTCGTTCTCCGGGTGGCCGGAATGGCCGCGGACCCAGTGGAACTCCACCTTGTGGCGCTCGGTGGCGGCCGACAGGCGCTGCCAGAGGTCGACATTCTTGACCGGCTTCTTGTCGGCCGTCACCCAGCCCTTGGCCCGCCAGCCATGGATCCATTTGGTGATGCCGTCGCGCAGGTACTGGCTGTCGGTGTGGAGGTTCACCTGCACCGGCCGCGTCAGGGCCTCCAGCGCCATGATGGCGGCCATCAACTCCATGCGGTTGTTGGTGGTGTCGGGCTCGCCGCCCTTCAGCTCCTTCTCCGTCCCGCCCCAGCGCAGGATGGCGCCCCAGCCGCCGGGTCCGGGATTGCCGCTGCAGGCGCCGTCGGTGAAGATGTCGACGACCGTCTTCAGGCCAGTGCTCAACTCTCAGGCCTCCAGCCCGTATTCGCCGGGGCTTCCCACCTGCTGGTGGAAGCGCAGCTTGTGCAGATATTCCAGCGGGTCCTTGCGCTTCACCATCGCGCCGGCCGGCGTGTTCAGCCAGTCGTAGAGGCGCGTCAGCAGGAAGCGCAGCGCGCTGCCCCGGCACAGCAGCGGCAGGGCCGCCAGCTCCGCCGCCGACAGCGCCCGCTCGCGCCGGTAGCCCGCCAGCATCAGCCGCGCCTTGGTCACGTTGAAGCTGCCGTCGGGTTCGAAGCACCAGGCGTTCAGGCAGATCGCCAGATCGTAGGCCAGCAGGTCGGTGCAGGCGAAATAGAAGTCGATCAGCCCGGATAGCCTTCCGTCGCGGAAGAAGACATTGTCCGGGAACAGGTCGGCATGGATGACACCCTTGGGCAGGTCGTCCGGCCAGCGCGCCTCGAGATGCGCCAGCTCGGCCCGCAGCACCGCCGCGAGCCCGGGCTTCACCTCGTCGGCGCGGGGCCCGGCGGCGTCCAACAGGGTGCGCCAGCCCGGCACCGACAGGGAATTGGCGCGCGCCAGGGGGAAGCCGGCGCCGGCCAGGTGCAGCTTCGCCAACCCCTGCCCCAGCTCGGCGCAATGACCCGGCAGCACCCGACGCGGCCACATGCCCGCCAGGAAGGTGACGATCACCGCCGGCCGGCCGCAGAGCGTGCGCAGCGCCTCGCCGTCGCGCGCGGGCACCGGCAGCGGGCATTCCACCCCACGGTCGGACAGGTGCCGCATCAGCCCCAGGAAGAAGGGCAGGTCGGCCGGGTCCACCCGCTTCTCATAGAGCGTCAGGATGTAGGGGCCGCGCTCCGTCACCAGCAGGTAGTTGGAGTTCTCCACCCCTTCGGCGATGCCCTTGCAGGACATGACCTCGCCGAGATCGTACTCGGCGACGAACGCGCGCAGATCCTCGTCGGAGACTTCGGTGTAGACGGCCATGACGCGTGGGTAGCGGTTTCCCTGTGCCCGGTCAATCGCCGCCGCGGGGACAAGTTGCGGCAGTCCTGAACAGGCACTTGGCGGATTTCACCACCCGTTGGCGAGAACCGCAATTAGATGGCGGCGACGCCACCGGTTTCGGTCCTCCAATCCGCCGCTCTAAAAATGTTTTCAGCCGTATCAATGACTTAGCAAGCGACCCCAACTCTGGCACGGCGGTTGCTCTTATAGGTCCATGGCCGACGGCCAGAGATGGAGACCACCGAGATGACCGCCCTTTCCCACAAGGCCAAGCTCCGCCGCCCCTTCCGTCACACCCTGCGGAGCTTGATACCCGGTCGCGAGATGGTACCCGCCCTGGCCGTCGGCCTGACCCTTTCCGCCTGCCTGTCGCAGCTCTTCTGATCCGCCACCGAAGGAATTCGCATCATGGGCATCTTCTCCCGCCTCGGTGACATCGTCGACGCCAACCTGAACTCCCTGCTGGACCGCGCCGAGGACCCCGAGAAGCTGATCGGGCAGGTCATCCAGGAGATGGAGGACACGCTGGTCGAGATTCGCTCCGCCACCGTCCGCGGCATGGCGCAGCGCAAGGAGCTGACCGGCGCCTACCGGGCCTACGAGCTGGAGATGCTCGACTGGGAGCGCAAGGCCGAGCTGGCGCTGTCCAAGAACCGCGAGGATCTGGCCCGCGCCGCGCTCTACGCCCGCTCCCGCATCAAGGACGCGGCCGAGCCCATCGAGGAGCAGCTTTCCTTCATCGACCAGGCCCTGTCCCGCAACGCCGAGGACGTGGCGCTGCTGGAGGGCAAGCTGACCGAGGCCAAGGCGCGGCAGCGCGGGCTGGTCGCCCGCCACGCCACCGCCGCCGCCCGGCTGCGGGTCCGCACCCAGCTGCATGACGGCCGGATGGACGACGCGATGCGCGCCTTCGACGAGCTGCACCGCGAGCTGGACCATCTGGAGGGCCGCGCCGAGGTGATCGCCATGGGCCGCAACCGCGGCCTGGCGGCGGAGATCGACGCCCTGGCCGGCGACGACAAGGTGACTGCCGAACTGGAGGCGATGAAGTCGCGGATCGCCGCCCGCTGACCCTCGCCCCGCAACCGACCTGACCGGAGAGACCCCGTGAAATCCTTCGACCGCATCAAGGCCAACATCAGCCGCAACCGCCTCTTCAAGAATCCCGACAAGGGCCTGCTCTTCGGCGTCTGCGCCGGGCTGGGCGACTATGTCGGGGTGCCGGCCCTGGCGGTGCGCATCGTCGCGGTGCTGGCCCTGCTCTGGTGGGGCCCCACGGTGGCCGTCGCCTACCTGATCGGCGCCTTCATCCTGAACGCCCGGCCCAAGGACCGCTGGCAGGGCCGCATGGACCGGATGCGCGAGCGCCACGACCGCTGGGGCCGCAGCTACTGACGGCCTTGACTGAGACATGACGGAATACCGGTGGCGTCGGGCGGGATTGCCACCGGTCGCAAGGGCCCCGGCGGGACAACTCCCGCCGGGGCCCTAACCTTTTCAGGCACTCGTCCACAGCGGAATGAAGGTATACACCTGATAGGAGAGTTGCAATACCACTCCTACATGCGCATACTACTGTAGAGAGATAAACCGCACCCCGAGAAACCGTAATGCTCATCGGCAAGACCGCGCCCTCTTCGACGGCAGCCGCATCGCTCGGGTCATCCGCGCTGGAGCAGGCGAAGGCAGCGCTCTCGGCCAAGGCAGGTGCCGCGGCGGCAGGCGCGCCAGCCCCCGCCGACGTAAACGACAGCACGTCGATCAGCCCCCTCGGCAAGGCTCTCCAGGGAATGGCCGCGTCAGCGCCGACGATGTCGTGAACGGGCTGCGCTACATGGCGCGCAACAGCCTGTTCCACCAGCGCTACGTCAAGGAGGCGCCGCGCACGCCCGACCAGGTGCAGGCGTCCAGGGATGCCGGGCTGGCGGCGGTCAGCCTGCAGGCGAGCCTCGCGGGAGAGGATCAGCTGTTCGCCCGCCGCAAGGACATCAAGGCCGCCTTCGAGAGAGGGGAAATCTCCGAGGAGGAGCGCAACTCCCGCATGGGGGAATTTCAGCGGGACTTGGCGGCGAGCGCGGCAGAGTCCGGGAAGCTGCCGGACGGGCGCGACATCGGCGACATCGTATCGAAGGCACTCACCGTGAACTTCTCGACCTACGCGAAGGGATTCACGTCTATCGCTCTTGGCGAGGACGACTCGCCGGGGGGTCGCCTCGCCGCCCAGGTCGAGCTGGACGCCAACAACAGGCTCGGCGAACTCGGCACCAACTGGGCCAAGGTGGAGAACGAGTCCCTGGCGCGCTTCGCCGCCGAATACGACCTGCCGGGCTTCGGCCGCGCGGCGCCCAAATCGATCCTGGCGGGCGTCGAACCGGCACCGGCGGTATCCGAGACCGCTCTCCGGTCGGTGGGAACGGCGCAAGTGCAGGGCCCCGTCACTCCTGCGCCCGCCGACGCCCGGGAGAAGGACGGGATGGCTGTGCTCGCGATGCTGCAATCCGCCCTGGACCGCGACGCGGCCGCCGGCAAGCCGGCCGGCATTCTCGAGACGTTCAAGCGGGTCCTGGATGGCGGCGCGGCGGGCACCGCGAAGCGGGTCTGACCCTTTACAGGGTATGCTCCCCTACTCCGCCGGCGCCACTTGGGCCTGACTGTCCGCCGTCAGCACGCGCGGCAGCTTGAAGACGACGTTCTCGGTGGCGGTGACCACCTCCTCCACCGTCACCTCGAAGCGGTCGCGGCAGGCATCCAGCACCTCGCGGATCAGCACGTCGGGGGCGGACGCGCCGGCGGTGATGCCGAGCGTCTTGACGCCGGCCAGGCGCTGCCAGTCGATCTCGTGGGCGCGCTGCACCAGCACGGCGTCGCGGCAGCCATGGGTCGCCGCCACCTCCACCAGCCGCATGGAGTTGGACGAGTTGGGCGCGCCCAGCACCAGCAGCGCGTCGCAGCGCTCCGCGATCGCCTTCACCGCCGCCTGCCGGTTGGTGGTGGCGTAGCAGATGTCCTCCTTGCGCGGCCCGGCGATCTCGGGGAAGCGCTGGCGCAGCGCCGCCACGATGCCGGCGGTGTCGTCCACCGACAGGGTCGTCTGGGTGACGAAGGCGAGGTTGTCGGGGTCGGTCACGTGCAGCCGCGCCACGTCGGCCAGCGTCTCCACCAGCAGCACGGCGCCGTCGGGCAGCTGGCCCATGGTGCCAATGACCTCGGGATGGCCGGCATGGCCGATCAGCACGATCTGGCGCCCGGCCTCGAAATGCCGCTCGGCCTCGCGGTGGACCTTGCTGACCAGCGGGCAGGTGGCGTCGACATAGAGCAGCTGGCGCCGCTCCGCCTCGGCCGGAACCGACTTCGGCACGCCGTGGGCGGAAAAGACCACCGGGCGGCCGTCCGGCACCTCCGTCAGCTCGTCCACGAAGATGGCGCCCTTGGCCTCCAGGCTCTCCACCACGAAGCGGTTGTGGACGATCTCGTGCCGGACATAGACGGGCGCGCCGTACTTCTCCAGCGCCACCTCGACGATCTGGATAGCGCGGTCGACGCCGGCGCAGAAGCCGCGCGGGGCGGCGAGCAGGATCGTCAGGGCGGGCTTGGTCATGCTGGCTCGAACCGGTCGGAAAAGGGGTGGAACGAAGGGGTTAGGGGGCCGGGGACGCGGACTTGTGCCCGCACCCCGCCTTCTCTATTGTCGCGGTGCCGCGGCAGCGCGGCCCAGAGACCTCGCATCAAGAGCGCCGCTTCGATGACCACGCACCATAATATAGTGGCCCCGGCCGGGAAAGCCGCCCTCCGGATTACCGGGACCAGGGTTGCCCCCCTTCTGGGTCTGGCCCTGCTGGCGCTGGCGGGCTGCGGGACGGATGACGGCTTCGTCGCCGGCTGCCCGAACGTCGCCGTGGTGCGCGACGCCGGGACCTTCGTGGCGGGCGATGCCGGCGGCCAGCTGGCGCACAAGGCGACCATGACCGGCTTCGGCGGCACCTGCGAGTATGACGAGACCGGCGTCACCGTGCGCGCCGACCTCGCGATCCGCGCCCAGAGCGGCCCGGCCTTCGCCGGCGGCGCCGCCTCCTACGAGTATTTCGTCGCCGTCACCGACGCCGACCGCAACGTGCTGGCCAAGCAGGTCTTCGCCACCAGCGTGAATCTCGCCGGCGGCACCGGCACCGTGACCGAGCGGCTGGTCCAGTTCATCCCCCTGCCCCCCACCGTCGACGGCCGCTACTACGAGGTCCTCGCCGGCTTCCAGCTGACGCCCGACCAGGTCGAGGCCAACCGGCGGATGAACGAGGGGCGGTGACCATTCTATCCTTCTCCCCTTGCGGGAGAAGGATGGGATCCGCGCCGCAGGCGTGGGAGGATGAGGGGTCGGCCGCCCCGGGCGGACGTTCTCTATCCGACGATCAAGCTGAACCGGTGAGAAGGCCCGGGCTGCCGCCCGGTCCACCCCTCACCCTCCCCAAGCCATGGCTTGGGGCCCCATCCCTCTCCCGCAAGGGGCGAGGGATTTTTCACGGCGCCGCCGCGTCCAGCTTCTCCGCCGGCAGCTCCATCAGGAACGGGCCGTCGGTCCAGAGCAGCACGCAGCGCACCGGCCGGCCGGGATAGACGCTGGCGAGCGCCGCGCGGTAGGCGGCCAGCTGCGAGACGTACACGGCCGGCACATCCTCCACCCGGCGGGGCGGCGGGCGGTTGGTCTTGAAGTCGACGATCCAGACCTCGTGCTCCGTCACCAGCAGCCGGTCGATCTGGCCGGACAGGGTGCGGTTGCCGACCGTGCCGACGATCGGCACCTCAGCCCGGCTGCCCGGCCCGAACAGCGGCGCGAAGGCCGGGTCGTCCAGCACCCGCAGCGTCTCAGCCAGGATCTCCGCCTGCTCCTCCTCACCCAAAGCGTGGGCCGGCCGCGCCAGCCAGCGGGCGGCGGACAGCGGCCGGCGGGCGGGCTCCAGCTCCGGCAGCACCTGCAGCAGCTTGTGAATGAGACTGCCACGCTTGAAGCGGCGGCCATCGTCCTGGCCCAATGGCGAGCGCACCGCCGGCTCCTCGCCCTCGGGCCGGGACGGGGTGAGGGGGCGCGACGGGGTCGGCTCCTCGGGCGCTTGGCGGCGAGCCCAGTCCGGCAGGGCGGCGGGCGCATGCTCGGCCGCCTCGTCCAGCGCGTCGGCCCGCGGTGGCACGGTCTGCGGTTCCGTCAGGCGCAGCCCCTTGCCGGCCCAGCCCTGGGGCGAGACCTCGGTGAAGTCGAACTCGTGCTCCTCGGCGATGCCGGCCAGCGCCTGCTCGGCCAGCCGGTACCAGCTGCCGTCCCCGGCCTTGCGGGCGCCTTCCCAGCCGCAGATGTGCAGCCGGTCCTCGGCCCGGGTCAGAGCGACATAGAGCAGGCGGCGGTATTCCTGATCGCGCAGCTGGTCGGCGGCGGCGCGGGCGACACGGCAGGCGCCGTCCTCAAGCGCCCGGCGCGGCGCGAAGAGCGGGACGGTGCGGGCGCCCTTGCCGTCCGGCCAGAGGATGCGCGGCCCCTTGTCCGGCAAGCCGGTCGTGTCGGGCAGGATCACGACCGGCGCCTGCAGCCCCTTGGAGCCGTGGACCGTCATGATGCGGACCATGCCGCCACCGGGACCGCCACCGGTCTCCAACTCGCGCTTCACCTCCGCCTCGCCGGCCTCCAGCCAGTGCAGGAAGCCCTCCAGCGAAGGCACGTGGCTGCGCTCGAAGAGCAGGCAGGAGGCGAGGAACTCGTCCAGCGGGTCGATCGCCTCGGAGCCCAGCCGCGCCAGCACCGCGCGCCGGCCGCTGACCGGGTCGGCGGGGCAGGGGCGGGCCAGCGCGCCGGCGAACAGCTCGTAGGGCGCGCGGAAGTCGGTCTCGGCCAGCAGCCCGGCCAGCCAGTCGCGGGCGGGGGCGAGATCCGGCTCAAGGTCTGCTTTCGCCCGCAGCGCCGGCCAGAGATGGCCGCGGCGGCCATGCGCCACGCGGAACAGCTGCTCTTCGCTGAGACCCACCATCGGGCTCTTGAGCACGGTGGCGAGCGTCAGATCGTCTTCCGGCAGCAGCAGGAAGCGGCCCAGCGCCACCAAATCCATGACCGCCAGCTGCTCGGTCAGCACCATGCGGTCGACGCCGGCGACCGGCACCCGCCGGTCCTTCAGCGCCCGCACCAGCTGCTGCACGAAGGCGTTGCGGCGGCGGACCAGCACCATGACGTCGCCGGGCACCAGCGCGCGGCCGCGCGCCTCCAGCACCTCGCCCGTATCGAGCCAGCGCCTGATCTGGTCGGCGATGACGGATGCCAGGCGCGCCAGCGGCTGGTCCAGGCTCTCGCGCTCCAGCGGCGGGCTCCAGGGCAGGGGCTCCGCCTTGTCGCCGGGGCCGACGGCGGGCCAGAGCTCCACCCGTCCGGCCATGCCGCGGCGGAAGGGCACATGCCGGATGGCGGCGGCCGGGTCGCCGGCCACGCCGTCGCGCGCGGCGGGCAGGGCGAAGACCTCGTCCACCGCCTTGAGCACGGCACCGACGGAGCGGAAGCTCACCTCCAGATCGATGCCGGACCAGGAGCCTTTGGCGCCCGAGACCTTGTCCTCGAAATGCCGGCGCATGCGGCTGAACTCGGCCGGGTCGGCACGCTGGAAGCTGAAGATGCTCTGCTTGTCGTCGCCGACCACGAACAGGGTGCGCACGCAGCCGTCGGCGCGGGTGCCCTCGCCGGCGAAGAACTCCTCGGCGATGGCGGCGACCACCTGCCACTGCTCGGGATTGGTGTCCTGCGCCTCGTCGATCAGCACGTGGTCCAGGCCGCCGTCGAGCTTGAACAGGACCCAGGCGCAGGCGCCGCGCCGCGCATCCTCCGACAGCAGCCGGCCCGAGGTCAGGATCAGGTCGTCGAAATCCAGCAGGGCGCGGGCATCCTTCAGCCGCTGGTACGCCTCCAACATCGCCTCGGCCAGGGTCAGCAGCGCCGCCGTGTGGGTGGCGACGCCGACGCATTTCAGCCGCTCCATCACCTCCAGCAGCCGGTTCGCCTCCGCCTCCAGCGCCTCCAGCGCGCCGGGATGGCCGGCCGCCGCCTTCTTGCCCAGCAGCGTCTTGCGGATCGAGCCCTCGGCCGTGAGGAACTGGCGGCCATAGTCACGGAAGCCCTGCGCCCGGCGCTCCGCCCGGTCCAGCCAGTCCTGCAGGGCGATGCCGCGCTTGCCGTCGGTCTCGGAACTGGCCGCCAGCGCCTTGCAGGCACCGCGCAGGCCCAGATCGTCGAAGGCGCCGTCGCGGCAGGACTCCGCGACCACGCTCTCCTCATCCTCGTGCCGGCCCACTTTAAGGAAGCGGTAGACCGCGTCGATCGTGCCCTCCAGCCCGCCATGCCGGTCCAGGATGCGGCGGATGCGCCCGCGCTCCCGGGTCAGCTCCGCCATCAGCTCGGCGAAGCCGTCCTCCTGCACGCCGCCGGCGATGCGCGCCACGGCCTTGCCCAGCGGCCCGTCGGGTTCGGCCCGCGCCGCCTCCAGCAGATGCGCCTGCGCTTCCGCCAGCAGCTCCGCCGCCGTGCGGTCATCCATGACCTCGAAGTTGGGCGGCAGCCCGGCTTCCAGCGGGAAGCGGCGCAGCAGGGACTGGCAGAAGGCGTGGATGGTCTGGATCTTCATGCCGCCCGGCGTGTCCAGCACGCGGGCGAACAGGCGGCGGGCGGCGGTGCGCTGCTCCGCCGTCGGGCGCAGGCCGGTCAGCTCGAACAGCCGCTCGTCCAGCTGACCGTCGGACATGACCGCCCAATGGGCCAGCTTGTCGGCAATGCGGTTGGACATCTCCGCCGCGGCCGCCTTGGTGAAGGTCAGGCAGAGGATGCGGGCCGGCGGAGTGCCGGCCAGCATCAGCCGCAGCACCCGGTCGGTCAGCACCTTGGTCTTGCCGGTGCCGGCCGAAGCGCCCACCCAGACGCTGCTCTCCGGGTCGGACGCGCGGCGCTGCTTGACGTTCGGGTCGACCGGCACGGGATCGCGCGCCAGCAATGACAGCAGGTCGGTCATTCCGAACCCTCCCCGCCGCCGGCGGACCATTCCTGCACCCGGGCGAGGTGCGCGTAGTCCGTGTAGCGCGGCGCCCAGCCCGGCCGGGGTTGCGAGCGGTAGGGCGTGGCCGGATCGTCGAAAGCGGCGACCAGCGCCTCCAGCCCGGCCCGCGCCTCCTCGGCCAGCTTTCCGGGGTCGCCCTTCACCGGCTTCTCCTCGCCGGCCGGCTCGCCTCCGGTCAGGCGCCAGAAGCTCAGCTCCGCCACCCGCTCGGCCGATATGCCGGGGAAGCCGCCGGCCAGCGCGATGGCGGCCTCCAGCGGCAGCTGCGGCGCGAAGCCCAGCTCCACCTGCTTGGTGCTGGGCGGCTCGCCGGTTTTGTAGTCGATCAGCACCAGCCCGCCATCGGCGGCGCGGTCGATGCGGTCAGCCTTGGCGGTCAGCAGGAAGGTCCCGCCCGGCGCCTGGATCTCCAGCGTGCCGGTCGTCTCCGTGTCCAGCGGCGCGTAGCCGGCCGCCCGGCGCTCGCGCTCCTGGGCGATGAACCAGGCGGCGATCTTCTCGAAGCGCGGCCACCAGAAGGCGTGCACGCCCGGCCGGTCGATCAACGGGGCGAAGGTCTCACGCCCGATCGCCAGCAGCCGTTCCAGCGCGTCGCCGGGGAGGTTCCCGGGATGCGCCTCGATGAACAGTTCCAGCGCCCGGTGAATGAACTCGCCCTTGTCCGCCGCGCCGGGGTCCTCGTCCAGCGGGTCCAGCTTGGAGAGGCGCAGCACATGCCGGGCATAGACGGCGTAGGGGTCGCGCATCCAGGTCTCGATCTGGGTCACCGACAGGCGGCGGGGCCGCGCCGCCACCGGCGGGGTCGGGGCCGGGGCCTCGCAGGGGCGCACCTGATCGGGCCGGTCCAGCGCCGCCTGCCAGCCCAGCAGCTCGCCCATCGACCGGGTCAAATCGTCGGGCCGGCCCACGCGCCGCAGCACCGTGTCCAGCCGCAGCAGCCAGCGCGACGGCACGGTCGGCGTGCCCTCCACCCGCTCTGCCCGGCTCAGCACCACCTCGGCGGCACCGGCCGCCTGGGCGAAGTCGTGGGCGGTCTGGCCCAGCTGCCGTTCGGGCGAGGGCAGGCCGAACTGCTTGCGCATCGGCCTGCTCATCCAGGGGTCGACGCCCGGCTGCGGCGGCCAGGTGGTCTCGTTCAAGCCGCCCAGGATCATCAGGTCGAACTGCTGCAACCGCGCCTCGAGCAGCCCGAGGATGTGCAGCCGGGGATGCAGGCCGTAGCGCGGCCGCACCGCCTTGGCCGCCATCAGCGCCTCCAGCACGGCGGCGTAGTCGGGGCCGGCCAGGGCGGGGAAGTCGTGGCCGGCGTCGCGCAACTCGTCGATGAAGCGGGCGGCGGCCTCGCCGTCGTCCCCGCGCCAGAGCCGCCCGTCGCCCGAGACAATGTCGGTCATGGCCAGGGTCTCGGCGGCGGCGACGTGCAGGCGCAGCCAGTCGGAGAGGGGCAGGGCGGGGCCGGCCATGGCGTCGGCCAGGGGCCCGAGGACGCCCTGCAGCCGGTCGACGAAGGCCAGCAGCTTCTCGCGGCCATCCTCGCGGTCGAAGCGCCGGTCCTCGGCCGCGCGCAGGGCGGATCGCAGCCCTTCGAACCCCTCGGCCGGGCGGGGACCGCGCAGGGCGGCGCGCTCCAGATCGCGCACCAGCCGGCGGAACTCGGCCGTCGGCAGCCCGCCGGAGGACAGCGGATGCTTGGCGAGTGACAGCAATGACAGCGGCGCCGGCGCCGCCGCCCAGTCGGCCAGCAGCCGGAGATAGGAGCCGACCGGCGTCTCGGTGAGCGGCCGGCCGGCGGAATCATCCACCTCCACGCCCCAGCGCCTGAGCTCCATGGCGACGCGGCGGGCGAGGCCGCGGTCGGGCGTCACCAGCGCCGCCGTGCGCTCCGGCACCTCCAGCGCCTCGCGCATCAGCAGGGCGATGGCGCCCGCTTCCTCCTGCGGGGTCGGCGCGTCCAGCCGGCGCAGACCCGTCAGCGCCGCAGCGTCCACCGCCTGCAGTTCGCGCCAGGCCTCCGTCGTGTCGGCCGGGCGCAGCGCCTCGGCGATCAGCCGGGCGCGGGCGGGGTGGGAACGGGGCTTGAGGTCGGGGGGTACCGGCCAGGGACGCACCTCGGCGCGGGAAATTTCCAGATGCTCCAACAGGCGTGACAGGCCGAACTGGGGATGCCCCTCGTCCAGCCCGGCCCAGGCAACCTCGTCCATCTCCGCATCCAGGCCCGGCAGCACCACCGCCCCCCGGGGCAGGCGGGAGACCACCTTCAGCAGGTCGGCGGTGGCGGGGATGGAGCCGGTGGACCCGGCGGCGATGACGGGGCCCGAAGGCGGATTGGCTTCCCAGGCCCTCGCGAGCGAGGTCAGGCGGCGGTCGCGCTCCAGCGCCGGGTCCACCGCCTCCTCGTCCGCCAGCACGGCGGGCCAGGCCTCGGTCAGGATCTTCAGGAAGTCGAGGGTGAGCTGCCAGTGCTCGGCATGGTCCTCGGGCGCCAGGGCCTTGAGGGCGGCCGGGTCCAGCCGCTCGGTCTGGATCTCGTCCAGCAGCTTGCCCAGCTCCCGCGCCAGCCGGGCCGCCTGGGCGGTGGTGGCGGCGAGGTTCGGCACGCGCTTCACCAGCCGGGTCAGCAGCAGCTGGCGGCGCAAGGACCCGATCGCCGGCGCCTCGTCCAGCGCGGCGCCGCCGGCCGGCAGCCCCTCCAGCGACAGCGCCACCTCGTCGGCGTCGACGTCGCCCAGCGCGGTCAGGCGGGGCAGCAGCACCGGCCGGCCCTCGGACTGGCGCAGGAACGCCTCGCGCAGGGAGCGGACGGCGCGGGCGGTGGGCAGCAGGATGGTGGCCTGCGACAGGGCCAGAGGGTCGTCGCCGATCTCCGCCCGGATGCCCGCCGCCAGCGCGTCGACGAAAGGCATCCCCGGCGGGATGGTATGGACCCGCGGGCCCGCCATCAGGGCTCCACCGTCTGCGGCTGGCTCAGGGGGGCGCGGCGGCCGATCAGCCCCTCGACCTCCTCCAGCGCCTCGGGCGTGCCGACATGGAACCAGACGCCGTCATGGCGGATGCCGTGGAGGCGGCCCGCCGCCTCGGCCTTGTGCCACAGCTCGGTGTTGGAGCGCTTGCCCGGGGTGAGGCCGCGGTAAAGCTCGGGCTTGATGATCTGCACGCCGGCATAGACGAAGGGCGCGATCTCGTCCGCCTGGCGGAAGCGGGCCGCGCCGTCCGGCTCCATATGGTAGTCGCCGCGCCCCTCATAGCCGACCGCCGCGACCGTGGGCATCAGCAGCAGCAGCGCGTCCATGCGCTCCGGGTCCCAGCAGCGCGCCATGCGGGTCAGCGCCGGGGTCGGCCCGTCCAGCCACATGATGTCGGCATTGACCGTGAAGAAGGGCTCGTTCCCCAGCTTGTCCAGCGCATGGACCACGCCGCCGGCGGTCTCCAGCAGCTCCGCCTCGGGCGACAGCACGATGCGCGGGCGCTGCCGTCCGGCCAGATGCTCGCCGATCATGTGCCCGAGATGGTGGGAGTTCACCACCGCCGTGCCGACGCCGGCCTCCTCCAGCCGGTCCAGCGCGCGGTCCAGCATGGTGCGGCCCGCGACCTCGATGAGCGGCTTCGGGCGGGTCAGCGTCAGCGGCCGCATGCGCAGGCCCAGGCCGGCGGCCAGGACCATGGCGTGGGTGGGCATGCTCATCGACCGGAAACTCCCAGGATCTGCGGAATGGCCCCGTCGGGGGGCAGATGAGTCTGTACCCAGGCGCGAACCGGCGCCAGGGCGGGGTCGGACAGCTTGGCGGTCAGCTGGCCCCAGACGCGGGGCAGGAAGCCCAGCTGGCGGGCGCTTCCCCCCGCCGCCCGCTGCGCCTCGGCCAGCTGCGCCACGCGGCCGACGATGCGGGCGTGGCGCACGGCGCCCAGGACGGCATAGGAGCGGCCGAAGGCGGCGCGGTCAAGGGCGGGGAAGGCGTCCAGGTAGCGCGCCACCATGGCCGCCTGGATGGTGGGGTCGACGTCGCGCCGGGCGTCCTCCAGCAGCGACAGCAAATCGTAGGAGACCGGGCCGATGCCGGCGTCCTGATAGTCCAGCAGGCCGCAGGACGCCACGCCGGGCCGCCCCTCCAGATGCATCAGATTGCCCGGATGGTAGTCGCGCAGCAGCAGGCTGTCCGGCACGCCGAAGGCATCGTCCAGGACGGCGGCCCAGGCGTCGGCCAGAGCACGGCGGTCGGACTCGCCCAGCGGCCGGCCGATGGCGGCCGGGACATAGGCGTCGGCGAAGAGCATGACCTGCTCCAGGAACAGGCCCTTGTCGTAGAGCGGCAGCCCGCCCTCGTCTCGGAATCCCCGATGCAGGGCGACCAGCACGTCGGTGGCGCGCTCGTACAGCGGCAGGGCCGGCACGGCGCCGCCGTCCAGCATCGCCGCGTAGGTGGCGTCGCCGAAATCCTCTAGCAGCAGCAGGCCGGCCGGTTCGTCGGCGCCGTAGATCACCGGGGCGGAGAGGCCGAGGCCCGACAGGATGCCGCCGATCTGGACGAAGGGCGGCACCTGCGCCGCCGCGGCGCCCGGCGCGTCCATCAGGATGGCGCGGCGCCCGTCCATCTCCAGCCGCTCGTAGCGGCGGGACGACCAGTCGGCGCCCATGGCCCGGCGCAGCGCGCGGCCCCAGCCGATCCCGGCCAGGAATCGGATGATCTCGGTCTCGCGGGGCTCTTGCAATGCGGCGGTGCTCATAGGGTCTCCAGACGGCCGGCCCAGGAGCCCTGGCCGGTGAGGTCGGCGCGGCGGGCGCCGTCGCCGGTGATGGTCAGGCGGATGTCCAGCCGGTCGTTTGGTGCCAGCCGGCCCAGCCGGTCAGGCCATTCGACCAGCGCCACCCCGCCGTCGCGCACCTCGTCCCAGCCCAGCTCCAGCACCTCGTCCGAGGATTTCAGCCGGTACAGGTCGAAGTGCCAGAGGGAAAAGGCGGGCAGCTCGTAGGTCTGGACCAGGGTGAAGGTGGGGCTCGGCACCTCCTCCTCCGCTCCGGCCAGGCTGCGGATGGCGGCACGCGCGAAGGCGGTCTTGCCGGCGCCGAGGTCGCCCGTCAGCGCCACCACATCGCCCGGCGCCAGGCGCGCGGCCACCCGCGCCGCCAGGGCTGATGTGGCGGCCTCGTCGGGCAGGTCGAAAGCGATGGTGGCGGACATGTCGGTCATGGCGGAAACGAGTGTGGAGGCCCTGCCCCTTATGGGGCAAGCCCAACCTCTGGGACAAGTAAGGGCATGACGGGACGGTTTCCTTCCCCCGCGCCCGGTGTTATGGCAGCGGCCGCCGGAAAGATGGGGGAACGATCCATGGAGCAGCGCCGCCTCGGCCGCACCGACCTGACGGTGAGCGCCGTCTGCCTGGGCACCATGACCTGGGGCTTCCAGAACAGCGAGGCCGAGGGCCATGCCCAGGCCGACCTGGCGCTGGAACGCGGGGTCAATTTCTGGGACACCGCCGAGATGTACGCCATCCCGCCCAGCGCCGAGACGTACGGGCGTACGGAGGAGATCATCGGCAGCTGGTTCGCGTCGCGCGGCGGCCGCGACCGCATCGTGCTGGCGACCAAGATCATCGGCCGGCCCGACGGCGGGTTCGGCTGGATCCGCGAGGGCAGGAGCCGCCTGGACCGCGCCAACATCGTGCGGGCGGTGGAGGACAGCCTGCGCCGCCTGCGCACCGACTATATCGACCTCTACCAGATCCACTGGCCCGACCGCCCGGTGGCGAAGTTCGGCCGGGCGCCGAAGGGAGGCGACCCGGGCGTGCCGATCGCCGAGACGCTGGTGGCCCTGACCGACCTGGTCACGGCCGGCAAGATCCGCCACATCGGGCTTTCCAACGAGACGGCCTGGGGCACCATGGCTTGGCTGCACGCGGCGGAGAGCCTGGGGCTGCCGCGAGTCGTGTCGATCCAGAACGCCTATAACCTGCTGAACCGCACCTTCGAGCAGGATCTGGCCGAGGTGTCCTTGCGCGAGGATGTCGGGCTGCTGGCCTATTCGCCGATGGGCGGCGGCACGCTCTCGGGCAAGTACCTGAACGGCGCCCTGCCGCCGGGCAGCCGCCGCGCCATCGACCCGCGCCCGTCGCGCTACAACAAGCCGAGGGGGGCGGCCGCCACCGCCGCCTATGTCGAGATCGCGCGGCGGCACGGGCTCGACCCGGCGCAGATGGCGCTGGCCTGGGTGCATCGCCGGCCCTTCGTCACCTCCAGCATCTTCGGCGCCACGTCTATGGAGCATCTGCGCGCGAACCTGGACGCCTACGACCTTGTTCTGTCGGAAGAGGTGCTGGCGGAGATCGAGCAGGTGCACGCCGCCAACCCCTCGCCCTGTCCCTGATATCCTGAGGAGGCCCCGCCGATGATCCGACTGTTCGTGGGGCTGCCGCTGCCGGAGGCGGTGCGCGACCGGCTGAAGACCTTGGGTGGCGGACTGCCGGGCCGCTGGGTCCCGCCCGAGAACTACCACGTCACGTTGCGCTTCATCGGCGAGGTGGACGAGGGCGTGGCGCAGGACGTGGACGGGGCGCTGGACATGGTCCGGGCCGAGCCCTTCCCCCTGACGCTGGACGGGCTTGGCACCTTCGGCAAGGGGCACATGGCCCGCACCCTCTGGGTCAAGGTCGATGCGTCGGAGGCGCTCCGCCACCTGCAGGCCAAGGTGGAGAGCGCCGTGGTGCGGGCGGGACTGCCGGCGGAGGAGCGGAAATTCACCCCCCATGTCACACTCGCCCGCTTCAACGAGGCGCCGGCCGGCAAAGTGGCGCGGCTGATCGAGGATCGGGGCCTGTTCAAGGAGGGCCCCTTCATGGCCGAGCGCTTCGTGCTGTACGAGAGCGTGCTGGGCCGCGGCGGGCCGACCTATCATGAGCAGCGCAGCTATCCGCTGGGCGGGTGGCGGCCCACCGGGTGAGCGGGCTTCAAAAGACGGGGCGTCCATGCTTCCCTTCCGGCCTGCCCGGACCATCTGACAGGACATGAGCCCCGCCATGAGCCCCACCTCCCCCGTTTATGTCGCCATCGACACGCCCGAACCGGAGGCCGCCCGCGACCTGCTGGGCTGGCTGCGCGGCACGGTCGGCGGCGCCAAGCTGGGGCTGGAGTTCTTCTGCGCCGCCGGTCCGGACGGCATACGCCGCGTCACCGACGGGCTGGACCTGCCGCTGTTCCTGGACCTGAAGTTCCACGACATCCCCAACACGGTGGCCGGAGCGGTGCGCTCGGTCGTGCCGCTGGCGCCGCGCTTCCTGACCATCCACACCTCCGGCGGCGGCGCCATGATGCGCGCGGCGGCCGAGGCCGCGGCGGAGGAGGCGGCGAGGCTGGGCGTGGAGCGGCCGCGCATCCTGGGGGTGACGGTGCTGACCAGCCTGGGCTCGGAAGACCTCGCCGCCGTCGGCCAGGACAAGATGATGGCGGACCAGGTGCGCCGCCTGGCGGCTCTGGCGCGGACGTCCGGCATCGATGGCGTGGTCTGCTCGCCCAATGAATGCGCCGTGCTGCGTGGCGATCTCGGCCCCGACTTCACCCTGATGGTGCCGGGAATCCGGCCGGCCTGGGCTGCGGCCAACGACCAGAAGCGGGTCATGACCCCGCGCGAGGCCATCGCCGCCGGCGCCACCCACCTGGTGATCGGCCGGCCCATCACCCATGCCGACGATCCGGCCGCGGCCGCCCGGCGCATCGCGGAGGAGCTGGCGTGACGGTCCAGGCCAAGATCTGCGGCATCAACCATCCCGATGCGATGCAGGCCGCCATCGAGGGCGGCGCGCGCTATGTGGGGCTGGTCTTCTACGAGCGCTCGCCGCGCCACGTCGCCCCACCCCTCGCCGCCCAGCTGGCCCGCATGGTGCCGACGGGAACGCGGGTTGTCGGGCTGTTCGTGGAACCGGACGACGAGTATCTCGAGCATGTCGTCAGCCAGGTGCCGCTGGACATGATCCAGCTGCACGGCGAGGAGACCCCTGCCCGCGTGGCGGAAATCCGGGCCACCTACGCCATCCCGGTCATGAAGGCGGTGAAGATCGCGGGATCGGACGATCTCGACCGCGCCGCATCCTACGCCGGCAGCTGCGACCGGTTGCTGTTCGACGCCAAACCGCCCGCCAACGTCTCGGCCCTGCCCGGCGGCAACGGCCTCAGCTTCGACTGGACCCTGCTGACCGGCCGCCGCTGGCCGCTGCCCTGGATGCTCTCGGGCGGGCTGACGCTCGGGAACCTGGAGGAGGCCGTCCGCACGTCGGGCGCCACCGCCGTGGACGTGTCCTCGGGCGTCGAGGACCGGCCGGGGCACAAGAACCCCGACCTGATCCGCGACTTCCTGGCGGTGGCGGGGCGGTTGTAGGGCTGCCCCACTGCATTTCTCGCCCGTCATCCCCGCGGAGGCGGGGACCCAGGTAATGAGCTTGCTGTCAGTTAATCGGACAGGTGCAAGGGGCGGCGTTGCACCCTTTCCTCGCCCCTCCGGTGCAAAGGGAGTGCCTGGGTTCCCGCCTCCGCGGGGATGACGGTGGTAAGCTATCGCGCGGCTATTTCGTAGGTCGCATGGAGCGCAGCGCAATGCGACATGCTGCGGCCGGCCATGTCGCATTGCGCCTGCGGCTGCATGCGACTTACGCCAGCAGCGTCCCCAACAGCCCGTTCAGCCGCTGCCGCCCCGCGACGGTGGCGCGCAGGCGGTCGCCCACGGGCTCCAGGAAGCCGTGGCGGACCATCGTCTCGACGGCAGTGACAGCAATGACGTCACGCCAGGGCCGGCCGGCCTCCGTCTCGATGCGGGACAACGGCACGCCCTCGGCCAGGCGCAGCCCCATCATCAGCATCTCGTCGACGCGCTGGGCCGGCTCGATCGGCTCCGGCTCCTTGGCGCCGGTACCGTGCGCGGCCACCAGGTCGAGCCAGGGCTCCGGGCCCCGGTGGGTGCGGGTGCCGACCTTGCCACTTGGCAGGGTCAGCCGGCCATGAGCGCCCGGGCCGATGCCGACATAGTCGCCATAGCGCCAGTAGACCAGGTTGTGCCGGCTTTCCTCACCCGGGCGGGCATGGTTGGAGACCTCGTAGGCCGGCAGGCCCGCCGCTTCCAACACCTGCTGCGTGGCCTCGTAGAGGTCGCCGGCCAGCTCCTCATCGGGGATCACCAGCTCGCCGCGGGCATGCAGCGTGTGGAACTGCGTGCCCTCCTCGATGGTCAGTTGGTAGACCGACAAGTGCCCGACCGCATGGTCCAGCGCCCGGTGCAGCTCGTCGCTCCAGGCCGCAACCGTCTGGCCGGGACGGGCGTAGATCAGGTCGAAGCTGAAGCGGTCGAAGGTGGCGCGGGCCAGGGAAACGGCCTCCAGCGCCTCCGCCACGGAATGGCGCCGTCCCAGGAACTTCAGGTCGGGGTCGTTCAGCGCCTGGATGCCCATGGACACCCGGTTCACCCCGGCGGCGCGGAAGGCCCTGAACTTGTCCGCCTCGACGCTGGTGGGATTGGCCTCCAGCGTCACCTCGGTGCCGGCGGGCAGGCCCCAGCGCTCATCGGCGCGGCGCAGGATCGCCTCGACCGTGCCCGGGTCCATCAGCGAGGGTGTGCCGCCGCCGAAGAAGACGGACGTCAGCACCCGGCCTGGCGTCTGGTCCGCGAAATGGTCCAGCTCCCGCAGCAGCGCGTCGCGCCAGCGCGCCTGGTCGGTGCGCTCGCGGACATGGCTGTTGAAGTCGCAGTAGGGGCACTTGGAGGCGCAGAAGGGCCAGTGGACGTAGAGGCCGAAGCCCCTTTGATCCTCGGTCACCGGAAGCATCGCTCCACCAGCTGACGGAAGGCGAGGGCGCGGTGGCTCATGGCGTGCTTCTCCTCCGGCTCGATCTCGCCGAAGGTGCGGGTGTCGCCCAGCGGGATGAAGATCGGGTCGTAGCCGAAGCCCTTGGTGCCGCGCGGCGGGTGGACCAGGGTCCCGCGCAGCCGGCCCTCGACCGTCTCGACATGGCCGTCCGGCCAGGCGATGCAGAGCGCGCAGACGAACTCGGCGCCACGGTCGGCGTCGGGCGGCAGCTCGCGCTCCACCCGCGCCATGGCGGCGGCGAAGTCCTTCTCCGGCCCGGCCCAGCGGGCGGAATAGATGCCGGGCGCCCCGCCCAGAGCGTCCACCGACATGCCGCTGTCGTCCGAGAGCGCCGGCAGGCCGCTGGCCCGCGCCGCCGCCAGCGCCTTCAGCTCGGCATTGCCCTTGTAGGTGGTCTCGGTCTCTTCCGGCTCGGGCAGGCCCAGCTCGCCGGCGGTGGGGAACCGGGATACATAGGCGCCCAGCAGCTCGGCGATCTCCTTCACCTTGCCTTTGTTGTGGCTGGCGATGACGAGGGTATCGCCGCTGAACTTACGAAACTGCTGGGTCATGGGGCCTCAGGCCGTCACGGGCGCGGCGGGGGCCGGGGCGGACAGGGCCCGCCGCGCCTCGGCCAGCGCCAGGAAGATATGGTAGGGCGTGGTGCCCGGCAGATAGTCGGTCATGGGCGAGCCGTCGGCGTTCAGATGCTCAACCCAGGTGCCGTCGGGGCGCAGATAATCGCGGAACAGCGCGGCGATGGCCCGGTCCAGCTGCTCGCGCGTGCCGAACAGGCCCAGCGCCTTGATGCGCTCGCCGCCCGGCCAGATGCGGCGGGTGGTCTTGACCGGTCGGCCCTGGCGGTCGACCTCGTCCAGCACCCTATCCTCGGGCAGCAGGCAGCCCTCGGCGAAGCGGTGCAGCCCCTTGGCCGCCGCCAGCGCCTCCGGCCGGCCGAGCCTGTCCGCCGCCCAGGCCAGCAGCCAGGCCCATTCGTAATGGTGCCCGGGCTCGGCGCGGTGGCCCTCCTCGGGGTGCGGCGCCCAGTCGTCGGTGTAGTACTCGCCCAGCACGCCGTCGGCGCCGATGAAGCGCTGCGTGACCAGCTCCATCACCCGCTCGGCCCCCTGCACCCAGCGCGCGCCGCCCTCGCCCAGCGGCCCGGTCGCCTCCAGCAGGGAGAGATAGCCCTCCAGCAGGTGCATGTGCGGGTTCTGCTGGCGGATGCCGGGCTTCGGCGTCCAGTCCTCCCCGCAGGCGACCCAGTGGCCCAGCCCGTTGGGGTGCGCCAGCGGCCCCTCGATCATGTCGGCGGTGTGGGCGGCCACGGCGTGCACTCGCGCGTCGCCCGAAGCGCGCAGGTACCAGCCCAGCGCGAACAGGGTGAAGGCGTGGCCGTAGAAATCCTTGCTGCGGTCCACCGGCGCCGATCCGTCCGGCGTCACCGAGAACCACCAGCCGCCATGGACGGGGTCGCGGTAATGCGCCAGCACCCAGTCGAAGAGATGCGTCGCCAGCTCCAGGTCGCGCGGGTCGCGGCGCAGCAGGTAGGCGTGGCTCGCCACGTACATCTGCCGGCACTGCACCACCAGCCGCTTGAAGCCCATGGGGCGGGGCTTGAGGTCCTCGCCCAGCCGCTCATGCATGCCGCCGAACGTCGTGTCGCGCTGCGGGCCGTGGACCAGGGCCAGCAGCCGGTCGAACATCCAGGCGTCCAGGGAAGCGGGCGGCTGCATGGCTCAGAGCCCCAGGGCGCGGTTCTGCAGGATCGTCAGCTCGGCCACGCCCTTCTGCGCCAGGCGCATCAGCTCCAGGAACTGCCCCTCCTCGAAGGGCCGCTCCTCGGCCGTGCCCTGCACCTCGACGATGCCGCCGCGGCCCGTCAGCACGAAGTTGCTGTCGGCCTGGGCGGTGCTGTCCTCGGCATAGTCCAGGTCCAGCACGGCGCTGCCCTGGTAGATGCCGCAGGAGATGGCGGCGACGCTGTCGGTCAGAGGGATGGCCTTCATGAAGCCGACCTTCACCAGATGCTGGAAGGCCAGGTGCAGCGCCACGTAGGAGCCGGTGATGGCGGCGGTGCGTGTGCCGCCGTCGGCCTGCAGCACGTCGCAGTCGATCTTCACCTGGCACTCGCCCATGGCCTTGCGGTCGGTGACGGCGCGCAGCGCGCGGCCGATCAGGCGCTGGATCTCCTGGGTGCGGCCGGACTGCTTGCCCTTGGCCGCCTCGCGGTCGGTGCGCGAGTGGGTGGCGCGGGGCAGCATGCCGTACTCGGCCGTCACCCAGCCCTCCCCCTTGCCGCGCATGAAGGGCGGCACCTTCTCCTCGACGCTGGCGGTGCAGAGCACGTGCGTGTCGCCGAAGCGCACGAGGCAGGAGCCCTCGGCGTACTTGGCGAAGCCGGGCTCCAGGCTGACGGCGCGGAGCTGGTCGAGGGCGCGGCCGGACGGGCGGGTCATGGCGTTTCTTCTATGGTCGTATCGGTCGAAGGGTGAATACCTAATCCTCCGCCGGGGCTTAGTCCACAGTTGGGCGCGGGGATGCATTGATTGCGGACCCCGGGCCGACTAGATTCGTTGTCACACCATGCAGATTTGGCCGTGGACACGCAGAACGCGGGAATGATCACAGAGCTGAATCAGAGATCGCGGGACGTCTTCCGCCACATCGTCGAAGCCTATGTCGAGACGGGCGAGCCGGTCGGCTCGCGCACCATCTCGCGCAAGCTCGGCATGAGCCTGTCCCCCGCCACCATCCGCAACGTCATGGCGGATCTGGAGGAGGCCGGGCTGCTGATGGCGCCGCACACCTCGGCCGGCCGCCTGCCCACCGAGGCGGGCCTGCGGCTCTTCGTCCACGGCCTGCTGGAGGTCGGCGGCCTGTCGGACGAGGAGCGCATCAGCATCGACGGCCAGTGCGCCGCCGCCGGCCGCTCGGTGCCGGAGGTGCTGGAGGAGGCCTCGACCATGCTGTCGGGCCTGTCGTCGTGCGCCGGGCTGGTCTTCGCGCCGAAGACCGACCGGCCGCTGAAGCACATGGAGTTCGTCAACCTCGCCCCCGGCCGCGCGCTGGTGGTGATGGTGACGGAGGAGGGGCTGGTCGAGAACCGGGTGGTGGAGGTGCCGCTGGGCATGCCCGCCTCGGCGCTGACAATGGCCAGCAACTATCTGAACGCCCGCATCGTCGGCCGCACGCTGGAGGAGGCGCGCTCCGCCATCCAGGCGGAGGCCGAGCAGCAGCGCAGCCAGCTGGACGAACTGACCCGCAAGGTGGTGGAGGCCGGCCTCGCCACCTGGGGCGGCGCCGCCAAGGGCAACGGCGTGCTGATCGTGCGCGGCCAGGCAAAGCTGCTGGAGGACGTCACCGCCATCTCCGACCTGGAGCGCATCCGGAGCCTGTTCGAGGCGCTGGAGGCGCGCGAGCACATGATGCGGCTGCTGGACGCGACCGGCCGCGCCGACGGGGTGCAGATCTTCATCGGCGCCGAGAACGACCTGTTCCGCCACGCCGGCTGCTCCATGATCGTGGCGCCCTACATGAACACCAAGGAGCAGATCGTCGGCGCCGTCGGCGTCATCGGCCCGACCCGGATCAACTACGCCCGCATCATCCCGATGGTGGACTACACGGCGAAGGTGATCGGGCGCCTGCTGGGGTAGCGGCGGCGCCCTCCTATCCCCATCTAGACCCCGAGCGCGGGACGGCTTAGAACCTCCCGTCCCCCCGACATGACAGCCGGCCCCCCTCGCCGCCGAGGGCAGAGGCCGGAGGAAACCAGAAGGCAGGACCCGATGAGCGACACCGAGAAGAACCCGGCCGAGACCATTCCCGAGACGGACGCCACGCAGGCCGCTCCCCAGGCGAACGGTGCTTCCAACGGCGCCGAGCAGCCGGCGGCCGGCGGCTACGATCCCGACGCCGGGATGCGCGCCACCCTGCTGGAGGCCGAGGTCGCTTCGCTGAAGGACCAGCTGATGCGCGCCATGGCGGAGACCGAGAACACCCGCCGCCGCGCCCAGAAGGAGCGCGAGGACACGGCCAAGTACGCCGTCTCCAACTTCGCCAAGGAGCTGCTGGCCGTGGCCGACAATCTCCGCCGCGCGGTGGAGGCCGTGCCGGCCGAGACCCGCCAGGGCAACGAGCAGGTGAACAACCTGCTGATCGGCGTCGAGGCGACCGAGCGCCAGCTGGCCGCCTCCTTCGAGCGCGCCGGCATCGTCCGCATGGAGCCGCAGGGCCAGCCCTTCGACCCGAATTTCCACCAGGTCATCGCCGAGGTCGATTCCAGCCAGCCCCAGGGCAGCGTGGTCCAGGTGCTGCAGGCTGGCTACACCATCCATGGCCGCCTGCTGCGCGAGGCCATGGTCATGGTCTCCAAGGGCAACCTGCCCGCCGCCGAGGCGCCGAAGGCCGGCTGATCGGGCCGCGCTGCCTGACGTTCGGAAGGGCCGCTCCCGGCGACGGGGCGGCCCTTTCTCTTTTCCTCGTGTTCCCCGCGGAGGCGGGGACCCAGGCAATCCGCTTGCTCCGGAGCCAAACGGGAAGGGCGCCAACGTCACCGCTGGCGCCCTTTCTCATCCGTGTAGCACGCTCATTGCCTGGGTCCCCGCCTCCGCGGGGATGACGGGAAATGGAGGGCGCCCACCCCCCGCCTCAGTCGTTCCGCAGCAGCGGCGCCGCCGGCTGGCCCAGGGCCCGCCAGGTGCCGAGGAAGCCCAGCCCCAGCGTGATGGCGGTCGACAGGGCCGCCGTCGCCAGCACGGCGCCGGGCATGAAGGTGAAGTCCAGTTCCATCACTTGGGTCAGCACCGCCCAGGCCACCACCGTGCCCAGCACGCCGGCGATGAGCGCGGTGATGAGGCCCAGCAGCCCGTACTCCACCAGGAAGGCGCGGACGATGGTGCCGCGCGTGGCGCCCAGCACCTTCAGCACCACCGCGTCGTAGACCCGGCGGCGGTGGCCGGCGGCGATGGCGCCCGCCAGCACCAGCGTGCCGGCGATGAGCGACACGGCGGCGGTCATGCGCACGGCGGCGCCGATGTCGGTCAGCACCTTGTTGACCGTCTCCAGTGCCTCCTTGATGCGCACGGCGGTGACGTTGGTGAAGCCGGCGGCGACGTTGCGCTGCACCGCCTGCTCGGCCTCAGGCACCGCGCGCACCGTGGCGATGTGGGTCTGCGGCGCGCCCTCCAGCACGCCCGGGCTCAGCACCAGGGTGAAGTTGATGCCCAGCGACGAGAAGTCCAGGTCGCGCACCACCGCCACCTCGGCGTCGATGTCGCGGCCCAGGATGTTCAGGGTCATGACCGCGCCGGGCCCGATGCCGAAGGCCTCGGCGATGTCCTTGTAGATCGCCAGCTTGGGCGGGCCCTGGTAGTCCTCCGGCCACCAGGCACCGGCGACCACCACGTCCTTGCCCGGGCTCTTGGCCTGGTAGGTGACGCCGCGGTCGCCCTGCAGCACCCAGGAGTGCTGCTTGGCGACGATCGCCTCCTCCGCCGGCTTGCCGTTCACCTTCGAGATGCGGCCGCGCAAGGACGGGGTTACCTGCAGGTCGGAGGTGCCGGGCACGGCGGCGATGGTGTCGCGGAACTGCGCCAGCTGGTTCGGCTGGATGTCCAGGAAGAAGAAGGCGGGCGCGTCCTCGGGCAGGGTCTCCTGCACCTCCTTGCGGAAATTGCCCTCGATCAGCGCGATGGCGACCAGCACGGTGAGGCCCAGGCCCAGCGACAGCACCACGGTCGCCGTCGGGTTGCCCGGCCGGTGCAGGTTCGCCAGCGCCAGCCGCAGCCCCGGGCGCTTCGGCCGGGGCAGGCGGGCGGCGATGCGGGAGACCGCCTTGCCGGCGCCGCCGAAGGCCAGCAGCGTCGCCGCCGAGCCCAGCACGAAGGCCGCCGCGAAGCCCCGGTCGGTGGAGGTCGCCACCGCCAGCCCGGCCAGCGCCAGCGCCGCGACGGTCAGCATGATCAGGTAGATGCCGCGCGGCCGGCCCTTGGCCCCGGCCACCGTCTCACGGAACAGCGAGGCCGCCGGCACCTCGCGCGCCCGGCCCAGCGGCCAGAGCGAGAAGACCAGCGCCGTCAGCAGGCCGAAGCCGGCGGCCACGGCCAGCGCGCCGGGGTAGATTCCGATGTTGGCCGCCACCGGCAGCATGCCCGACATGGCCCGGCCGGCCACCACGGGGATGCCGGCACCCAGCACCAGCCCCGCCAGGATGCCGATCGCCGACAGCGCCAGGATCTGCGCCAGGTACACCTCGAACACCAGCCCGCCGCGCGCGCCCAGGCACTTCAGCGTGGCGATGGTCTCGGTCTTGCTCTCCATGTAGGCGCGCACGGCATTGCCGACGCCGACACCGCCCACCAGCAGCGAGGTCATGCCGACCAGCGTCAGGAACTGGGTCAGCCGGTCGATGAAGCGGGTCAGCTGCGGCGCGGCGTTGGTGAAGTCGCGGGTGCGCCAGCCGGCGTCGGGGAAGGCGGCCTTCAGCTGGTCCTGCCAGCCCTTCAGGTCGGTGCCGCCGGGCAGCTTCACCAGATAGCTCCATGTGATCATGCTGCCGGGCTGCTGCAGGCCGGAGGCGGGCAGGGCCCCGCCCGCGATCATCAGGCGCGGCCCCAGGCTGAGGCCGCCGCCGCCGGCCCGGTCGGGCTCGGACGCGATGATGCCGCGCAGCTGCACCTCGATGTCGCCCACGCCCAGCCGGTCGCCCTCCTTCAGGCCCAGCCGCAGCGCCAGGGTCTCCTCGGCCACGGCACCCCAGATGCCGTCGCGCTGCGCCAGCCGCTCATGCAGCGGCGCGTCGCCGTCGCGGAAACTCATGGCGCCGTAGAGCGGGTAGGCGGGGCTGACGGCCTTCAGCTCGACCAGGCTGGTGCGGGCGGGGTCGGCGGGCAGGCGGGCCATGCCGCGCATCTCGGCGTTCACCGCCACCGTCCCCTGGCCGGTCAGCCAGGCCAGCTGTTCCGGCGTGATCTCGCGATAGAGCTGCCGCACCGCCACGTCGCCGCCCAGGATGGCGCGGCCGTCGGCGCGCAGCGCGTCCAGGATGCCGCTGGAGAGCGACTGCACCGCCGCGATGGCGCCGACGCCCAGGATCAGGCAGGCCAGGAAGATGCGGAAGCCCTTCAGCCCGCCGCGCAGCTCGCGCCGGGCGAGGCGCAGCGCCAGCGACAGCTGGGAAAGGCGGCCCGGGTTGGCCGCGGGAACGACGCGATCGTGCGAAATGGCGGTCATCGACGGGCCCCGCTCAATCGGCCACGGCGCGCAGCGCCGGGCGGCCGTCATCGACGATGCGGCCGTCCTGCACCCGGATCACCCGGTCGCAGCGCTGGGCCAGGGCGGGGTCGTGGGTGATGAGGACCAAGGTGGTGGCGCAGCGGTGCGCCAGGTCGAACATCAGCTTCACGATGTGGTTGCCGGTGTCGCCGTCGAGATTGCCGGTGGGCTCGTCCGCCAGCAGCAGGGCCGGCTCCGGCGCGAAGGCGCGCGCCAGCGCCACGCGCTGCTGCTCGCCGCCCGAGAGCTGGCCGGGGTAGTGGGTGAGGCGGTGGCCGAGGCCGACCGCCTCGAGGCCGGCGCGGGCGCGGTCGAAGGCGTCGTCCAGCCCGGCGAACTCCAGCGGCACCGCCACGTTCTCCAGTGCCGTCATGGTCGGGATCAGGTGGAAGGACTGGAAGACGATCCCGACCTTGTCGCGGCGGAAACGGGCCAAGCCATCCTCGTCCAGCACGCCCAGATCCTGGCCCGCGATCACCACCCGGCCCTTGGAGGGACGCTCCAGGCCCCCCATGATCATCATCATGGTCGATTTGCCGGAGCCGCTGGGGCCGACCACGCCGACCTTCTCGCCCGGGCCCACCGATAGGTCTATCCCGCGGAGAATGTTGACGGGCCCGGCGGCGCTTTCCAAAGTCAGCTGGACGCCTTCGAGGCGGACGGCGGGCACGCCAGAGGGCATGAGGGACGGGATGGTCATGATGAATTCCGATGTCGCGGCGGCGGGCTCTTGCCGATATGGCCCCGGAGCCCCCTTTGTCAATTCGCTGCGGCGGACCATTTCGGCCCTGGGGCTGTGGACCCTTGCGCTTTTTCTCGTCCTCGCCGCCCCCGCGGCAGAGGCGAAGAGCTGGAAGGTCATGATCCTGGGCGACAGCCTGTCGGCCGGCTACGGTCTGGCCCCGGAGAAGGCGCTGACCTCCCAGATGGAGGCGGCGCTGAAGGCGGAGGGCTACGACGTGACCTTCCCCGCCACCGCGGTCTCCGGCGACACGACGGCCGGCGGCCTGTCGCGGCTGGACTGGCTGCTGGGCGACAAGCCCGACCTGGTGGTGGTGGCGCTGGGCGGCAATGACGGGCTGCGCGGCATCGATCCCGCCAACACCCGCGCCAACATGGACGGGATCCTGTCCAAGCTGCAGGCGGCCAAGGTGCCGGCCGTGATCCTGGGCATGATGGCGCCGCCGAACCTGGGCCGCGCCTATGGCGACGCCTTCAATGCCGTCTTCCCCGACATGGCCCGGAAGTACGGCGTGCCGCTCTACCCCTTCATCCTGGAGGGGGTGGCGCTGGACCCGAAGCTCAGCCTCGCCGACGGCATGCACCCCAACGCCGAGGGCGTGGCGGTCATGACCCGCAACATCCTCCCCGTCGTGAAGCAGTCTCTCGATAAGCTGGGCGCCAAGCCGGCCGGCAAGGGTCAGGCCCAGGGGCAGGCGAGGTGAACGGCCCCGCCTTCGCCGCGGCCCTGGCGGCCGGCCCGGACTGGGGACAGGCGGCGAAGGCCTGCCTGGACCGGCTGTCCGTGCCGGCAGGCGCGAACCTCGGCTTCCTCTACGTCACCGACCACCTCGCCGAGGACATCGGCAGCATCCTGACTCTGCTGAAGGCCGTGACCGGTGTGCGCGACTGGGTGGGCGCGGTCGGCATCGGCATCTGCGGCACCGCCGGCGACGGCGCGGCCGAGCTGTTCGACGAGCCCGGCATCGCCGTGCTGGTCGCCCGCCTGCCCGACGACAGCTGGCGGGTCTTCCCCGCCGTGACGGGCGGGCTGGACGGCTTCCGCGAGGACGTGGCGCGCTGGCGCCGGTCCCGCCCGCCGCTGCCCGGCCCACGCGTCGGCATCGTCCATGCCGATCCGCGCCACCGGGGCCTCGACGCGCTGCTGCCCCGGCTGGCGGGGGAGGCGGGCGGCTTCCTGATGGGCGGGCTGGTCTCCTCGCGCGGGACCATCGCCCATGTCGGCGGCGCGGTGCAGCAGGAGGGGGTCTCGGGCGTGCTGCTGGACGGGGCGGTCAGCGTCGCCACCGGCGTCGCCCAGGGCTGCGCCCCGATCGGACCGGAGCACGTCGTCACCGAGGCGGCGGAGAACGTGATCCACGCCATCGACGGGCGCCGCGCCTTCTCCGTCTTCCGCGAGGAGATCGGCGAGCTGCTGGCCCGCGACATGAGGCGCATCGACGGCTACATCTACGCGGCATTGCCGGTGCCGGGCCGGGGAGCGGACGACTATCTGGTGCGCAACATCGTGCGCGCCGATCCCATCGCCGGCTGGGTGGCGGTGGGCGAGGCGGTGGCGCCGGGACAGCCGGTCCGCTTCTGCCGCCGCGACCCTGCCTTCGCCCTGGCGGAGCTGGAGCGCATGGCGGCCGAGACCACCGCCCGGCTGCCGGTGAAGCCGCGCGGCGCGCTCTATGTCTCCTGCGTGGCGCGCGGGCCCAGCCTGTTCGGCGGCACGGCCCGGGGCGAGCTGGAGACCATCGCCCGCGCCCTTCCCGGCGTGCCGCTGGCCGGCTTCTTCGCCAGTGGCGAGATCAGCCACAGCCGGCTCTACGGCTACAGCGGCGTGCTGACGCTGCTGGGCTGAAGGGCGGCCCCGCGCCCCGGACCATTGCCAAACGGCGCGATTCGGGACATGAAGGCGCCCTTGGTTTCCCCTGAGAGCGCCCCGGAGCTTCCCATGTCCGCCCACCGCACTGATGTCTGCATCATCGGCGCCGGCCCCGTCGGCCTGTTCGCCATCTTCGAATGCGGCATGCTGAAGCTGAAATGCCATGTGGTGGACGCGCTGGAGATGGTGGGCGGCCAGTGCACCGCCATGTATCCGGAGAAGCCGATCTACGATATCCCCGGCTATCCCTCGATCGACGCCGCCGACCTGATCGACAATCTGGCGAAGCAGGCGGCACCCTTCGATCCGGTCTACCATCTGGGCCAGCAGGTGGTGCGCCTGACCCGCACCGCGGAAGAGCGCTGGCTGGTGGAGACGGACAAGGGCACGGCGGTCGACGCCGGGGCCGTGATCGTCGCCGCCGGCGTCGGCGCCTTCGGGCCCAACAAGCCGCCGCTGGAGGGCCTGGAGCGGTATGAGGGCCGCTCGGTCCATTATCTCGTGAAGCGCCGCCAGGACTTCGCCGGCAAGCGCGTGGTCATCGCCGGCGGCGGCGACAGCGCCGTGGACTGGACCCTGTCGCTGGCCGACGTCGCCGCCAAGGTCATGGTGGTCCACCGCCGCCCCAAGTTCCGCGCCGCGCCCGAGAGCGTCGCCCGTATGGAGCAGCTGGCCGCCGAGGGCCGCATCGAGATGGTGGTGCCCTACCAGCTCTCCGGGCTGGAGGGCGAGGGGGGCACGCTGACGGGCGTGCGCGTCGAGACGCTGGAGGGCGAGCAGCGGCTGCTGGAGGCCGACAGCCTGCTGGCCTTCTTCGGGCTGGCGATGAATCTCGGCCCCATCGCCGAATGGGGCCTGGAGCTGGAGCGCGGCCACATCACCGTCAACCCGACGACTCTCGCCACCAGCCAGCCCGGCATCTTCGCCATCGGCGACATCGCCACCTACCCCGGCAAGCTGAAGCTGATCCTCTGTGGCTTCTCGGAAGCCGCCATGGCCGCCCACGCCATCCACCCGCTGCTGCATCCCGGCGAGGCGCTGCACTTCGAGTACAGCACCACCAAGGGCGTCCCGGCGGCGTGAGCGGGCGGGGCTGGGGCGTGCTGCGTCCTTCGACAAGCTCAGGATGAGGGAAGGGGTGCGCCAGGCACTCCTCGTTCCCAGTCCGCGAAGGCTCGGCCGGGAGCAGCGACAACCCCCCTCATCCTGAGCCTGTCGAAGGACGCACGACCTAGACGCTGCCAACCATCCCTCTCCCGCAAGGGGCGAGGGATAGTATAGCTCACCCCACCCGTTCCCCATCCCTCACCGCGGCCGGAGCCGGGGCCAGCGGGAGGTGGCAGCGGATGGTGGTGCCCTGGCCGGCGCGGCTGTCCAGCTCCACCCGGCCGCCATGCAGCTCGATGAAGCTCTTCACCAGCGACAGGCCGAGACCGGCGCCGGTCTGCGGGCCGCTGCCGCGCTCGAAGCGGCCGAACACCCGGTCCTGGTCGTCCTGCGAGATGCCGACGCCGGTATCCTCCACCGCCAGCACGATCTCGCCGTCCCGCTCGCGGCGCTCGGCGGCCAGCGTGATGCAGCCGCCCACCGGCGTGAACTTCACGGCGTTGCTGATCAGGTTGAACAGCGCCTGCTTCAGCCGCTTCTCGTCGGCGGTGAAGCTGCCGGCATCGTCGGGCACCCGGACCTCGACGGCGAGGCCGCGCTTGGCGGCCCATTCTCGGGTCAGGTCGGCCAGCCCCTCGAGCAACGCCCGGACCTGCACCTGCTGCCGGTCCAGTACCATGAAGCCCGCCTCGATGGTGGCGAGGTCCAGGATGTCGTTCACCAGCGCCAGCAGCCGGCGGCTCGCCTCCAGCACGCCGCGGGAATATTCCGCCTGCTTGTCGTTCAGGGGCCCGAAATACTGGTTCGACAGGATCTCGGCGAATCCCATGATGGCGTTCAGCGGCGTGCGCAGCTGGTAGGAGACGTTGGCGATGAACTCCGACTTCAGCCGGTCGGCCGCCGCCAGCGCCTCGTTGCTGGCGCGCAGCGCTTCCTCGACCCGGGCGCTGTCGGTGACGTCGAGCACGCTGGTCAGCACCGCGCCGTCGGGCAGCGGCACGGTGGCGTACTGGATGACCGAGCGGTCGGTGCATTCGATGCGGCCGGCGGCGGCGGTGCGGTCCAGCAGCGTGGCGACGAGGGTGCCGCGCCGCCGCTCCCAGTCGCCGCCGTCCAGCCGGGGACGCAGCCGGTCGACCACCTGGGCCAGGTGCGGCTCGCCGCGCAGATCATCGCCCGACAGCCGCCAGATGCGCGCGAAGGCGGGGTTGGAGAGCTTCAGCCGACCATCGCTGCCGAACACGGCGACCCCCTCGGCCAGATTGTCCAGCGTCTCCTGCTGCACGGCCATCAGCGTGTTGTAGGAGGACTCCAGCGCCAGCGCGGTGGTCACGTCCTCCAGCACGAACATCAGCCCGCCCAGCGGGTGCGGCACCGAGAGCGAACGCAGGGTGGTGCCGTCGGGCAGGTGCAGCAGGTCCTCCTGCGGCTCCAGCAGCGAGGTGAACATGGCCAGGCGGTCGCGCTTCCAGCGCGGGAAGTCGGCCTGCTCGGTCAGGCGGCGGCGGGACCGCAGATCCTCCAGGATCTCGCCGTAGGTCGGCTCGGTGTCCAGCCAGGCGGTGTCCAGGTCCCAGAGCTGCGCATAGGCGCGGTTGTAGAACTTGATCCGGGTATCGGCGCCGTAGATGGCGATGGCGGAGCCCAGCTGCTCCAGCACGTCGGCATGGGCGGCGAGGTGGCGGTCCAGCGCCTCCTGCAGCTCGCCCTCGCGGGTGACGTCCAGCGCCAGCCCCGCCGAACCGGCGTCGGCGCCCTCCGCCGGCCCTTCGGTCAGGCGCAGCAGGCGGCGCTCGCCGTCGACGACGATGTAGCGGCTGTCGGACTGGGCGACACCGGCCCGGGCGGCCCGGGCGGCCAGCGCGCGCGGCGCCTCGCCCATGGTGCCGGGCAGTTCCGCCTGGCGCTCCGGCACCTCGCCGGGCGGCACGCCGACGACGCGGCCGTAGGCGGCGTTCACCCAGCCCAGCGACCGGTCGGGGCGGCGGGTCCAGAGCGGCACGGGCAGCGTGTCGAGCGCTTGGCGCAGGCCGCGCAGCTCGCCCTCGGCCGTCAGGCGGCCCTCGAACTGCCGGCGGCCCTCCTCGGACAGCTCGGTCACGTCGTGCAGCCACAGCATGTCGAAGCGGCCGCCGTCCGCGGCCTGGGTCCGCCCGCCCCTGATCTGGAAGATCCGTGAGCCGTCGGCGCTGGCCGCCACCAGGCGGAAGGGCCGGCCGGTCTCGGCCAGGTGCTTGAAGGAGCCGTGCAGGGCGGCGGCGTCGCTGGGGGCCAGCGCCGTCTCGATGTCCTCCAGCCGGGTGGTGCCCGAGAGGCCAAGCCACTCGCTGAGGCGGGGCGAGCAGGCATGCGAGCCGTCGGCGCCCCAGGCGCACCAGGCGTCCGGCGCCCCCTCCACCAGCGCCCGCAGCCGGGCCGTCTCCTGCTCCAGCGCCGCGACCCGCTCGGCGGACCGGCGGCGCGCTACCGGCAGGGCGATGCCCAGCCCGGCGGTCGCCGCGGCGAGCACGGCGGCGATCCACGGCCAGGCGGCCGGCTCCAGCCCCGGCGTGTGCGCCAGGGCGGGCCCGGCGGCGAGGACGGTCGCGATGCCCGTCAGGGTCCGGCCGGCGCGAAGGAACATGGGGAGATGTTTCTGTCTCACGGGTGCGGAGTGTAGTGAACCCGGCAGAAAATAAGCAAGCCGGCGGGCCCTATCCAGGCCCGCCGGCTCTCTTCTGGTCAAGGCCCCTCCCCTTTCGGGAGGAGAGGGCCAGGCCTTCTTAGTAGCGGTAGTGCTCGGGCTTGAACGGGCCCTGCGGCGCCACTCCGATGTACTCGGACTGCTTCGGCGTCAGCGTGGTCAGCTTGGCGCCGATCTTGCCGAGGTGCAGGAAGGCCACCTTTTCGTCCAGGTGCTTCGGCAGCACGTAGACCTTGCGCTCGTACTTGGCGTGGTTCTGCCACAGCTCGATCTGGGCCAGCACCTGGTTGGTGAAGCTGGCGGACATCACGAAGCTCGGGTGGCCGGTGCCGCAGCCCAGGTTCACCAGGCGGCCCTTGGCCAGCACGATCAGGCGCTTGCCGTCGGGGAAGACGACCTCGTCGACCTGCGGCTTCACCTCTTCCCACTTGTAGTTGCGCAGCGAGTCGATCTGGATCTCGCTGTCGAAGTGGCCGATGTTGCAGACGATCGCCCGGTCCTTCATGGCGCGCATGTGGTCGAGCGTGATGACGTCGACGTTGCCGGTGGCGGTGACGAAGATGTCGCCGATCGGGGCGGCCTCTTCCATGGTCACCACCTGGTAACCCTCCATCGCCGCCTGCAGGGCGTTGATCGGGTCGATCTCGGTGACCATGACGCGGGCGCCCTGGCTGCGCAGCGAGGCGGCCGAGCCCTTGCCCACGTCGCCGTAGCCGGCGACGACGGCGACCTTGCCGGCCATCATGACGTCGGTGGCGCGCTTGATGCCGTCCACCAGGCTCTCACGGCAGCCGTACAGATTGTCGAACTTCGACTTGGTGACGCTGTCGTTGACGTTGATGGCGGGGACGCGCAGCGCGCCCTTCTTCATCATCTCGTACAGGCGGTGCACGCCCGTGGTGGTCTCCTCGGAGAGGCCGCGCACGTCGTTCAGCATCTCCGGGTACTTCTCGTGCATCAGCACGGTGACGTCGCCGCCGTCGTCCAGGATCATGTTCGGCGTCCAGCCGTCCGGGCCGCGCAGCGTCTGCTCGATGCACCACCAGAACTCCTCCTCGGTCTCGCCCTTCCAGGCGAAGACCGGGATGCCGGCGGCGGCGATGGCGGCCGCGGCCTGGTCCTGGGTCGAGAAGATGTTGCACGAGGACCAGCGGACCGTGGCTCCGAGCGCGGTCAGCGTCTCGATCAGCACGGCGGTCTGGATGGTCATGTGCAGGCAGCCGACGATGCGGGCGCCCTTCAGCGGCTGGGACTTGCCGAACTCCTCGCGCAGCGCCATCAGGCCGGGCATCTCGGTCTCGGCGATGGTGATCTCCTTGCGGCCCCACTCGGCGAGGGAGATGTCGGCGACCTTGTAGTCGGTGAAGTTGGCGGGCATCGAGGGCTCCTGCGGGAAGTCATGGGTCGGGCGCGCGGAGGGACTCCCCGGCGGCTGCGGCAGGGTGTACCAGCGGTCCGGCCGCCCGGCAAGCATAAAGATATCTTTATGTGTGCAACTCAGCTGGCATCAACGCAGGAAGCGCTCGACCTCGCCGATCAGCACCACGCGGCCGGCGAGCCGCCCGCCCTTGGGGCCCCGCGCGGCGGCCGCCAGGGCCGGGCTGGCGGTGACCAGCGGCAGGGCCATGCCCTGGGCCAGCGCCAGATAGAGGCAGTCGCGCGCGGAATGGCCGAGTTGGGCGGACAGGCGCACCGCCTCGGCCAGCAGCGGGCGCGACGGCATCAGCTCGATCTCGGCGCTCTGCAGCGCCAGGGCGGCGGTGGCGGCCTCCACCGCGTTGATCTCGCCCAGCTCCACCTTGGCGCCCAGCAGCTGGGCCAGGTCGGCCATGATCTGGTCGGGCGCCAGCAGCCTATGCTCCAGCAGCTTGTCCGCGACCGGGCTGGTCGCCTCCGGCGCCACCCATTGCAGCGCCACGCCGGCATCGACGACGAACTGCACGGCTCAGGCCTCCGTCTTCTCGGCGACCCGGTCGGCCTCGACCAGCGCTCCCGCCGGCGTGTGCGCCCGGCCGGCCAGGGTCTGGCGCAGCGAGGATGCCAGCGCCCGGAAATCCTGCGGTTCGTTCGCCAGCGCTTGGCGGATGATCTCGCGGATCTCGCCCTCCATGGAGCGCCCATGCCGGGCCGCGCGCAGCTTCAGCCGCCGCACCAGCTCCTCATCCAGCCCCCGCACCGTCAACGCCGTCGCCATGATCCCGCCCGCACTGCTGTCAGTGCAGGCACAATGCGCCGGAAGGGGTAGGCGGGGCAAGGGGGTGGCAGTTTATCCTTCTCCCCTTGCGGGAGAAGGATGGGGCCCCAAGCCTGCTTGGGGAGGATGAGGGGTCGGCAGCCGTAGGCTGACGTTCTCGACGGGTGATCCTGGGACGATGGTTGAGAACGTCGGGCTGCGCCCGCCGACCCCTCACCCTCCCACCGCTCCGCGGCGGGGCCCATCCCTCTCCCGCAAGGGGCGAGGGATAGACTCGCCTAACCACCCACCCCGTTGAAATCGTCCAGCAGGGTCGCGATCACGCCGCTGTCGCTCTGGTCCATGATGGTGCGGGCGCGGCGGGTGGCTTCGACCAAGTCCAGGCCGCGGATGCGGCGTTTCACCAGCGGCAGCGATCCCGGCGACATGGACAGGTCGCGCACGCCCAGCCCCAGCAGCAGGGCGGTGTAGCGCGGGTCGCCCGCCATCTCGCCGCAGATGCTGACGGGAATGCGGGCGCGCATGGCGGCCTCGGTGGTGAACTGGATCAGGCGCAGCACGCTGGGATGCAGCGGGTCGTAGAGATGCGCCACCTGCTCGTCGCCGCGGTCGATCGCCAGCGTGTACTGGATCAGGTCGTTGGTGCCGATGGCGAAGAAGTCGCAGAGCGGCGCCAGCGCGTCGGCCGAGAGCGCCGCGCCCGGAATCTCGATCATGATGCCCAGCTTGGGCAGTGTGTCCCCCAGCTTGATGCCGCGCCGCCGGAGCCGTCTTGCAACGTTCTCCATCGCCTCGCGCACCCGGCGCACCTCGGACACGGTGCTGACCATGGGCAGCAGGATGCGCAGATCGCCATGGACGCTGGCGCGCAGCATGGCCGACAGCTGCGTGTCCAGCAGCTTCGGCTCTTTCAGGCTGAGGCGGATGGCGCGCAGGCCCAGGGCCGGGTTGGCCGGGTCGGCGATGTGGGAGGATAGGGCCGACGCGATCTTCTCGCCGCCGATGTCCAGCGTGCGGGCGGTGACCGGCTTGCCGTCCATGCGGCGGACCAGCTCGGTCAGGATCTCGGTCTGCTCCTCCTCGTCCGGCAGATCGTCCCGGTTCATGTAGAGGAACTCGGTGCGCAGCAGGCCCACGCCGGAGGCGCCGGCCTCCAGCGCCGCGTCCAACTCGCGCGGCAGCTCCAGATTGGCCTGCAGCACCACGTCTGTACCGTCTCGGGTGATCGCGGGCAGGCGACGCAGGGTCTTCAGCTGGCGCCGCTCCGCCAGCACCGCCTCGCGCCGGTGCTTGTAGTCGGCCAGGGTGGCGGCGTCCGGGCGCACCACCACGCGGCCGGCGATGCCGTCGATGATGACCGTGTCGCCCGGCTGCACGTCCTGCAGCAGCCCCGGCACGCCGAGCACCGCCGGCAGGCTGAGCGAGCGCGCCATGATGGCGGTATGCCCCTCGGCGCCGCCCAGCACGGTGGCGAAGCCGGCGATGCGGCGCGGGTCCATCAGCGCCGTGTCGGCCGGCGACAGCTCCTCCGCCAGCACGATGCTGCCCTCGGGCAGGACCGAGAAGGCCTGGTACTTGCGCTGCAGCAGGTTGCGGATGAGGCGCCGCCCCACCTCGCGCACATCCTCGATGCGGGCGGCGAGATAGGCGTCGTCCATGGCGGAGAAGGTCTGGGCGATGGCGGCGATCTCGGCCTGCGCCGCCGCCTCGGCGTTCAGCCGCTCCTCGCGCACCCGCCGCTCCACGCCCCGGGTCAGGCGCGAGTTGGTCAGCATCGCCAGATGCGCGTCCAGCAGGAGGTTGACGTCCTCGGACGCCGAGCCGGGCAACCCCTCGGCCTTCTGCTTCAGCTTGCGGATCTGGCGGCGCGCCTTCTCCACCGCCGCCTGGAAGCGCTCGATCTCGGCCTCGACCTCGCCCGCCTTCAGGGTGAACTCGGGCACCTGGATGGCGCCGGCCTCCACCACATGGGCGGGGCCGATGGCGATGCCGGCCGAGACGCCGAGGCCCCGCAGCCGGTTCTGGTCCACCACTGTCTTGGTACGGGCCATGCGCTCAATCTTCGTCGAACTTGCGGTTGACCAGGTCGGCCAGCGCGTCCAGCACCTGCGGCGCCTGCGGGCCGCTCGCCAGCAGGGTGATGGACGTGCCGGGCGCGGCCGCCAGCATCATCAGCCCCATGATGGACTGGCCGCAGACGGAGGTCTCGCCGCGCACCACCTGCACGGCGGCGTCGAACTCGGCCACCAGCTTCACGAATTTCGCGGCGGCGCGTGCGTGCAGCCCGCGCCGGTTCTGGATGGTGACGGTCCGGCTGAGGCCGCCCTGGGCGTCCCCGCAATCATGCTCGGTCATTCTGTCTCGGCTCAGCCGTCGGAGAGGAGGGAGGAGGCGACGTTGATGTATTTGCGGCCGGCTTCCTGCGCCGCCTGCACCGCCTCGGACAGCTTGGTCTCGGTCTTCCGCACGCTGGCCAGCTTGATCAGCATGGGCAGGTTGACGCCGGCGATCACCTCGACCTTGGCGCGGTCCATGATGGAGATGGCGAGGTTCGAGGGCGTGCCGCCGAACATGTCGGTCAGCACCACCACGCCGTCGCCGCCGTCGCACTCGGCCACCCGGGCCAGGATGTCCTCCCGGCGGCGCTCCATGTCGTCCTCCGGGCCGATGCAGACGGCGCCCACCTGCGGCTGCACGCCGACGACGTGCTGGAGGGCGGCGATGAACTCCTCGGCCAGGCGGCCGTGGGTGACGAGGACCATGCCGATCATGGGGACTTCCTGTGCTCTTGCGGCTGGGGCGCCGCGACGCCGCCGTCGGACGGGGGCGTCTGGGGGGAAAGGGAGGCGGGGCGCGCGGGCTCCGGTGCCGGGCCGGGACGCTCCAGGTCGCGGTGGGACAGGCCCACCTTGCAGCCCTGGCCGTCCAGCCAGCGCGCCAGCCGGTTGGCGATGAAGACGGACCGGTGGCGCCCGCCGGTGCAGCCGACCGCCACCGTCAGGTAGCTCTTGCCCTCGCGGACATAGCGCGGCAGCAGCGGCGCCAGCAGGCGGGTCAGATTGTCGAAGAAGCCCCGGAAATCAGGGTCGCGCTCGACATAGGCGCCGACGGCCGGGTCGTTGCCGGTCAGCGGGCGGAGATCCGGGTCCCAGTGCGGGTTGTCGAGGAAGCGTACGTCGAACACCAGGTCCGCCTCGCGCGGCACGCCGTGGCGGAAGGAGAAGCTGGTGACGAAGACGTGCAGCGACGGGTCATCGTCCAGGCGGAAATGGCCGGTCAGCAGCCGCCGCGCGTCGTGGATGGACAGGGCCGAGGTGTCGATCACCACGTCGGCATGGTCCTTCAGCGGCGACAGGAGCGTTCTTTCGAACTGGATGCCGTCCGGCACCGGCCGGTCCAGCGCCTGGGGATGCGGCCGACGGGTCTCGGTGTAGCGGCGCTGCAGCACCTCGTCCGCGGCCTCGAGGTAGAGCAGCCGGACGTCCAGCCCCCCGTGCCGCTGCAGCTTGCCCATCTCGCTCAGCAGCGCGTCGGCGCTGAAGTCGCGGGTGCGGCTGTCGATGCCCACCGCCAGCGGCAGATCCTCCGCCTGCAGCACCAGCGCCGTCAGCAGCGACAGGCGGAGATTGTCCACCGCCTCGTAGCCCAGATCCTCCAGCGTCTTCATGGCGGTGGAGAGGCCGGCGCCGGACAGGCCGGTCACCAGCACGATGCGGCGGCGGCGCCCGGCGGGGCCGGGCCCCTGGCTGGACAGGGAGGCGCCGCTCATGACATCGGGGCCAGGCTGTTCGGGACGAAGGGCAGGCTCGCCGCCACCGTGGCCGCGGCCAGCCGCAGCTTGGCGGGGGCCGAGGCCTCGAACGGGGCGAGGCGCAGGTGGCGGACGGCGATGCCGGCGATCTCGCGCATGTCGGTCTCCGGCAGCCGCTCCACCTCGCTCGGGGCGACGAGGTCGGCGACGATCAGCACCGGCGCCTCCTCGACGGTCGGGACCGGCAGGATGCCGACGCCGCGCACCTCCAGCAGGCCGGCCAGCCCGCGCGGGGGCCGCGCCAGCAGCCGGCCGCCCTGGGCCGCCAGCAGCACCTGGTCGTCGGCGACCAGCAGCGCGCCGCCATCGACCAGCCGCAGGGCCAGGTCCGACTTGCCGGCGCCGGACGGCCCGCGCAGCAGGACGCCGATACCGGAGAGGCTCACGCAGGTGGCATGGACGCGCATCATCGTTGGGCGAGGGTGCTGTCCCCCGCCGCCTCTGTCAACGGGACTCCCGGCCGATGCGACCCCAGCCAATCGGCCGCCTCGCGCCAGAGCGTGTCGCGGAACCGGTCGCGGAAGAAGCCGAAATGGCCGATGGATGGGGCGCCGACCTCCGACGCGCGGACATGCCGGTGCGCCTTGCCGGTACCGCCGTACCAGCCCAGCAGCGCCTCCGCGGCCGGGCGGGGGCAATAGAAGTCGTCGGCGAAGCTGAAGGCCAGCATGGGCCGGGCGATATCCTTGAACCTGGCCTCCAGGCCCGGGACATGGCCGAGGATGTAGTCGGGATGGCGGCCCCAGCGGGCCCATTCCTCCGCCACGCCCCTCGGCAGCGGCTCGCTGCCCATGACCCAGCCGGGCAGATGGCCGTGCAGCGCCAGGATCCAGGGCATCGCGCCCCAGAAGCTCGCCAGCTTCAGCCGGTCGAGCCCGGTCCAGTGGCGGGCGGCGCCGCTCTGCGAGGCGACCAGCAGCAATGCCCGGACATCGTGCGCGCGCTCGGCCAGCGGCAGGATTTGGCCGCCGACGCTGTGCCCGACATAGAGCGGCGCGCCCTCGGCCTCATTCGCGAGCGCCGCGAGGGCCGCGTCGAGGTCCAGCGTGCCCCATTCCAGCATGCGGGCGGGGTCGCGGCGGATGTTGGGCTCGGCCGAGCCGCCGACGCCGCGATAGTCGAAGGCCAGGACCGTGTGGCCCCGGTCCGCCAGATAGCGGGCGAACTTGGTGTAGTAGCCGCGCTTCACCGCCGTGGCGGAGCCGATCAGGACGGGCGGCAGGGTGGCCGAAGCCGGCAGGTGCAGGGTCGCCGCCAGCGCACGGCCGTCGCCGGCCGTCAGGGTGATGTCGCGTTCGCCGCTCAAGCTGCCTCCCGGGGCCCGGTCACCGGTTGAAACCCGGTCTTGGCGCCGGGGGAGGCAAGGCGTAGCAGAAAAGCCGAAGCCGCGCGATATGCCGTGGGCCGGATGTCCGATCGCCCGATGCCGGATCGGCGGGGCCTCAGGCCTTCAGGTTGAGGATTTCACGCTCCATCTCGTTGGCCGTCCTGAGCGCGGCGAGATTGGCCTGGTAGCTGCGCAGCCCCTGCATCTGCTCCACCCGCTCGCGGGCGAGGTCGACGTTCGGCGCGGCCACCAGCCCGTCCGGGTTGGCGAAGGGGCTCTCGGGCGCGTATTCGGGCAGATAGCTGGGATTGGCCGGCCGGAACACCGGCCGCGTGCCCTGCCCGCCGTTCGGCCCGGCCACCGCCTCCTGCCCGCCCGCCAGGGGCTGGAAGGGTGGCGGCGTACCTTCGGGTCCGCCGGGAGGGGGCGGACCGCCCGCCTGCGGGCCGCCGGGCGGCGGGGGCAGGGCGCCCGTGGTGCGGGCGTTGGCAATGTTGGTCGCGCTGTTGGCCAGGCGCTGGCTCTGGGTCAGCGCGCCGGACAGGGCAGTGGCGGTGATGCTGGACATGGAGCTTCTCCTGCCGCCGATCATCCCCCCGCCCGCGCCCGATGGCAAGCGGCCGGAGTTTTACTGTTCTGTTTCCAGTATTGCTGAACTACTCGCAAGCATAGAGCCCCTATCCGAAGGGGTTACCTTGCCAGAACCGGGCGCTCCATTTGGGAAATTAAGGTCCTGTTAACCGGCCGGCGGTCAAATAGGCTCATCAGACACGGCGATCCCAGCCAGACACCCAGCAGGAGACACGGAAATGGTTGCTCTCTCCCTCCCCACCAACGTCCTCGCTTCCGCCAACCTGCACATCGACATCACCGACGAGTTCATCGCGGTCGTCCGCCGCCGCCTGGTCGAGGCCAAGGACCCCTTCGTCCGCGACAGCCTGAACGACCTGCTGGCCACGCTGCAGGAGCAGCGCGACAATCTGCAGCTGGTGCCGGAGCGCGTCGCCGCCTGAGGCCGCGCCGCCTAGCGCACAGAGAGGCTCTTAAGACTTCAGGCGCCCCGGTCCGTCCGGGGCGCCTTTTCTCGTCTCAGTCGGCCGGCTGTTCCTTGAGGCGCGGCAGCACGGCCAAGGTCAGCGCCGCCAGCAGGTGCAGCACCAGGGCGGTCAGCGCCAGCGGCGCCGGTCCCCGCTCGATGAAGGGCGCCGCCGCCACGGTGCCGAGCGCCGTCGCGGCCAGGATACCCAGGATCACCAGCGCGCTGCCCCGCGCATCATCGCCGCCGGCCGCCACCACCGCCCGGTAGAATCCCGGCGGGCCGCGCAGACCGAGGCCGGCGTTCACCGGCACGAACAGGGCGGCGTAGAGCATCGGGTCGGTCCCGCCGGCCAGGGCATAGGTCAACGTCGCCGCCGCCCCGCCCAGGCTCAGCAGCGTGCCGCCCGCGATCAGCCGCTCCGCCCCGAACCGGCCGGACAGGCGCCCGGTCAGGTTCGCCGCCAGCATGAAGGTGGCGATGCCGGCGATCTGCATGGTGACGAAATCGCCGAGGTCGCCGCCCAGCGCCCGCACGAACACCGCCGGCATGCCGAACACGAAGGTCAGCAGTCCGCCCAGAGTGAAGGCTTGGCTCAGCGCATAGCGCAGATAGACGAGATCGGACAGCAGCCGGGCATAGCTGCCGGCGGCCCGCCGCGCCGTCTGGGGCAGCAGCCCGCCCGCGGCGATCACCAGGGCCAGCAGCAGGGCGAGGCCCGCGATGACGGTGAAGGACAGGCGCCAGCCACCCAGTGCCAGCAGCCAGACGCCGAGCAGGGGCGCGAAGGCCGGCGCCAGCGCTTCGACGCTTCCCAGCAGACCCAGCGCGCGGACGGCGCCCGGCCCGTCATGGAGCGCCCTGATGATGCCGGGCGCGAACACCGCCGGCCCGGCGGCGACGGCGCCCTGCAGCAGCCGAAGCACCACCAGCGCCTCGACCGAGGGGGCCAGGGCGCAGGCGAGCGACAGCCCCGCCGTCAGGGCCAGCGACCCGACGAAGAGCGTGCGCGTGGCGAAGCGGTCGGCCAGCGCCCCGTAGGCGAGCAGCCCGGCGCAGGTCCCGGCGACATAGGATGCGAGCACCAGCTGCGCCGTCGCGGCATCCCCGCCCAGCGCCTCGGGCAGGGTCGGGACGGCCGGCAGGACGAGGTCGGTGCCCATCAGCCCCAGCAGCGTGGCCGCGATGACCAGGATCATGACCGGCGCGCGGCCGGCGGCGGAGGGGGTGGAGGGGGTGGTCGTCATTGTGGAGGCCGTCGGGGCTCGATTGAGGCGGTGCTTGGTTGAGGCGGTGCTTGGTTGAGGCGGGGATGGAAGGGCGCATGCGCGCGATGCGCAAGGGGCGAAGATGATCCCTTGACGGAACCTATCCGATCGCGGATGGTTCATCAACACATCCGATCTCGGAGGAATTCATTATGGCGTTCATCTTCGACCCGCCTCCCGACCCGCTGCGGCGGGCCTTGGCGGACCAGCCGGACTGGCTCCGGCGCGACCTGATCCCGGACGGCGGGGCGGTGCTGCGGGCGCTGCCCGGCGCGGAGGCGGAACTTCCGTCGCCTGCCCGCCGTTTTTCGTTCCGCATGCATCCGGCCACGGAACTATCCTATCTTTGGGAGAGATTGCGTCTTGCATCTTTCCCGGTGGTAGGGGAAAGATCGGCCTAAGGGCCGGTGCGAGGGGCACCACGGTTTCCCATCGGCGGGGCCGGACCCGACACCCAAAGTTCAACCCATAGGAGAGTCTTATGTCCATGACCACCATCACCTACGGCGTCGGACGCGGCGGGATGCCGCTTGCCGCCGCCCCGCTCGGCTGCCTTCGCCGCCATCTCGGCGCGGAACTGCGGGAACAGACACATCGGACCCTGGGGGGACACCATGAGCATCTACCTGGCGCTGCCGGGCGGCACCAAGATCTACGCTGAAATCGCGCGCTGGGCCTCGCCCGGTCGGCGGTTCGACATCCGACGGGAAATGGGGGAGACCCTGATATGGCTCGGGCGCGTCCATATCATCTATACGCCGGCCCATTGGCGGCCGGTCGCCGGAGACGTGATCGATGGAGCCACATTCTCGACATGACGAGCTGAACCCGCTCGTCCGGGTGCTCGAGGAGTTCCGCACGCTCGATCCCGACCTGCCCATCCAGTACGCGCTGTCGTTCCTGACGATCGCGCAGAACGAGGGCATGTCCATCCGGGATCTGTCGGAACGCCTCGGCATCGCGCAGTCCTCCGCTTCCCGGAACGTGGCCGCCTTGTCGAAATGGCATTCCTTCGGCAAGGCCGGCCACGATCTGGTCGAGGCCGTCGAGGACCCGCGCGAGCGCCGTCGCAAGATCGTGACGCTGACGCCCCGGGGCCGCGACCTGGCCGAGCGCCTGGGCGGGCTGATCCAGCCGCAGCCGCAGCGCCGCGCGAAGAGCGCTTAGTTTACAGTCTAGAACCGGTCGTGCTGTTCACACCGGTTGCCCAACCCCTAACCGTCACCCCGGCGAAGGCCGGGGCCCAGGGGTTGCAGCCATGAGAAACCGATGAAGCCGGCCCTTCCCCCGCCGGAGAGCTTATTGATGGAGCAGTTGGGATTGCTGCATTGGCCGCATCCCGCTGCAACCCCTGGGTCCCGGCTTCCGCTGGGATGACGGGAAGTGGTTCAGGTGCTCCCATCCGATGGGTCCTGGCCCTCCGACCCCTCGGATGCGGCGGCCGCCTTGACCCGCTCGCCGAAGATCGCCGTGCCGACGCGCACATGCGTCGCGCCCATGCGCACCGCCGGCTCGTAGTCGCCGCTCATCCCCATCGACAGGCCGGGCACGAAGAAGCGCTTGGCGAGGTCGGCCAGCAGCGCGAAATGCAGGGTCGGCTCCTCCTCGGCCGGCGGGATGCACATGAGCCCCGTGACCTGGAGCCCCCACTCCGCCTTGCAGGCCGCCAGGAAGGCGCCGACCTCGGAGGGCGCGATGCCGGCCTTCTGCGGCTCGTTGCCGGTGTTGACCTCCACCAGGAAGCGCGGCCGTCGGTTCTGCCGGCGGCACTCCTCCGCCAGCGCCTGCGCCAGCTTCGGCCGGTCGACCGTCTGGATCACGTCGAACAGCGCCACCGCCTCCTTGACCTTGTTGGTCTGGAGCGGGCCGATCAGGTGCAGCTCGACGTCCGGATACTCGGCTTTCAGCTCGGGCCACTTGGCCTTCGCCTCCTGCACCCGGTTCTCGCCGAAGACCCGCTGCCCGGCCGCCAGCGCCGCGCGCAGCTTCAAGACCGGCTGCACCTTGGAGACCGCCACCAGCGTCACCGCCCTTGGATCGCGCCCGACCTCCTGGGCCGCCGCCGCGATCCGACCGCGGACCTCCGCCAGATTGGCGGCCACGTCGTCGGAGGGGGGCAGGGGGGCTGATGTCATGGCGGCCTCTGGCAAGCGGTCGGGGAGCGTCGGGGGTGGACAAAGCGTTAGCGGGACGCGACTTTCCCTGTCGGCGGGCCCCATGGCAAGGCCCGGCTGACATGCTTAACGCATTCCCCGACGCATAAGGCTGCCCCGATGACGCGCTCCCTCCCCCTCGCCGCCCTGCTGCTGGGCCTGAACGCCACCACGGCGCTGGCCGAGGTGCCGCTCACCTTCGCGGGCGAGGGGCAGCTGGCCGGCGCCTGGTCGAACAAGCCGGCCGAGGACCGCTGGAGCGCCTACGCCGCCTACCAGCTGGAGGCGACGGCCGAACGCACCAGCGACAGCGGCCTGATCTACGGCGCCACGGTCAAGCTCGGCTCCGGCGACTATGAGGAGGGCAGCGGGCCCGGGATCAATGCCAAGTTCACCGTCAACGAATGGTACCTGTTCCTGGAGAGCGCCTATGGCCGGGTCCGGGTCGGCGACGAGGACGGGGCGGCCGACCGGGCGCTGCTGCTGCTGCCGATCATCGGCGCCGGCCAGATGGAGGGCTTCTGGACCGAGGCCGCCGGCGTGGCGCCGCCGTCGGGCTATCTGGGCCGCGACAGCGACGACGCCACCAAAATCTTCTACGAGACGCCAGAGGCGCTGCCCGTTACCCTTGGCGTCTCCTACGCGCCGGAGCGCGAGAGCCTGTTCGAGGACATCGAGGAGCCCTCCGAGATCGCCCCGGAGAAACACTTTCTGGAGCTGGCGGCCAGCTGGCGCGGCGAGAGCGGGCCGGTGACCTACGAGCTGGGCGCCGCCTGGAAGCGTGCCGAGGCGCGCCGGCCCTTCCTGCGCGACACCAACGGCTACAGCGTCGCCGGCGTCGCCTCCTATGGCGGGTTCCAGCTCGGCGCGGTGTGGTTCGACGACGGCCGCAGCGGCCGCTTCAAGGGCGCGCCCGGCGGCGACACCCAAGGCACCACCGTTCAGGGCACCTATGAGAACGGCCCCTACGGGCTGACGCTGTTCCGCCATGACAGCGAGGTCGAGGGCACGCTCGACTACGCCGCCACCGGCATCGGCCTGGCTTGGCGCGTACGGCCCGAGGTCACGCTCGGGCTGGACCTGGTGCGCTGGGAGGCCGAGCGCGCCCGCACACAGGGCGGCGGCCGCGACGATGGCTTGGTCGGGCTGCTGGCAGTCCAGGCGGAGTTCTGAGGCGGCTCAGCTTGGTGCGGCCTTCTGACCAAGCTCAGGCTGAGGAGTTTTTGCCGCTCCCGGCGCAGCTTACGGAAGTGCCTGGAACCAAAGCCCCTCATGCTGAGCTTGTCGAAGCACGCACCACAGCGGAGCCGCACCATTCAAGCCCGCCCGGCCTTGCGCGCGGCCGGCTTTTTTGGTCTAAGGGAGCGTTCTTGACACCCTGGGTGACCCTGAGATGCCGTCGCGTACCGTCCGTTCCGTTTCCCGGCTGTTCCTGGCCGGCGCCGCCCTGGCCCTCGTTTCCGGCTGCTCCTGGCTCGGCCTCGGCAATGACGCGCCCGAGCAGGAGCTGGCGCCGCAGGCCGTGCGCCAGAGCACCATCGCCTATGCCGGCACCACCGCCGCGGCGGCGCCCGCCGCCGGCCAAGCCGTGAACGCCTATCTGTGGCGCGCGGCGCTGGACACGGTCGCCTTCATGCCGGTGACCCAGGCCGACCCCTATGGCGGCACGATCCTGACCGACTGGTACGCCCCGCCGGCCACCCCGGGCGAGCGCTTCCGCGTGAACCTGTACATCCTGGACAGCGCGCTGCGCGCCGACGGCGTCCGCGCCACGGTGTTCCGCCAGGTCCTGGACCAGGGCGGCCGCTGGACCGACGCCCCGGTGGCGCCGGAGACCGGCACCCAGCTGGAGGACGGCATCCTTACCAAGGCGCGTCAGCTGCGCCAGCAGAACGCGCCCAACCCCTGATCCCCTTCGTCGGCGGGCGCTTGGTCCCCTCTCTCGGGTGACGCCCCGGCCGGAGCGACACCCGAGCAAGAGGCTATTCCTCCATGTCCCGATACAATGTCCGGGAAACCGAGGCGAAGTGGCAGGCCGCCTGGACCGAGCGCGACTGCTTCAAGGTCGCCGAAGACCCGTCCAGGCCCAAATACTATGTGCTGGAGATGTTTCCCTACCCGTCGGGGCGCATCCATATGGGCCACGTCCGCAACTACACGATCGGCGACGTGATCGCCCGCTACAAGCGGGCCAAGGGCTACAACGTCCTGCATCCCATGGGCTGGGACGCCTTCGGCCTGCCGGCCGAGAACGCGGCGCTGGAGCGCGGCGTGCATCCCGGCAAATGGACCTACGAGAATATCGCCGCCATGCGCGGCCAGCTGCAGACGATGGGCCTGGCCATCGACTGGAGCCGCGAGATCGCCACCTGCCGGCCGGAATATTACCGGCACGAGCAGAAGATGTTCCTGGATTTCCTGAAGGCCGGCCTCGCCTACCGTAAGGAGAGCTGGGTCAATTGGGACCCGGTCGACAACACCGTGCTGGCGAACGAGCAGGTGGTGGACGGCCGCGGCTGGCGCACCGGCGCCCTGGTCGAGAAGCGCAAGCTGAGCCAGTGGTTCCTGAAGATCACCGACTTCGCCGACGAGCTGCTGTCCGCCCTGGCGGGCCTGGAGCGCTGGCCGGAGAAGGTCCGGATCATGCAGGAGAACTGGATCGGCAAGTCCACCGGCCTGCGTTTCAAGTTCAAGCTGTCGGCGGGCCATGAGGATCTGGAGGTCTTCACCACCCGGCCCGACACGCTGTTCGGCGCCAGCTTCGTCGCCGTCTCGCCGAACCATCCGCTGGCCGCCAAGGTCGCGGAGACGAACCCGGCGCTCGCCGAGTTCATCGCCGAGTGCAACCGTTCGGGCACGTCGGAGTCCGCGATCGAGACGCAGGAGAAGAAGGGCTTCGACACCGGCGTCACCGCCGAGCATCCCTTCGTGCCGGGCTGGAACCTGCCGGTGCACGTGGCGAACTTCGTGCTGATGGAATACGGCACCGGCGCCATCTTCGGCTGCCCGGCGCATGACCAGCGCGACCTGGACTTCGCCCGGAAATACGGCCTGCCGGTGAAGCCGGTGGTGGTGCCCGAGGGTCAGGACCCCGCGAGCTTCGACGTCGGCACCGAGGCCTATACCGGCCCCGGCACCATCCGCAACAGCCAGTTCCTGGACGGGCTAGACGTCGAGGCCGCCAAGCAGGCGGCCGGCGAGCGGATCGAGCGGATGGGACGCGGCGAGCGCACCACCATTTTCCGCCTGCGCGACTGGGGCGTCTCGCGCCAGCGCTATTGGGGCTGCCCGATTCCGGTCATCCATTGCGAGTCCTGCGGCATCGTCCCGGTGCCGGAGGACCAGCTGCCGGTGACCCTGCCGGAGGACGTGACCTTCGACCAGCCGGGCAACCCGCTGGCCCGGCACCCCACCTGGAAGCATGTCGACTGCCCGTCCTGCGGCGGCAAGGCCCAGCGCGAGACCGACACGTTCGACACCTTCATCGAGAGCAGCTGGTACTTCCTGCGCTTCGCCGACCCGCGCAACGAGGGCGCGGCGTTCGACCCGGCCAAGGCCGGCTACTGGCTGCCGGTGGACCAGTATATCGGCGGCATCGAGCATGCGGTGCTGCACCTGCTCTATGCCCGCTTCTGGACCCGGGCGCTGGAGCGCTGCGGCTACACCACCGGGCTGAAGGAGCCGTTCGACGGCCTCTTCACCCAGGGCATGGTCACGCACGCGACCTTCCAGGACGCCCAGGGCAAGTGGCTGTTCCCGACCGACGTGGAGATCACGGGCGGCAAGGCGGTCATGCGCGAGGGCGGGGCGCCCGTCACGGTCGGGCCGACCGTGAAGATGTCCAAGTCCAAGAAGAACGTCGTCGATCCCGCCCACATCATCGACACCTACGGCGCGGATGCCGCCCGGCTGTTCATGCTGTCGGACAGCCCGCCCGACCGCGACCTGGAATGGACCGAGGCCGGCATCGACGGCGCCTGGCGCTACATCAACCGCCTCTGGCGCATGGTGACCGAGCCCGCCGCGCCGCTGCCGCCGCCCGGCACGCCGGTGCCGGGCGAGCTGTCGCAGGCCGCCCAGGACGCCCGCCGCACGGTGCACAAGGCCGTCGCCGCCATGGGCGAGGATCTGGAGCGCTTCCGCTTCAACAAGGCCGTGGCGCGCCTGCGCGAGCTGTCCAACGCGCTGGAGAAGGTGGACGGCAAGGGCGCCGGCGAGGGCTGGGTGCTGCGCGAAGGGCTGGAGGCGCTGGTGCGCATGCTGGCCCCGATGATGCCGCACCTGGGCGAGGAGCTGTGGGCGGCCCTGGGCCACACCACCCTGCTGGTCGACACGCCCTGGCCCGAGGCGGACGCCGCCCTCGCCACCGAGGACAGCGCCACGGTCGCGGTCCAGGTGAACGGCAAGCTGCGCGCGACGCTTCACCTGCCCCGCGACATGGCGCAGGATGAGGCGCAGGCGGCGGCGCTAGCCGATCCCAACGTGCAGCGCGCGATGGACGGCAAGCCGCCCCGCAAGGTCATCGTCGTCCCGAACCGGGTGATCAATGTCGTGGTCTAAGGCCATCACCGCCGCCCTCCTGGCCCTGGCGCTGCCGGGGCTGGGCGGGTGCGGCTTCAAGCCGGTCTACGGCACGGCCAGCAGCGCCGCGGTGGCACCCGAGGGCTCGGCGGCGGCGTTGTCGAGCGTCTCCGTCGACATCATCCCGGACCGCACCGGCCAGGTGCTGCGCAACCTGCTGATCGACCGCTTCTATCAGGACGGGCGGCCGCAGGACCCGGCCTACCGGCTCTCGGTCGGGCTGACGGCGGCACGCGAGGATCTCGGCATCCGCAAGGACGCCACCGCCACCCGCGCCCGCCTGCGCCTGTTGGCCGATTACCAGCTGATCGACGCCAGGACAGGCCAGACGCTCTACCGCACCTTCAGCCGCTCCATCGTCAGCTTCAACCTGCTGGAGGCGCAGTACGCCACGCTGGTGGCCGAGCAGGACGCCTACGACCGGGCGCTGACCGAGCTGGCCGAGGATATCCGCACCCGCCTGGCGCTCTATTTCCAGCGGGAAAAGCGCTGAGGCGATGAAGGTCCAGCCGCGCAACGTCGACGCCTTCGTCCGCCGTCCGGACCCTCATGTCCGCGCCGTGCTGATCTACGGCCCCGACGGCGGGCTGGTGCGCGAGCGCGCCAAGATCCTGGCGAAGAGCGTTGTCGAAGACCCCAGTGACCCGTTCCGGGTGAGCGAGCTGAAGTCCGACCAGGTCAGCGGCGACCCGGCGCGCCTGAACGACGAGATGGCGGCGATCTCGCTGATGGGCGGGCGCCGGCTGGTCTGGCTGCGCGACGCGGAGGAGGGGACGGCGGCCATCATCGGCGGCATGCTGAAGGCGCCGCCGCCCGGCGACACGCTGCTGCTGGTCGAGGCCGGCGACCTCTCCAAATCCTCCAAGCTGCGCGCGCTGTTCGATGATGCCGACACCGGCGCCAGCATCGCCTGCTATGTCGAGGGCGAGGAGGAGCTGGCCGGCACCATCACCCGCATCCTCGGCGAGCACAAGCTGGCGGTCGACCCGGACGCCCGCGACTGGCTGGCCGGCAACCTGGTGGGCGACCGGGCGACCGCCCGGGGCGAACTGGACAAGCTCGCCATCTACATGCAGGGCCACAACCGGGTCACGCTCGAGGATGTCCGCGCCGTCATCGGCGACAGCGCCGCGCTGGAGATGGACGAGCCGGTCATGGCGGCGGCCGACGGCGATCTGGCCGAGGTGGACCGCTCGTTGCGCCGCCTCTTCGCCGAGGGCACCAGCCCGGTGCCGCTGCTGCGCGCCGCCCAGCGTCATTTCCAGCGCCTGCAGCTGGCCGTCTCCCACACCGCCAAGGGACAGACGCCGCAGCAGGCGGTGAAGCTCTTGCGCCCGCCGGTCTTCTTCAAGGTGGAGGCGCAGATGGCCTCCCAGGTCCGCCGCTGGACCCTTCCCCTGCTGCGGCAGGCGCTGGACCGGCTGCTGGACGCCGAGGCCGAGGTCAAGCGCACCAACATGCCCGACGAGACCATCTGCGCCCGCGCCTTCTTCCAGGTGGCGCAGCTGGGCCGGCGTGGCGAGCGGTGACGCCATATACGGCGGTATAGGTTCTGGGGTTGAGGCCCCGGTGATATTTCTCTCCGAAAGCGAAATGCCAGGAGGGGAGAGACATCATGGCGCCCGGCACCACGTCCATTACCGACCACCAGCGCCGCGAGATCGACGCGGCCCTGGGTGAGTGCGCGGCCAAGCTGGAGCGGCTGCGCACGCTTGATCCCTACCTGCTGGACCTGTCGCTGCGCGAGCCCACCGTCGGGGCGCCGGTCGGCCATACCCTCCAGAACAAGCTGGAGATCTGGCAGATGGTCCGGGCCTTCGGCTTCCGGGACATGCTGATCGCCAGCCTGGACTACCCGCTGCCCGAGCACCATGAGGTCGAGGACGATTTCGTCCAGGCGCTGCGGGAGTCGGGCCAGTCGCTGGACGGCTGCTTCGCATTCACCACCCCCGGGGAGACGACGCCCAGGGGCTTCGAACCGCACCCCAGCATGGTGAAGCTGCGCGACTACGGCATCCCGAACACGCTGCACGAGATCTATCTGGCCGATCTCAAGGCGCATGAACGCCACGCGCTGATCGAGAATCTCGGCGCCAGCATCGCCTGGCTGCACAAGCATGTGAAAGGCGACGCGGGCGGCGAGCCGCGCATCTATGTCAACATCGTCGACATGCCCGACGCCATGGTGCAGGACCCCGAGTGGGTGGTCGGCATGGTGTCCTGGATGGCGGCCCAGCCCATCGCCGCCGTCAGCTTCGAGGACGGCCGCGGCACCTACTTCCCGTTCCAGGTCGGCGCCTATGCCCGCATCCTGCGGACCCTGCTGCCGGCCCAGGTCAAGGTGCTGCTGCACGTCCATGCCGGAAACGGCATGGAGAACGCCTCGGTGGTGGAGGCGCTGCTGAACGGGGCCGATGGCGTCTGGGGCGGCATGACCAAGGAGGCGGCGACCATCGGCCACGCCTCTCTGTCCGAGCTGATCGTCAACCTGATGCGCGCCGGCAACAAGGCGGTGGAGCACCGCTACAAGCTGAAGACCATGATGCCGCTGGTCCGCGCCATGCAGACCATCAACACCGAGCAGGAGACGCCGGCGGACAGCCCGATCTTCGGCACCGACGCCTACCGCATGATGCTCAGCATGTTCGAGCAGAAGAAGGACCGGCCGATGGACGTGCCGCCGGAGGCGATCGGCACCTCCTACGGCTACCGCATCGCCCCGGTCTCCAGCGACGTGCCGGTCATCCAGGGCCGCGTGCGCGAGGCGCTGGGCGTCCAGGACCTGTCCGAAGCGACGGCCCGGCGCATGATCGAGCTGATGCGCCTGGACATGCGCGCCGGTAAGCGAATCCGCTACGACGATCCCCGCCACCTGGCCGAACTGCTGGCGCGGGCGCAGGCGAAGGAGCCGGTGGTGGGCTGAGATTGCCGCGGGCCAGGAGATTCCTCTCTCTTGAACGTTGCACTGTATGGTCGCATGCTCCGGAACCATGCGCTCCTATGAAGAGCATGCGACCAGCCGTGCGAGAAACCTCCGGCGCAGGCAGACGCTGGGAGAGGGGCTGCTGTGGCGTGAGATCCGCAACCACCGGCTCGGCGGCTTGAAGTTCCGCCGACAGGCGCCGGTCGGACCGTACATCGCGGATTTCCTGTGCTCGGACCTCAAGCTCATCGTCGAGGCTGACGGGGCGCATCACTCGCCGGAGAAGGACTTCGCACGGGACAAGTGGCTGAAGGTGAACGGCTACCGGGTGCTGCGCTTCGCCAACACAGAGATCATGCACAACATGGATGGCGTGCTGCGGATGATTGCGGCAGCGGCCCGTGCGGACGGCTCTTGAGCGCGATGAACCAGCGGTGCTGTCCCCTCACCCTCCCGCTTCGCGGGCCCCTCCCTCTCCCGCAAGGGGAGAGGGATAGGATGGGCCCCTTCCCTCTCCCCTTGCGGGAGAGGGAAGGGGCCCATCGCGCCAGCGATGGGAAGGGTGAGGGGATACAACGCCTGGACTTTGGCTCAAGAAGCCGAGGCCGGCTCCGCGAAATGGGCGTTCAGCACGGCCGGTTCCTGGTAGGAGACGACCGTCGCCACCTTCCATTCGCTGCCTACCCGGCGCAGCAGATAGCCGGTGGAGAAGCGGGCGATCTCGTCGCGCGTCTCGTTGCGCAGCAGCCATAGGATCTCGGCGCGCACCAGATCCTCGCCATAGGGCCAGGTCCAGACGGCCGCCGGCACCGGCCAAGCCAGGCCGATCTTGCCGTAGGTTTCCAGCATGCCCTGGACATAGGCCGCGAGCTGCTGCGGGCCGACATAGGCGAGGTTGCGCTCGGCCGTCAGCACCGACAGCGGGTCGTCGAACAGGCCCTGGATCGCGGCCGTGTCACGGGCGGCGAAGGCGGCCGAGTAGCGGTTGAAGAAAGCGGCGACCGCGGCGGCCGTGTCCATGCTCAGCGTCTCCCCAGGATGCGCGCCAGCACGGTGTCGAGCTGGTCGAGGTTCTTATAGTGGATGGTCAGGGTGCCGGTGCCGCCGTCCGAGGACAGCGCCACCTTCAGCCCCAGCGCCTGCGCCAGCTCCTGCTCGAGCGCCAGCGTGTCGGGCGATTTGTGCGCGACGGCCTTGCCGCCGCCCGTCTCGCCGGCGCCGCCCTGCTGCGCCTGGCGCACCAGCTGCTCGGTCTGGCGGACCGACAGGCCGCGCTTCACCACTTCCTTGGCGAGCTCGGCCGGATCGGGTGCCGTCAGCAGCGCGCGGGCATGGCCCATGGTGAGGCTGCCGTCCTGCACCAGGCCCTTCACCGCGTCGGGCAGGCCCAGCAGGCGGAGCATGTTGGCGACATGGCTGCGGCTCTTGCCGACCGAGCGCGCCAGGTCCTCCTGGGTATGCTCGAACTCGTCCATCAGGCGCTGGTAGCCCTCGGCCTCCTCCAGCGGCGTCAGGTCCTGCCGCTGGATGTTCTCGATGAGCGCGATCTCCAGCGCCTCGCGGTCGGTCAGCGACCGCACCAGCACCGGCACCTCGTGCAGGCCGGCCAGCTGGGCCGCGCGCCAGCGCCGCTCGCCGGCGATGATCTCGTAGGTCTGGTTGCCCGGCGGGGCATCCTCGTCCTTGCGCACCAGCAGCGGCTGCAGCACGCCGCGCTCGCGGACCGACTCGACGAGGTTGCGGATGGCTTCCTCGTCGAAACGGCGGCGGGGCTGGTACTTGCCCGGGCGGACCAGCTCGATCGGCACCAGGCGGGTGAGGCGGACGCGCTCCTCCGCCTGGCCCTGCTCCTCCATCACCTCGCCGAACAGGGCGGACAGGCCGCGGCCCAGGCTGCTGCGCTTCTTCGACTCGTCCATCATCTCAACCATAGGCCAGGAGCTTCTTGCGCTCCCGCTTCAGCATCTCGCCCGCCAGATGGATGTAGGCCTGCGCCCCCGCCGAGCGGTGGTCGTAGATCAGGACCGGCTTGCCATGGCTGGGCGCCTCGGAGACCCGCACGTTGCGGGGGATGACCGTCTCGTACACCTTCTCGCCGAAGAAGCCGCGCACGTCGGCGGCGACCATGTCGGAGAGGTTGTTGCGGCGGTCGAACATGGTCAGCACCACCCCGTGGATGTCGAGGTTCGGGTTGAAGGCGCGCTTCACCCGCTCGATGGTCCGGATCAGGTGGCTCAACCCCTCCAGCGCGTAGAACTCGCACTGCAGCGGCACGATGACGGCGTCGGCGGCGGCCAGCGCGTTGAGCGTCAGCAGGCCCAGCGCCGGCGGGCAGTCGATCAGGATGTAGTCGTAGGCGGCGGACGACCGGGTCAGCGCGTCCTTCAGCCGGTACTCGCGCCGCTCGGCGTTCACCAGCTCCAGCTCGGCGCCGGAAAGATCGACGGAGGAGGTGACGACCGAAAGGTTCGGCACGCCAGTCTGGATGGCCGCCTCGTCCAGCGTGCCTTCGTCGAACAGCAGCTCGTAGGTGCCGATGCGCCGGTCGTTGCGGGCGATGCCCAGGCCGGTCGAGGCGTTGCCCTGGGGATCATTGTCCAGGATCAGCACCCGCTTGCCGACGGCGGCGAGCGCGGTGCCGAGGTTGATGGTGGTCGTTGTCTTGCCGACGCCGCCCTTCTGGTTCGCGAGGGCGATGACGCGGGCGCGGCTGGATGGCTCAAGGGACACGGGCGATCTCACCGAGGCGCAGCAGCGTGGCGGACGGGTCCGTCCGGCTTGGGAACTGCTCGACCCGCATATTCCAGGATTCACGCGCCAGAATCAATTCATCGGCGGCTCCCTTGCCCTTGGGGAAGAGGCAGATGCCGTCCTTTTTCAGGAACCGAGCCGCCATCGGCAGCAGTTCCGCCAGCGATGCCAACGCCCGGGCGCTCACCACGTCGGCCTCGATCGCTGGCGCATTCTCGATGCGCACGGCATGAACCGTGGCCGGCGCGCCGGTCGCCCTCGCCACCTCCCGCAGGAACGCGCATTTGCGGGTGTCGCTCTCCACCAGATGCACCTCGGGTACGCCGAGGATGGCGAGCACCAGCCCGGGAAAGCCGGCGCCGCTGCCGATGTCGACAAGGGTCCGCGTGCCCTCCGGCACCAGCGGAAACAACTGGGCCGAATCGGCGATGTGCCGCAGCCAGGCGTCGGCCAGCGTGGTCTTGGAAACCAGGTTTATGGCCGGGTTCCACTTGGCCAGCAGGGCCACATAGGTGTCCAGCCGCTCCAATGTTCCACGTGGAACATCGAAGGCCTCGGCGAACTGCTCCCGGTTCATGCGCCGCTCGTGAGTTTCAGCCCGACGATGCCGGACAGGATGAGGAGGATGCAGAGGATGCGGGCGACACCGGCCGGTTCGCCCAGCAGCACCATGCCGAGGATCGCGGTGCCGACGGCGCCGATGCCGACCCAGACGGCATAGCCGGTGCCCACCGGGATGTCGCGCAGCGCCAGGGCCAGCAGCCACATGCTGCCGGCCATGGCGGTCAGCGTCCAGACGCTCGGCCACAACCTGGTGAAGCCCTCGGTGTATTTCAGCCCGACGGCCCAGCCGACCTCGAGCAGGCCGGCGATCACGAGATAGATCCAGGCCATCAGGCACTCCGCTTTTCAGGCTTGCGCTTGACATGGCGGAGCAGGGCGGTCAGGGCCGCCGGCGTCACGCCGGGAATGCGGGCGGCCGCGCCCAGCGTCGCCGGCTTCGCCTGCCGCAGCTTCTGCCGCACCTCGGTGGAGAGCGAGGCGATGGCGTCCAGGTCCAGCGTCTCGGGCAACGCCAGCTCCTCGTCACGGCGGAAGGCGCGGATGTCGGCCTCCTGCCGCTCGATATAGCCGGCATAGCGACCGTCGATCTCGATCTGCTCCGCGATGGCGGGCGGCAGGTCGGAAAGCTCCGGCCAGAGAGCGGCGAGGCGGGCCAGGTCGATGTCAGGATAGCGCAGCAGATCGGCGGCGCTGCGGCGCACCCCGTCCTGGTTGATGGTCAGACCGCGCTTGGCGAGTTCGTTCGGCGTGGCGGCCAGCCCGGCGACCAGCTCCCGTGCCCGCGACAGGGCGTCGAGCTTGGCGGTGAAGGCGTCCGCCCGGGCCGACCCGACGCAGCCGACCGACAGGCCGCGCGGGGTGAGGCGCTGGTCGGCGTTGTCGGCCCGCAGGCTCAGCCGGTACTCAGCCCGGCTGGTGAACATGCGGTAGGGCTCGTTCGTGCCCCGCGTGACCAGATCGTCGATCAGCACGCCGATATAGGCTTCGGCCCGGTCGAGCACGAAGGCCTCGCCGCCGCCGGTGGCCAGCGCGGCGTTCAGCCCGGCCATCAGCCCCTGGGCGGCGGCCTCCTCATAGCCGGTGGTGCCGTTGATCTGGCCGGCCAGGAACAGGCCCGGCAGGCGGCGGGTCTCCAGAGTCGGCTTCAGCTCGCGCGGGTCGACATAGTCGTACTCGATGGCATAGCCGGGCCGCAGCATCACCGCGCGCTCCAACCCGGGGATGGCCTTCAGGATCTCGGCCTGCACGTCGCGGGGCAGGGAGGTGGAGATGCCGTTGGGATAGACCGTGTCGTCGTCCAGCCCCTCGGGCTCCAGGAAGATCTGGTGCCGTTCCTTGTCGGCGAAGCGAACCACCTTGTCCTCGACCGACGGGCAGTAGCGCGGCCCCACCCCCTCGATCTGGCCGGAATACATCGGCGCCCGGTGCAGGTTCGCCCGGATCACCTCATGCACCCGGGCATTGGTCCAGGTGACGTGGCAGGGCACTTGCGGCGTGGTGATGCGCTCTGTCAGGGTGGAGAAGGGCGGCGGCGGATCGTCGCCCGGCTGCACCTCCAGCCCGGCCCAGTCGATGGTGCGGCCATCCAGGCGCGGCGGCGTGCCGGTCTTCAGCCGGCCCAGCGGGAAGCCGTGGCGCGCGAGCGTGGCGGAGAGGCCCAGCGACGGCGCCTCGCCGACGCGCCCGGCGGGCGTGGTCTCCTCGCCGATATGGATCATGCCGCGCAGGAAGGTGCCGGTGGTCAGGACCACGGCGCCGCAGGCGATGCTCTCGCCCTCGCTCGTCACCACGCCGACGATCCGACCGCCGGCATCGACGACCAGATCCTCCACGGCAGCGCCGACGATCTCCAGGTTCGGCTGCTCGGCCAGCAGGCGCTGCATGGCCTGGCGGTAGAGCTTGCGGTCGGCCTGGGCGCGCGGGCCGCGGACAGCGGGTCCCTTGGACCGGTTCAGCACCCGGAACTGGATGCCGCCCTGGTCGATGACCCGGCCCATCAGCCCGTCCAGCGCATCGATCTCCCGCACGAGATGGCCCTTGCCCAGCCCGCCGATGGCCGGGTTGCAGGACATCTCGCCGATGGTCTCGACCTTGTGGGTCAGCAGCGCGGTGCGGGCGCCCATCCGGGCGGCGGCAGCCGCGGCCTCGCAGCCGGCATGGCCGCCGCCGACAACGATCACGTCATAGCTTCGCATGGGCCGGGACATTATGTCGGACCGCCGGATGAGTCAAAGGACGGGGAAGGGACGCGGCCATGTTCCACGTGGAACATGGGGCGGGGGGGGCTGGCGACGCAGATGGCGCTTGGTGCTTCTGGCCGTATTCAGCGCTGGATCGGGAGATGCTCGGCACCCCGTTAGCGGCGGGGATGCCAGGCACAAGGGAGAGGCTGGAACGTGGTGCGTCCTTCGACAGGCTCAGGATGAGGCATGGGGCGCGCGAGGCACTCCTGATTTAATCATCGGGAGCAGCAAATCCATCCCCATCCTGAGCTTGTCGAAGGACGCACCCCACCAACGCTGCCAAGGTCGAACCGAGGCGCCTGTCGTACCGCGCCTGCGATTCCATGCGACCTAAGGGACCGCCCCCTCACTTCCCGATGCAGAAATCCCGGAAGATCACGTCCAGCAGATCCTCCACATCCACCCGGCCGGTGATCCGGCCCAGGGCGCGCGCGGCCAGTCGGACATCCTCTGCCGCGAGTTCCGGGAGGGGGGCGGCAAGGGCGCGCAGCAAGGCGGCCCGGCATTCCTCCAGCGCAGCCCGGTGACGGGCCCGGGTCAGCGGCGGGGCGCCGGAGCCGGTGACCAGTTCGGCCACCCGCGACTGCAGGGCGGAGAGCAGGGACGGCAGCCCCTCGCCCGACGCGGCGGAGACGACGATCGCAGGATGCCCACCGACCCCGGCCGGGGCGGGGGAGGTGAGAAGGTCCGCCTTGTTCAGCACCAGCAGGGCGTCGCCGCCGGCCAGCGCCAGGGTCTCCGCATCCGGCCCAGTCCCGGCATCGAAGACCAGCAGCTTCAGATCGGCGGCCTCCGCCCGGGCGCGGGCGCGGCGGATGCCCTCCTGCTCGATCTCGTCGGCGGCGTCACGCAGGCCCGCCGTATCGGCGAGCACGACCGGGAAGCCGCCCAGATCGAGATACGCCTCGATCACGTCGCGCGTCGTGCCGGCGCGGGCGGAGACGATGGCGACGTCGCGCCGGGCGATGGCGTTCAGCAGGCTGGACTTGCCGGCATTGGGCGCGCCGAGGATGGCGATGGAGACGCCGTCGCGCAGCCGCTCGCCCCGGTGGCCATCGTCCAGATGGGCGCCGATCTCCGCGGCCAGGCTTTCCAGCACCGGGCGGACGGCGGGGGCGACGCTCTCCGGCAGATCCTCGTCGGGAAAGTCGATGTCGGCCTCGAGGTGGGCCAGCGCCCGCACCAGGCGGCTCCGCCAGTCTTCATAGAGGCGGCCGAGCTCGCCCTGCATCTGGCGCAGGGCCTGCCGCCGCTGCGCCGCCGTCTCGGCTTCCACCAGATCGGCGATGGCCTCGGCTTCGGTCAGGTCGAGCTTGCCGTTCTCGAAGGCACGGCGGCTGAACTCACCCGGTTCCGCCACGCGCAGTCCGAGGCCGGCCAGCGCCGCGGTCACCGCCGACAGCACGGCGCGGCCGCCATGCAGGTGCAGCTCCGCCACATCCTCGCCGGTGAAGCTGGAGGGGGTGGGGAACCAGAGCAGCAGCGCCCGGTCCATCACCTCGCCGCCGACGGGATCGTGGAGGGCGGTGAGCGCCGCCTGTCGTGCAGGGGGCAGCGGCTTGCCGGTGAGCGTCGCGAGCGCATTGCCCGCCTCCGGTCCGGAGATGCGGATGATCTGCACCGCCCCGCGCCCGGGGGCAGAGGCGAGGGCGAAGATGGTGTCGGTCATTAGGGAGCCGCTGAAAAGGGGTGAGGCTGGGAGGTGGTGCGTGCTTCGACAAGCTCAGCATGAGGAAGGGTGAAGCCAGACACTCCCGGTTTCTTCCCCAATTTGGCTCGTGGGTCGGGTGAAGGAGCAGCACCCACCTCCTCAGCCTGAGCCTGTCGAAGGCCGCACAACGGCGACGCTGCCCTCGAACGAAGTGAGGCTCACCCTAGGCCGCCCAACCAGGGGCACCTCCGATGTTCCACGTGGAACATCACGCCCGCTCGGCGCGGCGGGCGGCTTTCAAGGCGCGGCGCTCGGGCGTGCGGTCCTCGGGCACCTTGTCCGTCGGCTGCAGCATCAGCCGCTCCACGCGGCCGCCTTCCACCAGATGGACCTGCAGGATCTCGTCGATGTCGGCCGGGGTCCGGGCCGTGTACCAGACGCCCTCGGGATAGACCACCAGCACCGGCCCCAGCTCGCAGCGGTCCAGGCAGCCGGCGGCGTTGATGCGAATCCGGGGAATGCCGAGTTCCTTGGCCCGCGCCTTCATGTGGTCGCGCAGCTCCTCGCCGCCGCGCTCCTTGCAGCAGCCGCGGGGATGCCCGTCCGGCCGCACATTGGTGCAGCAGAAGACGTGGCGGTCGTAATACAGCGCCGGATCGCTCACTTCTTGCCGTCCTTGCCCGGCTGGGTCATGGCGCCGGTCATCTGGTTCCACATGAACTTCTGGATCTGCTCGATGCCCTGCAGCCCGACCGGCAGCCAGGTCTTCAGCATCGTCTCCGGGTCCATCGCCTGGATGTTGGCGGAGAGCCGCTCCTGCAGCTGCGCCATCAGCGCCTCCTGCATCGGCTTCACGTCCGGTAATCCCAGGAAGGCGCGGGCCTCCTCGGGCGTGCAGTCGATATCGACGGTGACCTTCATGGGCGCTCCTCCGGGGAAACCTGGGCGGGATGTCGGCGCCCGCTCGTCGGCCCCTCATCCCATCGGGGATCGGGTTCTTTTCCAGGCGCGCCCCATTGTACAGAAGGCTATTCTGGCGTGACAAGGCAACCGGGGCACCCGACCCCGGAGGAGGAAATGATGAACCGGCTCGCCCAGGAGACCAGCCCCTACCTGCTGCAGCACCAGGACAATCCGGTGGACTGGATGCCCTGGGGGCCGGAGGCCTTCGCCCGGGCCAGGGCCGAGAACAAGCCGGTGCTGCTCTCGGTGGGCTACGCCGCCTGCCACTGGTGCCACGTCATGGCCCATGAGAGCTTCGAGAGTCCTGAGACCGCCGCGCTGATGAACCGGCTGTTCGTCAACGTCAAGGTGGACCGGGAGGAGCGGCCGGACGTCGACCAGATCTACCAGCACGCGCTGTCGCTGCTGGGCCAGCAGGGCGGCTGGCCGCTGACCATGTTCCTGACCCCCGACGCCGAGCCCTTCTGGGGCGGCACCTATTTCCCGCCGGAGTCCCGCTGGGGCCGGGCCGGATTCCCCGACGTGCTGCAGGGTGTGGCCGACACCTACGCCACCGATCCCGACAAGGTCGGCCGCAACGTCACCGCGCTCCGCGAGGCGCTGGGGCGGCTGTCCGAGAACCGGCCGGGCGAGGGGGTGGACCTGCCCGTGCTGGACCAGGTGGCGCAGCGGCTGCTGCCGGAGGTCGACCCTGTGAACGGCGGCATCGGCACCGCGCCCAAATTCCCCCAGACCGGCATCTTCGAGCTGCTGTGGCGTGCCTGGAAGCGCACGGGCGATCCGGCCTACCGCACCGCCGTGACCACCACGCTCACCCGCATGTGCCAGGGCGGCATATACGACCATCTCGGCGGCGGCTTCGCCCGCTACTCCACCGACGAGCGCTGGCTGGCGCCGCATTTCGAGAAGATGCTCTACGACAACGCCCAGCTGCTGGACCTCATCGCCACGGTCTGGCCGGAGACCCGCGACCCGCTGCTGGAGGCCCGTGCCACCGAGACGGTCGGCTGGCTGCTGCGCGAGATGGTGGCCGAGGGCGGCGGATTCGCCGCGACGCTGGACGCCGACAGCGAGGGGGTGGAGGGCAAGTTCTATGTCTGGAGCCTGGAGGAGGTCCGCCGGGTGCTGGGCGAGGACGATGCCGCCTTCTTCGCCGCCGCCTACGACATCACCGCCCACGGCAATTGGGAGGAGACCAACATCCCGAACCGGCTGCTGGCGCCGGACCTCGGCGACGCGGCGCACGAGGCGCGCTTGGCCGGTCTGAGGGCCAAACTGCTGGCGGTGCGCGACACCCGCGTGCGGCCGGGTTGGGACGACAAGGTGCTGGCCGACTGGAACGGGCTGATGATCGCCGCGCTGGCGCGGACCGGTGCCGTCTTCGGGCACTCCACCTGGATCGATGCCGCCGCCCGCGCCTTCGCCTTCGTGCGCGACACGATGCAGCGCGACGGCCGGCTGCTGCACAGCTGGCGCGCCGGCCGGCTGAAGCACCAGGGCACTCTGGAGGACCATGCCAACATGGTCAGGGCGGCGCTGGCGCTGCATGAGGTGACGGGCGAGGGCGGATATCTCGACCAGGCCCGCGCCTGGGTGGAGATGTGCGACCGGCATTTCTGGGCGGCGGAAGGCGGCGGCTATTACGGCGTCGCGGATGATGCCGAGGATCTGATCGTCCGCCCGCGCAGCGCCGCCGACAATGCGGTGCCCAGCGGCAACGGCACCATGGTCGGCGTACTGGCCCGGCTCTACTATCTGACCGGCGAGGACCGTTACCGGCAGCGGGCCGAAGCGGTCGTCACCGCCTTCGCCGGCGAGCTGACCCGCAACTTCTTCCCGCTGTCGACATATCTGAACAATGCCGAGCTGCTGCTGTCGGCGGTGCAGCTGGTGGTGGTCGGCCCGCCCGATCATCCCATGACCCGGGCGCTGCTGCGCGCCGCGCTGGATTTGTCGCTGCCCGACCTGATCCTGCAGCGCGTGCCGCCCGGCGCCGAGCTGCCCGAGGGCCACCCCGCCCGGGGAAAGGGCACCGTCGCCGGCCGTCCGGCGGCCTATGTCTGCCGCAACCTGTCCTGCGGTCTGGCGGTGACCGAGCCCGCGGCGCTCACCGCCCTGCTGACGGAGCGCTGACACGTGCGCCGCCTTACCCTGGCTCTTCTGCCCGCGCTGCTCCACGTGGCACTGGCATGCACGGCGCCGGCGCACGCCCTGGACAAGCCGGGCCTGGACCGGACGCTGGCGGCGATCCAGGCCGATCCCATGCATCCGCTCTCCGGCCTGGTGGTCGTCGCCGTGAAGGACGGCCGGATCGTCTATGAGGGCGCCTTCGGCCAAGCGGTGCTGGATCCCGGGCGCGAGCGGCCGCTGACGGTCGACACCCGCGTGCGCGTGGCCTCCCTCTCCAAGGTGCCCATGGCGCTGGCGGCGATGGATCTGGCGGAGGCTGGCCGGCTCGACCTGGACCGCGACGTCGGCGACTATCTGGGCTTCCCCCTGCGCAATCCCGCCTTCCCCGACCGGCCGATCACCGCGCGGATGCTGCTGACCCACACATCGTCGATCCGCGACGGCGAGATCTACGGCCTGCCGGTGCAGCATGCGCTGTCGGACTTCTTCGATCCCGCGAGCCCCTATTGGGAGGGCGGCGCCCACTGGTCGGCCGGGCATCCGCCGGGCGCCTTCTTCACCTATTCCAATCTCGGCATCGGCGTGCTCGCCACGGTGATCGAGCGGATCGAGGGCAAACGGTTCGACCGGGTCGTGGCGGAGCGCGTCCTCGCGCCGCTCGGCATCCGCGCCGCCTGGGACGTGCGCACCCTCTCCGACGCCGACTTCCAGGTCCTGGCACCCGTCCACCGGCTGGAGGAGGGGAGATGGAAGCCGCAGGTGGACGATCACCAGGGCCGGCGCCCCGACGGCATGGTCAGCCCCTTCGGCGTGACCGCCACCGCCCCGCTGTCGGCCTATGTCGTCGGCCGCAACGCCACCACCCTGTCGCCCCAGGGCGGCCTGCGGGCCAGCGCGGCCGAGGTCGCCACGCTGCTGCGGCTGCTGCTCGGGAAGGGGGCCGTGGACGGTAAGGGAATCCTGGAACCGGCCAGCGTGCAGGCGATGCTGACGGAGGCCTGGACCCACGACCCCAATGCCCATGGCGGCCGCGGCAATGGCGAGACGGAGCGCGGCTTCTACACCGGCTGGGGTCTGGGGCTGCAGTACCGCATTCCCATTCCCGGCACCTCGGGCCGGTTCTGCGGCCATCTTGCGGAGGCCTATGGGCTGCTGGGCGGGATGATCCTCGATCCGCAGCGCGGCATCGGCTGGGTCTATCTGCTGACCGGCACCAGCGCGGAGCCGAAGGACTACCCCGTTCCGGGTAGCGGCCTGTCGCGATGGGAGGTGGAGGTCTCGCGGGCGGTGTGGGAGCAACTCACCGCCGCGCCCTGATGCTGACAAGCCGGCCCGCCCGTCCTATTCTCCCGCCCCGGTTAACCAAGAACCCAACCTGACCCAAGGGGAGACCGCATGACGGACGTGACGATCCAGGCCAAGGACGGCGGCAGCTTCTACGGCTATCTGAAGACCCCGGCCTCGGGCTCCGGCCCGGGCATCGTGGTGATCCAGGAGATCTTCGGGGTCAACAAGGTCATGCGCGACCTGGTCGACTACTACGCCGAGCACGGCTATGTCGCGCTATGCCCCGACCTGTTCTGGCGCCAGGAACCGGGCATCCAGCTGACCGACCAGTCCGACGCCGAGTGGCAGCGCGCTTTCCAGCTCTACCAGGGCTTCAGCGAGGCCAAGGGCGTGGAGGATCTGATCGCCTCGGTGGATTTCCTGCGCGGCTACCAGGGCGTCACCGGCAAGGTTGGCACGGTGGGATTCTGCCTGGGCGGCAAGCTGGCCTACCTGATGGCGACGCGCTCGGACGCCGACGCCAATGTCAGCTACTACGGCGTCGGCATCGAGAAGGACCTGGCCGAGGCCACCGCCATCTCCAAGCCGCTGCTGATGCACATCGCCGAGAAGGACAAGTTCGTCCCGCCCGAGGCGCAGGCGCAGATCCGCACGGCGCTGGCCAACAACCCGAACGTCACCATGCATGTCTATGAGGGGCAGGACCACGCCTTCTCGCGCAAGGGCGGCGCACACTACCACCAGCCCTCGGCGGAGATGGCGCATGCCCGCAGCCAGGAGTTCTTCGCCCGTAACCTGAAGTGACCGGCGCCAGACCGACGGCGCCACCATCCCTTAGGAGACGATCATGCCGAACGCGATCCGCATCCATGAGGCCGGGGGGCCGGAGGTCCTGCGCTGGGAAGAGGTGGAGGTGGGCGAGCCCGGGCCGGGCCAGGTCCGGGTCCGCCACACCGCGGTCGGGCTGAACTTCATCGACGTCTACCACCGCACCGGCCTCTACCCGCAGCCGCTGCCCTTCATCCCGGGGCAGGAGGGGGCCGGCGTGGTGGAGGCGGTCGGGCCGGGGGTGACGGAGCTAAAGCCCGGCGACCGCGTCGGCTACTGCACCGGCCCGCTGGGCGCCTATGCGGAGGCGCGGCTGTCGCCGGCCGACAAGCTGATCCCGCTGCCCAGCTGGATCGGCGACGAGCAGGCGGCCGCCATGCTGCTGCAGGGGCTGACCGCCCAGTACCTGCTGCGCCGCACCTACCCGCTGAAGGCCGGCGACACGATCCTGGTGCATGCGGCCGCCGGCGGCGTCGGGCTGATCGCCTGCCAATGGGCCAACGCGCTGGGGGTGACGGTCATCGGCACGGTCGGCTCGCCGGAGAAGGCGGAGCTGGCCCGCGCCCATGGCTGCCACCACCCGATCCTCTACGGCAACGAGGATTTCGTCGCCCGGGTGAAGGACATCACCGACGGCCGCGGCGTCGACGTGGTCTATGACAGCGTCGGCCGCGACACCTTCATGAAGAGCCTGGACTGCCTGCGGCGCCTCGGCACCATGGTGAGCTTCGGCCAGAGCTCGGGCGCGGTGGAGCCCTTCAACATCGGCATCCTGAACCAGAAGGGTTCGCTGTTCCTGACCCGGCCGTCGCTCATGGGCTACACGGCGACGCGGGAGGAGCTGCTGGAGGCGGCGGCCGAGCTGTTCAGCGTGGTCCATACCGGCCAGGTGAAGGTCGGTGCCCGGCAGAGCTTCCCGCTGCGCGACGCGGCCGAGGCCCACCGCGCGCTGGAGGGGCGGCGCACCACCGGTTCCACCGTGCTGATCCCCTGAGGGGGCTCGGGTAATTCGGGCAGCGTCGCGGGTGTGCGGCCTTCGACAGGCTCAGGCTGAGGGAGTTATTGCTGCTCCCCATGGGTCCGGGAGTGCCTGGCACCACCTTCCCTCATGCTGAGCTTGTCGAAGCACGCAGAACCTTTCAGCCTCACCCCTTCGCCGCCGGCTCCGCCAGCCAGAGCGGGTTCTTCAGGCTCTTCGCGAAGGCCTCGTGCGCGGCCAGTTCCTCGGGGCTGGCGGCGTGGGGGCGGGGGTCGCGGAAGGGGCGGTCGACCTTGACCGTCTCCACCGCCCGGCCGCCGCTGCCGGCGCCCAGCACCAGGTCGGGCTGGCGGCCGCCCAGCAGCTCCAGATAGACCTCGGCCAGCAGCTGGCTGTCCAGCAGCGCGCCGTGATAGCTGCGGCCGGAATTGTCGACGCCGAAGCGGCGGCAGAGCGCGTCCAGGCTGGCCGCCGCGCCGGGGAAGCGTTTGCGCGCCATCACCACCGTGTCGATCGCGCGGTTCGGCGGCAGCTTCGGAATGCCCAGCCGCGTGAGCTCCATGTTCAGGAAGCCCATGTCGAAGCCGGCATTGTGGATGACCAGCGGCGAATCGCCGATGAAGTCCAGGAAATCGCCCACGATCTCGGCGAAGACCGGCTTCTCGCTGAGAAACTCGGTGGACAGGCCGTGGACCGCGAAGGCCTCCGGCGGCATGTCGCGCTCGGGATTGATGTACTGGTGGTAGGTCACGCCGGTGGCAAGGTGGTTCACCAGCTCGACGCAGCCGATCTCGACGATGCGGTCGCCGTTCAGCGGGTCGATGCCCGTGGTTTCGGTATCGAGGACGATCTCACGCATGATGGTCTAAACGCCTTTGGGCTCCGGCCGGCGCAGCATTCTGACGAGGGCGGCCAGCGCCCGCAAGGTCGGCCGCTTGCCCTGGCCGGTCTCCACCACGAAATCGGCGCGGCGGCGCTTCTCGGCGTCGGGCAGCTGGCGGGCCAGGATGGCGTCCAGCTTCTCCGGACTCATGCCGGGCCGGGCCAGCACCCGGGCGCGCTGCACCTCCGGAGGTGCGGAGACCACCAGCACCTTGTCCACCCGGTGCTCGCCGCCGGTCTCAAAAAGCAGGGGGATGTCCAGCACCGCCAGCGGGCAGCCCCGCGCCCGAGCCTCGGCCAGGAAGGCGTCGGCATCGGCGCGGGCCAGCGGATGGACGATGGCCTCCAGCCGCTTCAACGCCTCCGCGTCGCCCAGCACCAGCCGGGACAGCACCGCCCGGTCGACGGCGCCGTCCACCACCGCTTGCGGAAAAGCCGCGGCGATCGGCGCTACCGCCGCGCCGCCGACGCCGTAGAGCCGGTGGACGGCCGCGTCGGCATCGTGCACCGGGCAGCCGAGCCGCCGCAGCATCGCCGCCGCCGTGGACTTGCCCATGCCGATGGAGCCGGTCAGGCCGAGGACGATCACCTCACAGCCCTTCCAGGATGAAGCGGCGCAGCTCCGGCGTGACCTGCGGCGCCAGGCCGAACCAGGCCTGGAAGCCCGGCCGCGCCTGGTGCAGCAGCATGCCGATCCCGTCCACCACCTGACAGCCGCGGCGCTTGGCTTCCAGCAGCAGCGGCGTCATCAGCGGCGTGTAGACGATGTCGTTGACGATCGCCGTCAAGGGCAGGCGTCCCAGATCGAGGTCCAGCGCCGGATGCCCCGCCATGCCCTGGGTGGTGGTGTTGACCAGCAGCGCCGCCCCGTCCAGCGCCTTGGCCCGCCATTCCCAGGGCAGCACCGTGATCCGGTCGCCCAGATCGGCGGCCAGCTCCTCCGCCCGCTCGCGGGTGCGGTTGACCAGGCGGATCTCCGGCACGCCGGCATCCTGCAGCGCGACGATGACCGCCCGCGCGGCGCCGCCGGCGCCCACCACCACCGCCGGCCCATGCTCCCCCCGCCATTCCGGGGCGCCTTCGCGCAGATTCTCGAGGAAGCCGAAGCCGTCGGTGTTGCGGCCCTCCAGGCTGCCGTCCGGCAGGACCACCACCGTATTGACGGCGCCGATGCGCCGCGCCGCCGGATCGACCCGGTCCACCGCTCGCAGCGCCGCCTCCTTGTGCGGCACCGTGATGTTGCAGCCCTTCAGCCCCAATGCCGGCAATGCCCGCAACGCCTGCTCGAACCGGTCGGGCGGGACGGGCAGGGGGATATAGGTGCCGTCGATCCCGTAGCTCTCCAGCCACCAGCCATGCAGGCGGGGGCTGCGGGAATGCCCGACCGGCCAGCCCATGACACCGGCCACCATCGCCTTGCCGCTGAGGATCACCGTCCCGACCTCCCGAACCATGCCGTCCATCCAGTGCCCGCCATGATGGCAGGCGGGGGCTCAGGCCGGCAACACGCCGCGCACCCGCAGCTGGTCCAGCAGCGGCAGCAGCGGCAGGCCCAGGATGGTGGAATGCTCGCCCAGCACGCGGGAGAAGAGCTGCGCGCCCATCCCCTCGATCTGGTAGGCGCCGACCGAGGTCAGCGCCGCGTCGCCCACCGCGTCCAGGTAGCGGTCGACGAAATCCTCGCCGAGGCTCCGCATGGTCAGGCTGGCACTGGCGACATGGTGCCAGATGCGCACCCCGTTATGGACCATGACCACGGCCGAGATCAGCTTGTGCGTCCGCCCCGACAGGCGCAGCAGCTGGGCGCGCGCCGCCGCCCGGTCGGCGGGCTTGTCGAACCACTCGCCCTCGCATTCCAGCATCTGGTCGGCGCCGATCGTATGGACCGGCCCGAGATTGCGGGCGACCCGCATGGCCTTCAGCTCGGCCAGCGCCTCGGCGACCTGGGCCGATGTGAAGCCGTCGGCCCGGCAGGAGCGCTTGACCTCGTCCTCGTCCACCGGCGCCGGTTTGGCGACCACCTCCAGCCCCGCCGCCTCGAGCATGGCCAGGCGGGTGCGGCTGCCGGACGCCAGGACGATGGGCTCCAGGCTCAGATGCGGCATCTCAGTCGGCTCCTTGCGTGGCACCGCCCGGCCGGCGGCGGGCCAGCAGCATCATGATCTCGGCCGCCGTCTCCTCGATGGAGCGGCGGGTCACGTCCAGCACCGGCCAGCCGCGGCGGCTGTAGTAGCGCCGCGCCTCCGACAGCTCGTTGCGCACCTTCTCCGGATCGACATAGCTGGTCTCCTCGCCCTGGTTCAGCAGGCGCAGCCGGTTGCGGCGGATCTGGATCAGCCGCTCGGGGTCCTTGGTCAGCCCCACCACCAGCGGCCGCGACACCTGCTCCAGCTCCGGGGGCAGGGGGCAGCCGGGCACGAAGGGGATGTTGGCCGCCTTGATGCCCCGGTTGGCGAGATAGATGCAGGTCGGCGTCTTGGAGGTGCGCGACACGCCCACCAGGATCACGTCGGCCTCGTGCAGCTCCCAGGCGGTCTGGCCATCGTCGTGGGCCAGCGCGAAGTCCATGGCGTCGATGCGGCCGAAATACTCGGCGTCCAGCGCGTGCTGGCGGCCGGGCTGGCTCTGCGATTCCAGCCCCAGATAGGCGGCCAGGGCGTTGATCAGCGGGTCCAGCACGGGGATGCAGGGGATCTGGATCTCGCGGCAGGTGTCCTGCAGCTTGCGCCGCAGCCGCTCGTTCACCAGCGTGAACATCACCAGGCCCGGATTATCCCGGATGCCGTCGATGACCATGTCCAGCTGCCGGTCGGTGCGGACCAGGTTCCAGAAATGCTCGATCGGCTCGACCTTGTCGAACTGCGAGACGCAGGCCCGGGCCACCGAGTTGATGGTCTCGCCGGTCGCGTCCGATACCAGGTGGAGATGGAACTGCTTGGTCGGGTTGTCGGGGGTCACGGGCCGGCTCGCTCGGGCTGGGGGCGGGTGGGGAATGGGGGACAAGTCGGGGATAAGTGCCAGGGTTATACCCATTGGCCGAGGCGGCCGACGGATTGCCCACTTGACGGTTACACGCCGGGGTACGGTTGGCCGCCGGTGGACGGCGGCGTCGGCTGTGCGGGAGAGTCCGGGACGAAGGACCGCGGCCGGCACTTATCCCCAGGACTCTCCCACCCGCCGGACTCTATAGCATCCAAGCTCCGGCGCGCGGAACCCCGCCTTCCATCCACATCCGCAAGGGGTGGCGCACGGGCGGTGCGGCACCTGTGGACAGATCCGGGATGGCCGGGAATTCCCGTTATCCACAGGACCAATCACAGCTCCCATTCCTTTTCAAAAGTAAGTCAGAGTAGAAAGGGGCAGGGAAAAACCGTGTGCATAGAAAGACGGGCGGCATGACGACGATCGCTGACAAGCGCCTCCTGCGCGCGCTCCGGGGCGAGACGCTGGACCGGCCGCCCTTCTGGCTGATGCGCCAGGCCGGCCGCTATCTGCCGGAGTACAAGGCCACCCGCGCCCAGGCCGGCGGCTTCCTGGACCTCTGCTACAATCCGGAACTCGCCTGCGAGGTGACGCTGCAGCCGATCCGCCGCTACGGCATGGACGCGGCCATCCTGTTCTCCGACATCCTGGTGGTGCCGCACGCGCTGGGCCAGAAGGTCTGGTTCGCCGAAGGGGAGGGGCCGCGCCTCGAGCCGATCCGCGACGCGGCCGGCCTGTCGGTGCTGAAGCCCGAGCATCTGCACGAGCGCGCGGCCGCGGTGTACGAGGCGGTGCGGCTGATCCGGGCGGGCCTGCCGTCGGAGACGACGCTGATCGGCTTCTGCGGCAGTCCCTGGACCGTGGCGAGCTACATGGTCGAGGGCATGGGCTCCAAGGAGTATCTGCACGCCAAGCGCTGGGCCTTCTCCGACCCGGCCGGCTTCATGAAGCTGATCGACATCCTGGTCGACGCCTCGATCGAGTATCTGTCGGCCCAGGTCCAGGCCGGCGCCGAGGTGCTGCAGCTGTTCGACAGCTGGGCCGGCGCCCTGGCGCCCCGGCAGTTCCAGGAGCTGGTGGTGGAGCCGACGCGCCGCATCGTGGCGGGGATCAAGGCCCGGCATCCGGATGTGCCGGTGATCGGCTTCCCGCGCCAGGCCGGCTTCAACATCGGTTCCTATCTCGACCGTGCCGGCGTGGACGCGGTCGGGCTCGATACCGGCGTGCCGGTGGACTGGGCGGCCGCCAACCTGCAGACGCGGATGCCGGTGCAGGGCAATCTCGACCCGGTGACGCTGGTGGCCGGCGGCGAGGCGCTGCGCACGGCGACTCTGGACATCCTGAAGGCGCTCGGCGACGGGCCGTTCGTCTTCAATCTGGGCCACGGCATCCTGCAGCAGACCCCGCCGGAGAACGTGACGGTGCTGGCCGACTTGATCCGGCGCTGGCCGGAGCTACGTAACGGCTGAGTTCCCTTCCCCGTCCGAACCGGGTATCACCCCCGCATGAACCCCACGCCCGACACCGGACGCCGCCGAATCGCGGTCGTCCTCTTCAACCTTGGCGGCCCGGACAGCCCGGATGCCGTGCGGCCGTTCCTGTTCAACCTGTTCAACGACCCCGCCATCATCCGGGTGCCGAACCCGATGCGCTTCCTTCTGGCGAAGCTCATCTCCGGGCGCCGCGCGCCGGTGGCGCAGGGGATCTACGAGAAGCTCGGCGGCAAGAGCCCGCTGCTGGAGAACACCGAGGCGCAGGCCCGCGCGCTCGAGGCGGCGCTGTGGGACGAGGGCGAGGTGAAGGCCTTCATCGCCATGCGCTACTGGCATCCGATGGCCGAGGCGACCGCGCACGACGTCAAGGCCTGGGGCCCGGACGAGGTGGTGCTGCTGCCGCTCTACCCGCAATGGTCGACGACGACCTCCGCCTCCAGCCTGCGGGTCTGGCACCAGGCGGCCGCGGCGGCGGGGTTGAGCGCGCCGGCGCGCACGCTGTGCTGCTATCCGACCGATCAGGGCTTCGTCGGGGCCACCGCCAAGCTGCTGCGCTGGGGCATCGCCGAGGCGGCCGCGCACGGCACGCCGCGGGTGCTGTTCTCCGCCCACGGGCTGCCGGAGAAGGTGGTCCGGGGCGGCGATCCCTACCAGTGGCAGTGCGAGCGGACCAGCGAGGCGATCGTCAAGGCGCTCGACATGCCGGGGCTGGACTGGGTCTCCTGCTACCAGAGCCGGGTCGGGCCGCTGAAATGGATCGGCCCCTCGACCGACGAGGAGATCCACCGGGCCGGCCGCGACAAGGTGCCGGTCGTGGTGGTGCCCATGGCTTTCGTCTCGGAGCATTCCGAGACTCTGGTGGAGATCGAGGAGGAGTACCGGGAGCTGGCGCACGAGGTCGGCGTCCCGTACTTCGTCCGCGTGCCTGCGGTGGGGGTCGAGCCCGACTTCGTGCAGGGGCTGGCGAACCTGGTGCGGCAGGCCCGCGCCTCGGGCCGGACCCTGTGCTCGCAGGACGGCGGCCGTATCTGCCCCTCGGGGTTCAAGGGCTGCCCGCACGGCACCAAGCAATAAAATTCCGGGGGAGGGGGGTCCGATGGCGTATCTCTGGATCAAGGCGCTGCACGTCGTCGCCATCATCTCCTGGATGGCGGGCCTGCTCTACCTGCCCCGGCTGTTCGTCTACCATGCCGACACCCCGGCCGGGACGCCCCAGTCCGAGACCTTCAAGATCATGGAGCGCCGCCTGCTGCGCGGCATCATGAACCCCGCGATGATCGTCGCCTGGGCCGCCGGCCTCACCATGATCTGGCTGAATCCCGGCCTGATGCAGGAGGGCTGGCTGCACGCGAAGCTGACCTTCGTCGTGCTGCTCACCGTCTCGCACATGGCGATGGCGAAGTGGCGCAAGGACTTCGAGGCCGACCGCAACACCCGCCCGGCCAAGTTCTACCGGGTCATGAATGAGGTCCCCACCCTGTTCATGCTGGTGATCGTCGCGATGGTCATCGTGCGCCCCTTCTGACGCCGGATCGGGCCGCCGCCCGCCTCGCCGGAAGAGACGGGCGTACCGCCGATTTTGCTTTGACTTGCCCGCGCCACCTGGGATACCCATGGCAACCGAAGGCCCACTCTCCGAGATTCCTCGCTGAATCTCCGCGGCCCCTCCCCGGGGTAGCGTCAGAGATCACAGAACCGGGCCGACCTTCCCCACCTCCCCTCGGCGCCGTCCGGACGCATGATCGCCGGCCCGCCAGGACCCCTCCCCTACAGGCTCCCGATGAACCTCCAAGACTTGAAGGCCAAGTCGCCCGCTGAACTCCTGGCGTTCGCCGAGGAGCTGCAGATCGAGAACGCCGGCACCCTGCGCAAGCAGGACATGATGTTCGCCATCCTGAAGCAGCTGGCCGAGAACGACATCCCGATCTACGGCGAGGGCGTGCTGGAGGTGCTGCAGGACGGGTTCGGGTTCCTGCGCTCGCCGGAGGCCAATTACCTGCCGGGTCCGGACGACATCTACGTCTCCCCCAGCCAGGTGCGCCGCTTCGGCCTGCGCACCGGCGACACGGTCGAGGGGCAGATCCGCGCGCCCAAGGACGGCGAGCGCTACTTCGCCCTGCTGAAGGTCAACTCGATCAACTTCGACCATCCGGACAAGGTCCGGCACCGGATCAACTTCGACAACCTCACCCCGCTGTACCCCGAGGAGCGGCTGAAGCTGGAGATCGAGGACCCGGTCCGCAACAAGAAGGACATGACCACCCGGGTCATCGACCTGGTGGCGCCGCTGGGCAAGGGCCAGCGCGCCCTGATCGTGGCGCCGCCGCGCACCGGCAAGACCGTGATGCTGCAGAACGTGGCGCACTCGATCGCCACCAACCATCCCGAGGTCTACCTGATCGTGCTGCTCATCGACGAGCGGCCCGAGGAGGTGACCGACATGGCCCGTTCCGTCCGCGGCGAGGTCATCAGCTCCACCTTCGACGAGCCGGCGACCCGCCACGTCCAGGTGACCGAGATGGTGCTGGAGAAGGCCAAGCGCCTGGTCGAGCACAAGCGCGACGTGGTGATCCTGCTGGACAGCATCACCCGCCTCGCCCGCGCCTACAACACGGTGGTCCCCTCCTCCGGCAAGGTGCTGACGGGCGGCGTCGACGCCAACGCCCTGCAGCGGCCCAAGCGATTCTTCGGCGCCGCGCGCAACATCGAGGAGGGCGGCAGCCTGACCATCATCGCCACCGCGCTGATCGACACGGGATCGCGCATGGACGAGGTGATCTTCGAGGAGTTCAAGGGCACCGGCAACTCCGAGATCGTGCTGGATCGCAAGCTCTCGGACAAGCGCGTCTTCCCCTCGATCGACATCCAGAAGTCCGGCACCCGCAAGGAGGAGCTGCTGGTCGAGAAGGGCACCATGGCCAAGATGTGGGTGCTGCGCCGCATCCTCAACCCGATGGGCGCCACCGACGCGGTGGAATTCCTCCTCGACAAACTCAAGCAATCCAAGCAGAATTCCGACTTCTTCGAGAGCATGAACCAGTAGCGTCCAGACCATACCGGCGACCTGCATTAAGGCAGGTCGCAGGGGCATGGGGCCGGTACCCGGAAACATCTGACGCGACCCCACGCGATGAACAACGCCTTTGAAGTATTCGCCTGCGATGGAGAGGTCTGGTACCTCGCGGGCAGCTTCAATTCAGAGCCCCGCGCCGTGCACTGCATGGACGAGGTCTGGAAGGACAAGGGCACGGTCGCGGTCAAGCTGGTCGCCGAGATCGTCGACAAGCGCACGGGCGACCTGAAGGACAAGGTCCTGCAGTCGCGCAACCGCCGCGACGACGTCCCCTACTTCAATTCCAAGAAGGCGACGCTCTCCAAGCCCAAGCACACGCTGCCCCCGGCGCCCAAGTCCGCCGGCGGCCGCGCCGGCCCGGCGCCCGCCGCGGCAGCGGTGCAGCGCCCGCAGGCGCAGGCCAAGGGCGATCCGGAGCTGGTGCCGACCCTGAGCCGCAGCGGCGTGATGCTGCTGGCCGTCGCCGCCTTCCTGATCCTCAACGAAAAGGTCGTGGCCATCGTGCCCTCGGCCGTCGGCTTCGCCATCGGCGCGGCCATGGCGCTGCTGATCGTCTCCCTCACGGTGCGCCGGGTGCGGCCGCACCTGATGGAGGAGATCATTCCGCAGATCGAGCTGCCGGACCTCTCGCAGATCCAGATGCCGAAGCGGCGCAAGAAGAAGCCCGTCCGGAAGGACGAGGCCGCCGAGGAGCAGGACGCGACCGCCGCCGGCGAGACGGCAGAGGCGGCCGCGCCCGAGGAGCCGGAGCCCGACGCCGCCCCCGGCCGCGGCGACGAGGAGGACGCCACCGAGGTGCTGAAGGCGCTGCTGGCGATGACGGCCGCGGCCATGGACGCGCTGCGGGTCAACCGCGGCGGGCATCTGCGCCTGGACCGGCACGACCGGTTCGGCCTCTGCCTGTTCCTGGCCGGCGCCGCCGACGCCTTCGCGGACTCCATCCACCCGGCGCTGCGCCGGCGCGTCACCGAGGAGGTGGTGAAGGCGGTGGCGTCGGACCCCGGCATGGTCGGCTGGTTCCTCGACACCATGTCGGTCCACCTCACCGACAGGAAGGCCAAGGACGTCTACCGGCGCGGGTCGGAGGCCGGCCGCATGCTGGCCGCCGGCATGCCGGGCGCCGAGGGACAGCTGCCCGGCGCCATGGCCGACTGGTGCACCGCCGCCGAAAAGAGCGAGGGCGGCAGCCGCACCGTCATCATGTTCACCGACCTGGTCGGCTCCACCCACGATGCCTGGACCGCCGGCGACCAGGCGCATCTGGAGCGGGTGCGCCAGCATGACGGCATCGTCCGCTCGGCCCTGGCGGCCTTCCGGGGCCGCGAGGTCAAGCATACCGGCGACGGCATCATGGCAGCCTTCGCCAGCGAGACCGACGCGGTCGGCGCCGGCATCCGCATCCTCGAGGATTTCCAGCGGGTCCGCAGCGCCGGCCAGACGGTGCTGGACATCCGCATCGGCATCAGCGCCGGCCCCGCCATGCACGAGGGCGCCGACATCTTCGGCCGCACGGTGCAGCTGGCGGCCCGCCTGACCTCCGTCGCCGCCACCGGCAACATGGCCGTCTCCGCCGCCGTCATGCAGGGCGCCTCGCGCGAGTACCGCTTCGTCTCCGCCGGCGTTAAGGAGATGAAGGGCGTGCCCGATCCGGTGGAGTTCTTCGCCCCCGTCCGCGACAGCCAGGCCGCCGTCGCCTGACCGGCCGAACCGGCCCGCATCTCCCCCATCGATAGTCCCCCTTCGCGCCCGCCCGGCCCATTCTCCGGGGGCAGGCGCATCGCCGCGCGCGCACCCGGAAGAGGTAGCTCGGAACATAGGTCGATCCGGGCGGTTGCGCCTTGTGACGCCCGGCCTTCTCCTGACGTGCCGGGGCGTCCAGACGGAGATGCCCGACCATGCCTACCGCGCCGACCTCCCAGCTCCTCCGCTTCGCCGCCGCCGCCGGCGCCCTGCTGGCGCTGTCCGCCTGCGCCTCGGGCCCGGACGCGCCGCCGCCCTCGCTGCCGGCCGCCCGCGCCGCCGTCGACAACGTCAACACGCCCGATGTGAGCCGCTACGCCGCGACCGAGCTGCAGACCGCGCGCGAGCGGCTGGACGCCGCCGAGGCCGCCTGGCGCAACGAGAATTACGACAGCGCCGCCCGCCTGTCCGAGCAGGCGCTGGTGACGGTGCGCCTCGCCGAGTCCCGCGCCTCGGCCGCCCGCGCCGTCGAGGCCCGCGCCGATGTCGAGCGCACCATCCGCACGCTGGAGAACGAGGTCGGCATCTCCGCCACCTCGCCGACCGCCACCACCTCCCCCTATGCCGCGCCGAGCACGTCGGTGACGACCACGACGGTGGCGCCGGCGCCCGGCTCGACCTATGCCGCCCCGGCGGCGCCGGGCCTGGGCGCGGGGGCGACCTCCAGCACCTCGACGACCACCACGACGGTGGAGACGGTGCCGCTGGCCACCCCGGCCCCGCCGGCCACCGCCCCGGCGACGCGGCTGGTGCCGCCGCCCAGCCGCTGACCGTACCGTTCCGCCGCCGTCCCCGACCCCTGGGAGCCCCCGCCATGAAAGCCGCCCGCTTCCTCCTCCTCGGTCTTCCCCTGCTGGCCGCCGCCTGCGCCTCGGCGCCGGACAGCTATCCGCCGCTGGCCCGGCTGCAGGACGAGTTCGAGCAGGCCAGGGCCAACCAGGTCGCCAGCCTGGCGCCCGTCCCCTACCGCGACGCCGAGCGCTCGCTGGAGGCGGCGCAGAACGCGCTGGGAAAGGCTGAGGAGCGCGAACTCGACCACCTCACCTACGTCGCCGGCACGCGGCTCGCCATCGCCCGCGCCGAGGCCGAGCGCAACCGCGCCGAGGAGGAGCGCCGCCTGATGGCGGAGCAGCGCGAGCGCATCCTGCTCCAGGCGCGCGAGCGGCAGATCGGGCAGGCCCGCACCGAGGCCGACCGGGCCCGGCAGGAGGCCATGGCCGCCGCGATCGCCGCCGAGGAGCAGCGCATGCGGGCCCAGGCGGCGGAGAGCCAGCTAGCCCAGTTCCAGGCGCGCCAGACCGCCCAGGGCACGGTGCTGACGCTCAGCAACCTGCTGTTCGACCACAACTCCGCCTCCCTGCATCCGGGCGACCAGCGCCGGCTGCAGCCGCTGGCGGACTATCTGCGCCAGAACGCCGACCGCGGCATCCTCATCGAGGGCCACACCGACAGCACCGGCGCCGACGAGTACAATCTGACCCTCAGCCGCTCGCGGGCGGCCGCCGTGCGCGACTATCTGGTGAATGCGGGCGTCGATCCCGGCCGGGTCGAGGTGCGCGGCCTCGGCGAGGACTATCCGGTGGCCGACAACAACAGCGACACCGGCCGCCAGCAGAACCGCCGCATCGAGGTCACCATCCGCAATCCGCAGCGCGGCTGACGGCCCCGCCGCGGCCGTCGGAACAGGGACAAGCCCCGCGCCAGGCCGGTGCGGGGCTCTTTCTTTGCGCTTCGGTAGTGCCAGGAAGTTGGTATATCGTTCGGGATAGACGGAACTATCGAGTCTCCCGGTGTCATGCGCCTGATCATTGCCGACGACCACGATTTGGTTCGGGACGCCCTGACCACGCATATCCAGCGTCTCGCCCCCGACGCGACGGTCAAGGGAGCCGGCTCCGTCGACGAGGCGCTGGCCGTGATCGAGGCGGAACCCGCCACCGACCTACTGATCCTGGACCTGCGGATGCCGGGCATGAACGGGCTGGAAGGGTTCGACCGGGTGCGGGCGCGCCATCCCCGCCTGCGCGTGGCCCTGATGTCGGGCGTCGCCCGTCCCGACGAGATCCGCGCCGCGCTCGCCCGCGGCGCCGCCGGCTTCGTGCCCAAGACGCTGTCCGGGGCCGAGCTGGTCGCGGTCATCCGCCAGATGCTGGCGGGCGATGTCTATGTCCCGCCCGACCTCGCGGCCGAGGCCGAGGGCACCGCGAGCTTCACCCGCCGCGAGCGCGACGTGCTGGCGCTGCTGCTGAAGGGCCTGTCGAACAAGGAGATCGCCCGCGTCCTCTCGGTCGAGGAAGTGACGGTGAAGCTCCATGTCCGCGGCCTCTGCCGGAAGCTGGAGGCGAAGAACCGCACCCAGGCCGTCATGCGCGCGGTGGAGTTGGGCCTTGACCGCTAGCGGTGGCCCCAAGGCTCCCGATCCCGACGGCCCTGCCGGCGAAGGTAAGGTGCCGCCGGGCTTCGCCCACGATCTGGGCAACCTGCTGACCGCCATCCACGGCTACGCCACCCTCCTGGTGGAGGATCTCGGCGACGGCATGCCGCGTGAGTTCGCCAAGCGCATCCTCCAGGCCACCGAGGAGGCGCGGGCGCTGGCTGCTACGCTGCCGCGCGTTCCCCGCCGCAAGGGCAGCCGGGTGCTGCTGGTCGGCGCCGCCGACGCGGAGGCGCGGGCGCTCGAGGCGGCCTCGCACGAGGTTGCGCGGGCGCCGTCCGGCGTGGAGGCGGCCTCCGCCCTCGCCGCGGCGCCCGGCGCCTGGGATGCGGTGCTGGTTGTGGGCGAGCCGGCCGGGCTGCCGGCGCTGGAGGCGCGCTGCCGCCTGTCCGGCATGCGGCTGGGCCGGGTCGGCGAGGCCGGCCCCGTGGCGGCGCTCGCCGCCCTGACGGGCTGAGGCGCCGCACCCGATGTCCCCGATGGGAGAGCCGGTTCCGGAGGAGGCCTCCACGCTGCTCGCGGCCCTGGTCGGCGCCTCGCCCGACGGCATGCTGGCACTGGGCCTGGACGAGCGCGGCGGCTTCCGCGTGGCCGCGGTGAACGACATCGCCGCCTCGCTGGTCGGCGCCCGCCGCGGCGACAGGCTGGAGGATGTCTGGGTCCTGGGTGGCCTCAGCCAGGAGCTCGCCCGCGTGGCGGAGACCGGCGACCCGCTGGAGAGCGGGCTGGACATCGGCACGCTGCACCTGCGCCTGCGCGCCACCCGGGCGGCGCGCTGGATCCTGATCGGCCTCGGCACCGTGGCGGGCCGGCTGCGGCAGGAAGAGGAGGCGCGGCGCAACGCCGAGACCCGGCTGACCGATGCCATCGAGCGGCTGCGTGACGGCTTCATCCTCTACGATGCCGACGACCGGGTGGTGCAGTTCAACGGCCGCTTCCGCGACTATTACCAGTCGCTGGCGGACGAGCTGCACCCGGGCATGACCTTCGAGGAGCTGATCCGGCTGGCCGTCCAGCGCGGCCACATCCCGCTGGAGGGCGCCGAGGCCGAGGAGTGGATCCAGCAGCGCCTCAAGGAGCACCGGCATCTCATCGGCCCGACCGAGCGCCGCCTGCCCGACGGCCGTCGCATCCGCATCTCCGAGCACCGGACGGCCGAGGGCGGCATCGTCGCGCTGGGCGTCGACATCACCGACATCAAGGCCAGCGAGGACCGGCTGCGCGACCTGATCGAGGGATCGGTCCAGGGCATCCTGATCCATCGCGGCTATACGCCGCTGTTCGCCAACGCCAGCTACGCCGCCATCTACGGCTTCCCCTGCCCCGAGGCGGTGACGGGCGCGGGCGACCTGGCGCTCCTGGTGCCCGAGCCCGGCCGGGAGCGGGCGCGGGCCAACATGGACGCGCTGATGCGCGAGGGCGGCTCGGTCAATTTCGCCGAGGTGCTGGCGCAGCGCATCGACGGCAGCATCATCTGGACCGACGTCGCCATGCGCCGCGTCAACTGGATCGACGGGCCGGCGCTGCAGTCCACCGTCGTCGACGTGACCGAGCGGGTCCGCTCGGAACGGGCGCTGCGCAGCCTGGCCCGCGACCTGGAGCAGGCGCGCAACGTGGCCGAGGCCGCCAGCCTCGCCAAGTCGCGGTTCCTGGCGGTGATGAGCCACGAGCTGCGCACGCCCATGACCGGCGTCATCGGCATGGTCGACCTGCTGCTGGGCACCGACCCGACCCCGGACCAGCGCGGCTATCTGGAGACGCTGCGCTCCTCCGCCGACAGCCTGCTGGTGGTGCTGAACGACATCCTGGACTTCAGCAAGATCGAGGCGGGGCAGCTGGCGCTGGAGCGCATCCCCTTCCGCCCCGGCCCGCTGGTGGACGACATCATGCGGCTCTTCGCCCCGGCCGCACGGGCTAAAGGAGTCCGCCTGGACTGGAGCCTGCCGGCCCGCACGCCGCAGCTGCTGGGCGATCCCACCCGGCTGCGCCAGGTGCTGACCAACCTGGTCGGCAACGCCGTCAAGTTCACCGAGACCGGCAGCATCGACGTCCGGATGCGCGACCCGGTCGCCGAGGAGGGAGGCTGGCGGCTGCGCGTCGAGGTGCGCGACACCGGCATCGGCATTCCCGAGGAGAAGCGGGCCGATCTGTTCGAGGCCTTCATGCAGGCCGACGCCTCCACCACCCGCCGCTTCGGCGGAACCGGGCTGGGGCTCGCCATCTGCAAGCGGCTGGTGGGCATGATGGGCGGCGAGATCGGGGTGGAGAGCCGCGTCGGCGCCGGCTCCACCTTCTGGTTCACGGTCCTGCTCGAGGGCGAGGCCCCGTCGCGCGCCGCCCGGGAGGAGGCGTCGCCCCTGCCGGCGGCGCCGGCCGGATCGGGCGCGCGGGTGCTGCTGGCGGAGGACAACCAGGTCAACCGGCTGCTGATCACCACCATGCTGGAGCGCATGGGGCACCGGGCCGAGGCGGTGGAGAACGGGCTGCTGGCGGTCGAGGCGGCGCTGACCGGCGGTTTCGACCTGATCCTGATGGATCTGCAGATGCCGGAAATGGACGGCGAGGCCGCGGCCCAGCGCATCCGGGGATCGGGCACGGCCGCGGCGGCCCTGCCCATCGTGGCGCTGACCGCCGACGCCCTGCCGGAGGAGCGCGACCGCCACCTGAAAGCGGCGCTTTTCGACGGCTATCTCACCAAGCCGATCGACTGGCCCCTGCTGGACCGCACCATCCGCCGCCTGGCGCTGGACCAGGCGGCGGGGGAGTAGGCGTCAGGCCTGGCCGACCGGCTGCTGGCCCTGGCCCATCACCTGGCGGCGGTACAGATCGACGAAGTCCAGCGGCTGCAGCATCAGCGGCGGGTAGCCGCCGTCGCGGACCGTGTCGGCGACGATGGCGCGGGCGAAGGGGAACAGCAGGCGCGGCGCCTCGATCAGCAGCAGGGCCTTGGCCTGGTCCTGCGGCATGCCGGCCGGCAGGGTGAAGACGCCGGCGTAGCTCAGCTCGGCGATGAAGGCGATGCCCTCGCCCACCTTCGCCTCGGCGCGGATGTTCAGCGAGACCTCGCTGACATTCTCGGCCACGCCGCGGGCCTGCACGTCGACCTGCAGGTCGATCTGCGGCTGGCCGCCCTGCATCATCAAGCTGGCGGGCGCGTTCGGGTTCTCGAAGGACAGGTCCTTCACGTACTGGGCGTTGACGATCAGCGGCAGGGCGGCGCTGCCCATGGCGTTGTTGCCGCTGGCGCCGTTGGCGGCGGTCTCGTCGGTCATGCTCGGGAACTCCTGGGATGGGCGGCGCGGGGCGGCCGGGTCGGGCGCGGGACTAGCACGGATGCGCCCCTGCGGCAACCCGATGCTGCCCCCGCCTTGACGAGGGCGGGCCCGGCGCCCAAGATGTCACCCGAGGCGATTTGCTGACCGGCTTGCAGGCCTCGTTAAAGAAGCTGCTAAAAGGTCGAAGCCGTATCGCGCCTCGACCCTGCCGGTCGGGGCATTAATCGCGAGACACGGCATGAGCACCCCCGACCAGAAGAACCCGAAGAAGATTCTCCCCCTGCCGCCGGGCCAGGACGCCTCGGGCTTCCGGCCGCGCACGCGGCTGGTCCATGGCGGCACGCGGCGCAGCCAGTTCGACGAGACCTCCGAGGCCATCTTCATGACCTCCGGCTTCGTCTATGACAGCGCCGAGGAGGCCGAGAGCGCCTTCGCCAACGACGGCTCCCGCTTCGTCTATTCCCGCTTCCGCAACCCCACCGTCGCCATGTTCGAGGAGCGGCTGGCGGCCTATGAGGGCATGCCGCGCTGCTTCGCCACCGCCAGCGGCATGGCCGCGGTGAACGCCGCCGTGATGGGGCTGCTGAAGGCCGGCGACCGCATCGTGGCGCCGCACGCGCTGTTCGGCTCCTGCCTGTTCATCGTCAAGGAGCTGGCGCCGCGCTACGGGGTGGAGACGGTGCTGGTCGACGGCACCGATCTCAGCCAGTGGCGCGACGCGCTCTCCCGGCCGACCACCCTGGTCTTCCTGGAGACGCCCAGCAACCCGACCATGGAGGTGGTGGACCTCGCCGCCGTGTCCGAGCTGGCCCATGCCGCCGGTGCCCGGGTGGTGGTGGACAATGTCTTCGCCACGCCGGTGCTGCAGCGCCCGAAGGACATGGGCGCCGACATCGTCGTCTATTCCGCCACCAAGCATATTGACGGGCAGGGACGCTGCCTGGGCGGCGCGATCCTGTGCGACGATGATGTCGCCGCCCTGCTCGCCCCCTATCTGCGCCACACCGGCCCGGCGATGAGCCCCTTCAATGCCTGGCTGCTGCTGAAGGGGCTGGAGACGATGGAGCTGCGCGTGGCCGCCCAGTGCGACGCGGCGGCCAGGGTCGCGGCGGCGCTGGAGGCGCACCCGGCCGTCGCACGTGTCCTTTATCCCGGCCTGCCCAGCCATCCGCAGCACGATCTCGCCATGCGGCAGATGGCGGCCGGCGGCACACTGGTCGCCTTCGAGCTGAAGGGCGGCGATGAGGCCAAGGCCCGCGCCTTCCGGGCGATGAACGCGCTGCGGCTGGTGCGCATCTCCAACAATCTCGGCGACTCCAAGAGCCTGATCACCCACCCCGCCACCACCACCCACCAGCGCCTGACCCTGGAGGAGCGCGCCCGCGTCGGCATCGGCCCGGGCACGCTGCGCCTGTCGGTGGGGTTGGAGGACGCCGACGATCTGGTCGAGGATCTGCGGCAGGCGCTCGACGCGGCGGGTTGACAGCGGCGGACCGGGGCGGAACCGGGGCGCAAAGGGAGGGGTGGCGCTGTTGGCTATGGCCGATCCCGCCCCTCCCTTGTTATGTTGCAGTGCAACATGGAAAGGTCCGCCGTGCCCCGCCGCCCCGCCAAGATCACCCCGCCCTCGCCCGACACCCAGCGCCTCGCCCATGCCGGGGCCGAGCTGACGCGCACCGCGCTGAAGACGGGCGAGATGTCCGTCGCCGCCGGCCGCACCATCGCCTACCGCCTCGCCATGATGGGAGAGGCGCTGGGCGACCCGTTCGCTTGGTCCGACCCGGAATTCACCTTGATGGGCCGGGAGAAGCTGGAGGCGGTGGCCGAGGCGGGTGTCGCCGTCTATGGCGGGCTCGGCGCCTTCCATGAGGGCTGGTGGCTCTGGTCGACCAAGCAGGCGGAGGCGGCGGTCGAGGCTTGGACCGCGCTGCTGCAGCCGCCGACGCCCGCCGGCCTGGCCGAGGCGCAGCGCCGCTTCCTGAACGCCAGCATCGACGCCGCCAACGGCGCCGCCGCCGGCTTCGCCGTCGCCGCCAGCCGGCTGGGCGGGCTGGGGCTGGCGCCGATCCACAAGGCGGCCTCGGCCAATGCCCGGCGCCTGGCCCGCGAGCGCCGCCGGCGCTGAGGGCCTCTCGCCGGTAGGGGTGCCTCGCCCGGTGCGGCGGTCCATATCTGTGGCATACTGGTTTCCGGACCCCAGCAGGCGCAGCCCATGACCGCCCTACCCGATACCGCCTCTCCCGATGCCGTCCCGGCCCTCCTCCCGCCGACGCCGCAGAGCCTGGCCCTTGCGCTGGACGCCATCGCCGCCACCCATGGCGAGCGCGGCACCGACGCGCTGCGGGCCCCGGTGCTGTCCTGCCTGAAGGGCGCGCTGGAGAGCGGCCGCGCCGCGATCCGCCAGCGCTTCGAGCAGGACCATCGCGGCGAGGAGTGCGTGCTGCGCACGGCGGCGCTGGCCGACATGATCATCCAGGCGCTCGCCGACTTCACCCTGGCCCACGTCTTCCCCACCGCCGGCCCGACCCGGGGCGAGCAGATCGCCATCGCCGCCACCGGCGGCTACGGCCGCGCCGAGCTGGCGCCCTTCTCCGACGTCGACCTGCTGTTCCTGCTGCCCTACAAGCGCACGCCGCGGGTGGAGCAGGTGGTGGAGTACATGCTCTACCTGCTGTGGGACCTGGGCTGGAAGGTCGGCCATGCCGTACGCTCGGTGGACGAGTGCCTGCGTCAGGCGCAATCGGACGTCACCATCCGCACCAGCCTGCTGGAGGCGCGCCATCTCTGGGGCGAGCCGAAGCTGTTCGCCGAGCTGAAGAAGCGCTTCGGCAAGGAGATCGTCGCCAGCACCGGTTCCGCCTTCGTCGAGGCCAAGCTGGCCGAGCGCGACGCCCGCCACCTGAAGTTCTGCGACAGCCGCTATGTGCTGGAGCCGAACGTGAAGGAGGGAAAGGGCGGCCTGCGCGACCTGCAGACCCTGTTCTGGATCGCCAAGTACGTCTACCAGGTCGAGGAGGTGAAGGAGCTGGTCTCCCAGGGCATGCTGCTGAAGGAGGAGGCGCAGCGCTTCGCCAAGGCGCAGAACTTCCTGTGGACCGCCCGCTGCCACCTGCACTACCTGACCGGCCGGCAGGAGGACCGCCTGACCTTCGACGTGCAGGGCGAGATGGCCCGGCGGCTGGCCTATACCGACCATGCCGGCACCAGCGGCGTCGAACGCTTCATGAAGCATTATTTCCTGGTCGCCAAGGATGTGGGCGACCTGACGCGCATCCTCTGCGCCACCCTGGAGCAGGAGAGCCGGCGCCCGCCCCGCTTCAACTTCCTGCGCCGCACCTTCGGCCGCAACGAGCTGGAGGGCTTCTCGCTGGATGCGGGCCGCCTCACCATCCGCGACGACCGCCACTTCAAGGAGCGGCCGATCGAGATGATCCGGCTGTTCCGGGTGGCCCAGGCGCACGACCTGGACATCCACCCGAAGGCGCTGCGCGCCATCACCCGCTCGCTCGGCGGGGTCGGGCCGAAGCTGCGCGCCGATGCCGACGCCAACCGCCTGTTCCTGGAAATCCTGACCAGCCGCCGTGATCCGGAGATCACGCTGCGCCGCATGAACGAGGCCGGCGTGCTGGGCCGCTTCCTGCCGGATTTCGGCCGCGTCGTCGCGCAGATGCAGTACGACATGTACCACATGTTCACGGTGGACGAGCACACGCTGTTCGCCATGGGCATCCTGCACCAGATCGAGGCCGGGCAGCTGGTGGACGAGGTGCCGCTGGCGTCCGAGGTCATCCACACCGTCAATTCGCGCCGGGCGCTGTACGTGGCGCTGCTGCTGCACGACATCGCCAAGGGCCGTGGCGGCGACCACTCGATCCTGGGCGAGAAGGTGGCGCAGAAGCTCTGTCCCCGCCTCGGCATGACCGAGGAGGAGACGGAGACGGTGGCCTGGCTGGTCCGGCACCACCTCGCCATGTCGCTGATCGCCTTCAAGCGCGACCTGGACGACGACAAGACCATCCGCGACTTCGTCGACCTGGTGAAGTCGCCGGAGCGCCTCAAGCTGCTGCTGATCCTGACCGTGGCGGACATCCGCGCGGTCGGGCCCGGCCGCTGGAACAACTGGAAGGCCACGCTGCTGCGCCAGCTCTACTGGCGGGCGGAGGAGCTGATGAGCGGCACCATCGGCGCCGACGGGCGCGAGCGCCGCGTCGCCGCCGCCCAGGAGGCGCTGAAGGCCGAACTGGCGGACTGGGACGTGGGTGCCTTGGAGGCGCACCTGTCGCGGGGCTATCCCTCCTACTGGCTCAGCTTCGATCCGGCCTCGCTGGCCCGCCACGCCCGCATGATCGCCCGGGCGGAGGCCGACGGCGCGCCGCTGACCATCGACACCCGCCTCGATCCCGGCCGCTCGGTGGTCGAGGTCACCATCTACACCGCCGACCATCCCGGCCTGTTCTCCCGGCTCGCGGGGGCCCTGGCGCTGGCGGGGGCCGACATCGTCGACGCCCGCATCAACACCATGACCAACGGCATGGCGCTGGACGTCTTCTCGGTGCATGCGGCCGTCGGCGGCACCCTGGACGGGCCGGAGAGGCTGGCGCGCCTCGCCGCTAGCGTCGAGAAGACGCTGTCCGGCGGCGCCCGGCTGGGGCCGGAGCTGGCCAAGCGCAAGCCGACCCTGCCCTCGCGCACCCGGGTCTTCCGCGTGCCGCCGCGCGTCCTGATCGACAACAAGGCCAGCACCGGCCACACGGTGGTGGAGGTCAACGGCCACGACCGTCCCGGCCTGCTCTACGAGCTGACCCGGGCGCTGACCCAGCTGAACCTGCAGATCGCCTCGGCCAAGATCTCCACCTACGGCAACGCGGCGGTGGACGTCTTCTACGTCAAGGACGTGTTCGGCCTGAAGGTCACGCACGAGGGCAAGCTGGCCCAGATCCGCGCCGAGCTGCTGAACGTCCTGACCGACCCCGCCGCCGAGACCGCCGAACCGCCCAGGCCGAGGGCGCCGAGGCGCCCGACCAAGGCGGCGGAGTGAGGGATAGGAGAGGCTGGCCCGTGGTGCGTCCTTCGACAGGCTCAGGATGAGGGGCAGGGTGCGCTAGGCACTCCCGGTTTCCGTCCCGCGAACTCGACCGGGAGCAGCACCCACCCCCCTCATCCTGAGCCTGTCGAAGGACGCACTACCTCACCGCTGCCGACCTCTCCCGCAAGGGGCGAGGGATCGTTTCTCACTCCACGAACCGTCTCGGGTCCACCAGCGCCATCTGGGCCACCAGCTCCTCCCGCGTCACCTCGACGCCGGTCAGGGTGACGAGCGCCTGGTCCTCCACCGGCAGGGTGATCTCGCCGCTGCGGGCGTCCGGGTCGTAGCGGACGACGGCGTCCCGGCCGGCGATCTTCTCAAGGTGGGCGCCGGACGCCTTCAGCCGCGTCGGGTTGCGGATTTCGGCCGCGGCCTGGGCGATGAGCGGGCTGTCGGTGATGAGCGACAGCTCCATGGCGCCCTCCTCGCCGCGGTAGGCGCGGCCCGCCGCCACGCCGCCGCCCAGCACGCCGGCCAGCGCCGCCTCGGCCGCCGGCTCCTCGGCGGTCCAGCCGGGCAGCGGGTCCGGCAGGGCACGGGCCAAGCGGTCGGCCTTGGCCTGGCGGATCAGACGCGCCGCCTCCTCGAACCGCGCGGCGGCGCCGGCCCGGTCGCCGGCCTCGTAAAGGGCCATGCCGTCCCGCGCTGCATCGTCGACCGGATCGGCCAGCGCGCCGCCCGCCAGCATCATCAACCCCATCGCCATCAAAGCCGTGCGCATGCCGACCTCCCGTTCCGCGCGTCGGCCGCCATGGTGCGGCAACCGGCGCAGGCGGCAAGGGGGCGTCGGGGTGTCTCCCGACGGGCCACCCCGCCCGGCGTCCCACGCTTCTCCCAGGGGCGGGAACAAAGGTCGCCTTCCCGAGGCCGCGATTTTCCGCTACCGCTGGGGCATGAGCTTCACCCGCGCCATCGCCACCGTCGGCGGCCTGACCATGGTCTCCCGCGTGGCGGGATTCGTCCGCGACATGCTGACCGCCTGGATCCTGGGCGCCGGCACCGCCGCCGACATCTTCATCGTCGCCCAGCGCCTGCCGAACTATTTCCGCGCGCTCTTCGCCGAGGGGGCCTTCACCGTTTCCTTCGTGCCGATGTACTCGGCCATGATGAAGCGCGACGGGCCCGAGGCGGCGAACCGCTTCGCCGAGCAGGCCATGTCGGTGATGATCCTGGTGCTGCTGCCGGTCACCCTGCTGACGATGCTGGCAATGCCAGCGGTGATGATCCTGCTGGCCAGCGGCTACATGGCGGATGAGGGCACGGCGGAACGGCTGGTGGAGCTGGGCCGCATCACCTTCCCCTACCTGCTGCTGATCTCGGTCACGGCGCTGCAGACCGGCGTGCTGAACGCGCTGGGACGGTTCGGGCCGGGGGCGGCGGCGCCGATCGCGCTGAACATCTGCATGATCACGGCCCTGGGGCTGACCCACTGGCAGGGCTGGGAGGCGAACCGGGCGCTGGCCTGGGCGGTCACCATCTCCGGCATGGTGCAGCTCTGCTGGCTGGCCTGGTCCTGCCGCCGGGCCGGCCTGGCGCTCCGGGTGGTGGTGCCGCGCTTCACGCCGGAAGTGCGCAAGCTGTTCCGCCAGATGGGGCCGGGCGCCATCTCCGCCAGCGTCATCCAGGTCAACCTGGTGATCGGCACGCATGTCGCCTCGCTGCTGCCGGCGGGCGCCATCTCCTACCTCTATTACGCCGACCGGCTGAACCAGTTGCCGCTGGGGGTCATCGGCATCGCCATCGGCACGGCGCTGCTGCCCACCCTGTCGCGCCATGTCGAGGCCGGCGACCGGGGCCAGGTCTCGCACTACATCTCCAGAGGCATCGAGTACGGGCTGCTGCTGGGTCTGCCGGCGGCGGTGGCGCTGGCGGTGATCCCGCTGCCGATCTTCCAGGCGCTGTTCCAGAAGGGCAATTTCGGCCCGGCCGAGGCGCGGGCGACGGCCCTGGCGCTGACCGCCTACGCCGCGGGCATCCCGGCCTATGTCGTCGCCAAGGTGCTGACCACCACCTTCTTCGCCCGGCAGGACACGCGCACGCCGATGCGCATCGCCTTCTGGACGCTGGGCACCAACACGGTGCTGGCGGTCGTGCTGGCGCTGTGGACGCCGCTCGGCCATGTCGGCATCGCGCTGGCGAGCGGCCTGACCGCCTGGCTGAACATCCTGCTGCTGGCGACGGCACTCCGCCGCCGCGACGCGCTGGAACTGGACCGGCCGCTGCTGCGCCGGGCGCCGCGCATCATCCTGGCGGCGGCGCTGATGGGCGGCGCGCTGGCGCTGGGCGAGTGGGCGCTGCGGCCGTACTTCCTGGACCATCTGGCGGTGCGCATCGCGGCCCTGGGCGCGCTGGTGGCGGGCGGCGTCGCTGTCTATGGGCTGCTGGTGGTGGGGCTGGGGGGCGTGGACCGGGCGGAGCTGAAGTCGCTGCTGCGCCGCCGGCGCGCCCCCGCCGCCGGGTGAGACCCGGCCTTCCTTGACCGACGGGCCGGCCCGGGGCCATAACAGCCGCTCTCCGTTCCCTCCCCAACTTCGCGCGATCCCAAGATGAACCGCATCTTCTCCGGCATGCAGCCGACCCGCCTGCTCCATCTCGGCAATTACCTGGGCGCGCTGCGGAACTGGGTGGCGCTGCAGAACCAAGGGTCGTTCGAGGGCATCTTCTGCGTCGTCGATCTGCACGCGCTGACGCTGCCGCAGGATGCCGAGACGCTGCGCAAGAACATCCGCGCCGTCACCGCCGCCTATGTCGCGGCCGGCATCGACCCCGAGCGGAACATCATCTTCAACCAGTCGACCGTCTCCGCCCATTCGGAGCTGGCCTGGATCCTGTCCTGCCACACGCCGCTGGGCTGGCTGAACCGCATGACCCAGTTCAAGGAGAAGGCGGGCAAGCAGCGCGACAACGCGGTGCTGGGCCTCTACTCCTACCCGGTGCTGATGGCGGCCGACATCCTGCTCTACAAGGCGACGCACGTGCCGGTGGGCGAGGACCAGAAGCAGCATCTGGAGCTGGCCCGCGACATCGCCGGCGCCTTCAACCGCTTCTACGGGCAGGAGTATTTCGTGCTGCCCGAGCCGCAGATCCTCGGCGAGGCGACCCGGGTGATGAGCCTGCGCGACGGCACCAAGAAGATGAGCAAGTCGGACGAGTCCGACTACAGCCGCATCAATTTGAGCGACGATGCCGACGCCATCGCGCTCAAGATCCGCAAGGCCAAGACCGACCCCGAGCCCCTGCCGGAGAATGTGGAGGGGCTGGCGGGCCGGCCGGAGGCGGACAACCTCGTGACCCTCTTCGCCGCGATGGAAGGCACCTCGAAGAAGGAGGTTCTGGCACGTTTTGCAGGGGCGACCTTCTCCACCTTCAAGCAGGCGCTGGTCGACCTCTCGGTCGCGACGCTGTCGCCGATCACGTCGGAGATGAACCGCATGCTGGCCGACCCGGCGGAGATCGACGGCATCCTGAAGCGCGGTGCCGACCGGGCGAACGAGATGGCCGCCCGCCACATGAACGAGATCAAGGACATCGTCGGCCTGCTCCGTCCCTGAGGCGGGCGCCGGCGGGAGATCGCCATGCGCATCCTGGTGACCGGCTTCGAGCCGTTCCTGAACCACTCCGTCAACCCGACGGCGCTGCTGGCCGACGCGCTGGACGGGCTGAGCGTCGGCGGGGCGCGGCTCTCCGGCGTCAAGGTGCCGGTCGGCTATGCCCGCGCCGGCGATGCGATGCGGGCCGCCTTCGACGAGGTGCGGCCGGACGCCGTGCTGATGTTCGGGCTGGCGGCGGAGACCGACAGCATCCGGCTGGAGCGGGTGGGGCTGAACATCGACGACACGCCGCACGCCGACAATGACGGCGTGATCCGCAAGGGGCGGCTGATCGAGGAGGACGGGCCGGTCGGCTACTGGTCCACCCTGCCGCTGGCCGCCATCCGCGACCGGCTGGAGGCGGACGGCATCCCCGTCTCCGTCAGCCGCGACTGCGGCGGCTATCTCTGCAACCACCTGTTCTTCCGGGCCCGCCACCTGATCGAGACGCGCGGCCTGCTCATCCCCGCCGGCTTCATCCACGTCCCGCCCCTGCCGGAGCAGGTCGCCGGCCGCGCCGACCGCACGGGCATGGGCCTGCCCGACCTGATGCGCGCCGCCACCGCCATCGCCGAGACCACCGCCGGGCTGGTACGTGCTCTGAAGGGCGACGAGGCGTAAAACGCTTGGGCGTGCGGCGCGTGCCCGGCTAGACTTCGGCCGACCACCCGCCGTCAGCCCCGGGCCGCATGCAGGTCTATCTCCCGATCGCCGAGATGTCCGTCAACGCCCTGCTGCTGCTGGGGCTGGGCGGGCTCGTGGGCTTCCTGTCTGGGCTGTTCGGCGTCGGCGGCGGCTTCCTGATGACGCCGCTGTTGATCTTCATCGGCGTGCCGCCGGCCGTCGCCGTGGGCACCCAGGCGAACCAGCTGGTCGGCGCCAGCGTGTCGGGCGTCATGGCGCACTGGCGCCGCAAGAACGTCGACGTGAAGATCGGCCTGTTCATGCTGGCGGGCGGCGGCGTCGGCACCATCCTGGGCGTCTGGCTGTTCGGCCGGCTGCAGGCGCTGGGCCAGGTCGACCTGGTCATCTCCATCACCTACGTGCTGTTCCTCGGCACCATCAGCGGCCTGATGCTGACCGAGAGCGTGCGGACCATGATCCGCGGCCGCAAGCCCGGCACCGGGCGCGGCAAGCTGCACCACCACACCTGGCTGCACGGCCTGCCCTTCAAGACCCGCTTTCCCCGCTCGCGCCTCTACATCAGCGCGCTGCTTCCGATCGGCATCGGCTTCGTCGGCGGCATCCTGGTGGCGATCATGGGCATCGGCGGCGGCTTCCTGCTGGTCCCGGCCATGATCTACCTGCTGGGCATGCCGGCGGTGCTGGTGGCGGGGACCTCGCTGTTCCAGATCATCTTCACCACGGGCATCGCCGCCTTCCTGCAGGCCGCGACCAACCAGACCGTGGACATCCTGCTGGCCCTGCTGCTGCTGGCCGGCGGCGTCGTCGGCGCCCAGTTCGGCACCCGCGCCGGCACCCATCTGCGCGGCGAGCAGGCCCGGGCCCTGCTGGCGCTGATGGTGCTGGCGGTGGCGGTGAAGCTGCTGGTCGATCTGGTGGTGACGCCCGAGGACGTCTACTCGATCACGAGGTCGACGCCATGAGCCCCGGCAAACCGAGACGGTGGCGCCCGACCCTGGCGCTGGCCTGCGCTGCGTTGTCCGCCTGGTGCCTCTGGGCCGGGCTGGCGCGGGCGCAGTCGCTGGTGGCCGACATCTCCAGCCACCTCATCGCCATCACCACGGGCTTCACCGGCACCGACGTGGTGCTGTTCGGCGCCGTGGACGGCCAGGGCGAGGTGGCGGTGGTGGTGCAGGGGCCGGAGGGGCCGGTGACGGTGCGGCGCAAGGACCGCATCGCCGGCGTCTGGCTGAACAACGAGAAGCTCGAATTCGACAAGGTGCCCAGCTACTACGGCGTCGCCACCTCGGCGCCGCTGCAGGAGCTGGTGGCGCCCACCGTGCTGCAGCGGCACGAGATCGGTCTGGACCACATCCGCATGCTGCCGGAGATGAACGTCCAGGCGGAGAAGGTGTCGGAGTTCCGCGCCGCGCTCATCCGCAGCAAGCAGCGCCAGGGCCTGTACGGGACCGAGGTCGGCCAGGTTCTGTTCCTGGGCCAGCGGCTGTTCCGCACGACCATCTATTTCCCGGCCAACGTGCCCACGGGGCTCTATACCGTCAGCGTCTTCCTGATCCGCAACGGCGACGTGGTCAGCGCCCAGACCACGCCGCTGTCGGTCAGCAAGATCGGCTTCTCCGCCGACCTGACCGACGTGGCCCGTCGCCGCTCGGTCCTCTACGCCATCGCCGGCATCCTGCTGGCCGTCACCGCCGGCTGGCTGGCCGGCACCATCTTCCGCCGCAGCTGAGGCTTGCCATGCCCGAGACCAACCCGCGCATCTTCCTGGTGGTGGTGGACGAGTCCGAGGAGATGTCGGTGGCGCTCCACTACGCCGCCCGCCGCGCCCGCAGCACCGGCGGCCGCGTCGCCCTGCTGACCGTCATGGAGCCGACCAACTTCCAGCAATGGGCGGCGGTCGAGGATCTGATGCGGCAGGAGCAGCGCGAGGAGGCGGAGCAGCTGCTGCAGCGCCTGGCGCAGGAGGTGGTCGACATCTCCGGCACCATGCCGATCCTGTTCCTGCGCGAGGGCGAGCCGCAAACCGAGGTGCTGAAGCTGATCTCGGAGGAGCCCAGCATCTCCATCCTGGTGCTGGCGGCCGGCACCGGCTCCGGCGGGCCCGGGCCGCTGGTCAGCTACATCGTCGGCCGCATGTCCGGCACGCTGCGCATCCCCATCACCATCGTGCCCGGCAGCCTGTCGGACGAGCAGCTGGACGCGATCACCTAAGGGCGTACGGGGCGCGATCGGGCGCTCCGCCCGTCACACCCCCGCCGGGACCCAGGGGTTGCGGCCATGGATGATCGATGAAGTACGCCCTAGCGACGGCTTCGATCAATCGGGATGGAGGGAGCGCTGCATGGCGCCTATCCTGCTGCAACCCCTGGGCCCCGGCTTTCGCCGGGGTGACGGATCAGGAATGGGAAGCGGAGAGAAGAACCCTCACCCCTTCAGCCCGAACACCTCCACCGGCTGGGCCATGCCCTTGACCGGCTGGAAGCCCAGGCTGACCATGTCCCCGCCGCACTGGGCGGCGAAGGCGCTGGAGGCCAGGACCTCCCGGTCCAGGCGCTTGCACAGCCCCTCGATGCGGCTGACCAGGTTGACGGCCGGGCCGATGACGGTGAAGTCCAGCCGGTCGGGCGCGCCGATGTTGCCGTACATGACGTCGCCCAGATGCAGCGCGATGCCGGCCTTCAGGATCGGCTGGCCCCAGGCGGCGCGCTGGGCGTTCAGCCGCTTCATGCCGGCCACCGCGTCCAGCGCCGCCTTCAGCGCATGGCAGGCGGCGTCGCGCTCGCCGGTCTCGCCCAGGGGAAAGATCGCCAGCAGCGCGTCGCCGACGAATTTCAGGATCTCGCCGCCATTCGCCTGCACCGCCCCGCCCATGATCTCGAAATAGCCGTTCAGCAGGGAGATCAGCTGCTCGCGCGGCAGCCGGTCCGACAGCGGGGTGAAGCCGCGCAGGTCGCAGTACCAGAGCACCGAGCGCAGCGTCTCGCCGCTGCCGCGCCGGATGTCGCCGGCCAGGATGCGGGCGCCGCTCTGGTGGCCGACATAGGTGTCCAGCAGGGTGGAGGCCAGGAAGCGGTAGGCCCGCGCCTCCAGCAGCGCCGCGAAGGCCGGCGCCACGTCGTAGACGGCGCCGAGCTCGGCCGTCTCGAAGCCGTCCGCCGCCTTGGTCGCCAGGGTCATGGCGTTGCGCCGCCCGCTGGAGAAGGCCAGCGGCACCGCCACATAGTCGGTGATGCCCTGCGCCTTCAGCTCGTCGATCACCGGGAAGGGATAGGGGCCGGGCGTGCGCGCGATGAATGTCCGCAGCCCTTCCGCCCCCTCGTCGATGATGGCGGCGATGGGGCTCTTGCGGAAGGTGGGGTCGAGTTCGATGCCGTGCCGCCGCTCGATCGTCTCCAGCCCGTCGGTACCCTCGCGCCAGACATAGGTGATGCCCCGCAGCTGCGGGTGCAGCAGGCGCAGATGCAGGGTCGAGCGCACCAGCGGCAGGCCGCCGGCGACCAGATGGTGGCAGAAGGCGGCGAACAGCCCCTCCATGTCGGGGTGGCGCTGCCCCTCGGACAGCAGCCAGCCGATGGTGGCGGCGACGCGCGGTTCCCAGGCCGCGCCGTACTCCCCTCCGGCCCTGTCCGCCCGCCCGTCCATCGTCCCCGCATTCCTCCCCACCGTCTGGCGGGGCCATGGCACGCTTGATATCGGCCGCGATACTGCCCACTTTCGGACCGGGCCGCCACCTCGGAGGGGGCGGTCCGCCATCAGAGGAAGAGACCATGTTCATCCAGACCGAGCAGACCCCGAACCCCGCCACCCTCAAGTTCCTGCCGGGGCGGGACGTGCTCGGCCGCGGTGCCGCCGATTTCCCCGACGCCGCCAGCGCCGCCCGCTCGCCGCTGGCCCAGCGCCTGTTCGAGGTCGAGGGCGTGACCCGCGTCTTCCTGGGCGCCGACTTCGTGACGGTGACCAAGGAGGAGAGCCGGGACTGGTACGTGCTGAAGCCCTCCATCCTCGGCGCGATCATGGAGCACTTCACCGCCGACCGCCCGGTCCTGCTGGACGAGGTCGGCGACGGGCACGAGGCCGGCAACGAGGAGGATGACGAGATCGTCCAGCAGATCAAGGAACTGCTCGACGTGCGCGTCCGCCCGGCCGTGGCCCAGGATGGCGGCGACATCACCTTCCACGGTTTCGACAAGGGCGTGGTCTATCTCGCCATGAAGGGCGCCTGCGCCGGCTGCCCCAGCTCCACGGCCACGTTGAAGGCCGGAATTGAAAACATGCTCCGGCACTATATTCCGGAGGTTGTCGAGGTGCGCCAAATCCGCTAGAAAGGGTAACCCTGCCACGAAATCGACCTGGTCGGCAGGGACGGGGTATAAACCCTGAGGTCTCCCTTTGGCGTCAGAGACGCCCTTGCGGGAAGTCGCAAGCGGGGAGGCCGGACGCCCGGACTATAGGTTCCGGCAGCAACAGCGCCTGATGGTGCATGGCCAAACGGGCATCGGCCCGGACGGATGAGTATTTTCCATCCGCCCAAGCCGATTCCGGCCATCGCCTCCGGTGAATGTGGCAACTGTACGGAGCGACGGCATATGGCGATTGGCGGCTACGCGGGATTCCCCGCGCGACGATGCATTGCGTATGGCGCTATCCTGTCCACGATCCTGGTGATCGTGCCCGTGGCCCTCGGCATCCTGGCCGGCGGCCCCGACGCGCTGACCCGCCCGACCGGCTACAGCCTGTCGGTCTCCCGGCCCGCGCCGGCGGCGTTGCCCGCCGTGGCGCTGACCGTGTCCGAGCGCAAGAATACGGCCGCCTTGTCCGAGCTGTTCCGCGAGAAGGGCTACGCGATCGACAGCGTGCGCTCGGGCGAGAGCGCCGTGCCGCGCCTGGTCATGGCAGGATTGCCGCGCGACCTGAAGGATCTGGACAGCAGCGACGACCGCAAGAAGCTGTTCGTCAAGACCATGCTGCCGCTGGTCCTGCTGGTGAACGAGAATATCGAGCGCGACCGCGAGCGGCTGCTGCGCCTGTCGGCGCTGGACCGCGCCGGCATCGCCCTGGCGCCGAAGGACCGCGTCTGGGTCACCCGCGTCGCCGCCCGCTACGGCATGGAGGATCCGGGCAAGGTGAAGCTCGCCGACCTGCTGAAGCGCGTCGACGTGGTGCCGGTCTCCATGGCGCTGGCGCAGGCGGCGGAGGAGAGCGGCTGGGGCACCTCGCGCTTCGCCCAGAAGGGCAACGCGCTGTTCGGCCAGCTGACCTGGTCCGACCAGCACACCGGCATCGTGCCGCGCAACCGCCGCGACGGGGAGACCCACCGCTTCCGCAGTTTCGACGATCTGCTGGAGAGCGTGCGCGCCTATGTCCACAATCTGAATACCCACGACGCCTATCTGGGCTTCCGCCTGACCCGTGCGTCCCTGCGCGACAAGGGCCGGCCGCTGGACAGCCTGCGGCTGGTGGCGTCGCTGGAGAAATATTCCGAGCGCGGCCCGGCCTATGTCGAGGCGCTGCGCGGCCTGATACGCGTCAACAAGCTGCAGGATTTCGACCGCGCCGCGCTCGGCGACGGCGTCGATCTGATGCTGGCGGTGCAGCCCGTCGCGGAACCGGCCACGGCGACCGCCGAGGCGGCGCCGTCCGACGAGCTGCCCGTCCCGGCCCGCAGCCACGCGTCGGACGACGGCGCCGTGCGGCCCCGCGACCGGTGACCGTTTCCCGGGCGCCCCTGCCGCCGGGGCTCAGGGGCGTTCGTCCCTGGTGAGCTCGTAGGCGCTCAGGGGATGCCGGGGCCCCGGGCCCGTACCGACCTGCCGGAAGCCCACCCGGCGCATCAGGGCGTGTGAGCGCGCGTTGGGCTCGTCCACGAGGGCCACCAGACGGGGCAGCGCTAGACCGTCCATCCCGTGAGCGACGGCCGCCCGCAGCGCCTCGGCCGCATAGCCTCGGCCCCAGGCATGTCCGGCCAGCGCGATGATCGGCTCCACCCCGCCGGCGAAGTCCGGCCGGGCGGCCAGCGCCGCGCCGGAGACGGGCAGCAGGCCGACGCAGCCGACCCATTCATCCCCTTCCGCCGCGATGCGCCAGAGGCCCAGACCCTCGGGCGCCAAGTCGACGCTGTCGCCGATCATGGCGGCGACGGCCTCGCGCGGCAGGATCTCATCGTCGCAGAGAAAGCGGCGGGCGCCGGGCTCGGCCAGCAGCGCGGCGAGCGCGTCCGTGTCGGCCGGCGTCAGGGGCACGAGCCGCAGTCGCGCCGTCGCCAGGGGGAAGTGCCTCATGGCTCACATCACCCGGGGGCCGAGCGCGCCGTCCTCGATCAGCGGGTAGCGCTTCGCCTCGGGCAACTGGTAGTGCCACCACTCGTAGGCGTAGTGCACCCAGCCGGCGGCGGCCATGAGGCCCAGCAGCAGGCTGCGGTTGCGCTGCGCCTCCACCGGCACCCCGGTGCAGGCATGGTAGGCCCGCTCCGACATGTCGTCGAACTCCGTCCCCATCTCCAGTGGCCGCCCTTCGGCGTCTGCCAGCGTCAGGTCGACGGCGACGCCGCGGCCATGGTTGCTGCCCTGTCGCGGGTCGGCGATGAAGCGGGGATCGGGCAGCGCGTGCCAGAGCTTCCATTGCGCCGCCGGCGGCCGGTAACCGTCGAAGATCCGCAGCCGCAGCCCCTGCGCCGCCGCCAGCCGGGCGGCCTCCTGCAGCTTCTCCGCCGCCAGCGGGTGCAACAGGCACAGCGGCCGCGCATAGATCGGGCTTCCGGTCAGGTTGTCAGCCGTGGCATAGCGGAGGTCGATATCGAAGGCGGGCGGCGCGATGGTGACCAGGTGCATCGGGATTTCCGGCGGCGGGCGGTGGGTCCGCTTGTCTAGCACGGGCGCGCGCCGATGATCACCCTGGGGATCGACACCGCCACCAGCGCCTGCGCCTGCGCCCTCTGGGACGGTGCCGCCGGCCGCCTGGTCGCCGCCCATGCCGAGCCGCTGGCGCGCGGCCAGGCGGAGCGGCTGCTGCCCATGATCCAGGAGCTGCTGGCCCGCGCCGGCCTGGGCTTCGGCGATATCGGCCGCTATGGCGTGACCGTCGGGCCTGGCGCCTTCACCGGGCTGCGGATCGGGCTGGCGGCGGCGCGCGGGCTGGCGCTCGCCGCCGGCAAGCCGCTGGTCGGCGTGACCGGGCTGGAGGCGGCGGCCAGGGGGCTGGATGCGGAGCGGCGGCGCGGGCACGGCGTGCTGGTGGCGCTCGACAGCCGGCGCGAGGATCTCTACGTCCAGCTCTTCGACGACGGCGCCCGTCCCCTCTCCCCGCCCCAGGCGCTGATGCCGGCCGACCTGCCCGAGTTGGCCGCGGCGTCGCCCGGGCCGCTGCTGCTGCTGGGCGACGCCGCGCCCCGCGCCCTGGAGGCGCTGGGCGGCGGCGCCACGCTGATCGCGTCCGACGGCACGGCGGAGGCCGCGGCGGTGGCGCGCATCGCCGCCGAATGTCCCGATCCGGAGGCGCGCCCGGCCGATCCGCTCTATATCCGTCCGCCCGACGTGACCCTGCCGCCGGGAGCGGCGCCCGGAGGCGGCGGATGAGCGGCGGCTGCAGCATAGCCGTCGCTGGCGCCTGCGACCTGGCCGTCATGGCGGCGCTGCACGCCGACGCGCTGGCCGACGCCCGCGTGACAGGTCATCCCTGGGACGTGGCGGGCTTCGCCGAGATCATGGCGATGCCCGGCGCGTTCGGCCTGATCCTGCTGGAGGACGGGACGGAGCCGCTGGGGCTGGTGGTGGCCCGCACGGCGGCCGACGAGGCGGAGATCCTCACCCTCGCGGTCCGGCAGTCCGCCCGCCGGCGCGGCGTGGCCGCCAGCCTGATGCGGGCCGCCGGCGGGGAGGCGATGCGGCGCGGGGCGGTCAGCCTGTTCCTGGAAGTCGCCAAGACCAACCTGGGCGCGCAGGAGTTGTACCGGTCCCTCGGCATGGCCGAGGTCGGCCGGCGCCGCGCCTACTACAACATGCCGGGCGGGCCGGTGGACGCCATCGTGCTGCGCCGCGACCTGCCCCTGCCCTGACCCGGCCCCTAATATAACCGATTCCTGATAATCAAACTCACGCGCGACGAACCATGAGGCGATGGGGACCGTTTGGTGCGTCCAGCGTCTCCGGCACGACCGAAAGCACGAGATGGCCGTGCTCCGTCAGCGTCCGTGGAACGTTCGCCAACGGTTCCCCAGGATTGAGGCGGATTTCCAGGGTCTGACCCGCCGACAAGCGCTCCACGGCAAGCTTCGCCCGCACAAAGGTCATGGGGCACACGAGCGTCGTTATGTCCAGAAAGTAATCCGCAGTGCTTTTCGTTTCCACTCCGTCCTCTTCTCCGTCAAGAAATCGATATTGCCACGGGGCCGGATTAGACTTATACCACCAGAGAGTTCCTTCCCTGGAGCAATGATAATGTCCGCTGCGTCACCGTCGAACGAGCTGTTGTCTCTGACCACCGAGATCGTGGCCGCCCACGTTTCGAACAACTCTGTGGGCCTCTCGGACCTGCCGAACCTGATCGAGCAGGTCTACCGCACCCTGTCGAACGTGGGCCAGGAGCCCGCGCCGGCACCGGAGCGGCCGCAACCGGCGGTACCCATCAAGAAGTCGGTCACGCCGGACTACATCGTCTGCCTCGAGGACGGCAAGAAGCTGAAGATGCTGAAGCGGCATCTGAAGACCGCCTACGACATGTCGCCGGAGGAGTACCGGGAGCGCTGGTCGCTGCCGGCCGACTACCCGATGGTCGCGCCGAACTACGCCAAGCAGCGCTCCAAGCTCGCCAAGCAGATCGGCCTGGGCACCCGCGCCCGCCGTGCCTGAACCGGGTCCTGGATCATGATGGGGGCCGCGCCGCGGCCGGGATGCGACACCGCGTCCCGGGACCGGGATGCGGCCCCTTTCCTGTCCGGGTCTTTGCGACATCAGGCGGACAGGCATGTTTCAGCGCGGTTGGCGCCGCATTAAACTTGCGTGACGTGCGCAACATCGGCGCAACAGCGTGTTGACCGTGGTCCGGCGGATTGTGGTATGCCATTGGGCCGAGACCCTAGCCCGACGCCGCACGACGCGCGCGTCCCGGCTCCTCGCCACGTGGGATCGCGAACGAGAGCATGGCTGACATCACGACCGACGCCCTCTATTCCGGCGATCTCCGGATGGGCAGCCTCGAGGTCCGTCTCGCGGAGACGAACGCCGAGGTCCAGGCCGCGCAGGCGCTCCGCTACCGCGTCTTCTACGAGGAGATGCAGGCGAAGCCGTCGGCCGAGATCGCCGCGCTGCGCCGCGACTTCGACCATTACGACCCGCTCTGCGACCATCTGCTGGTCATCGACCACAATCTCGGCAGCAGCGCCGCCGGCGTGGTCGGCACCTACCGTCTGATCCGCCGCCCGGTGGCGGCCCGCATCGGCAGCTTCTATTCCAGCGACGAGTACGACATCTCCCGGCTGGAGGAATATCCGGGCGAGATCCTGGAGCTGGGCCGCTCCTGCGTCGACCCGGCCTACCGGTCGCGTCAGGCGATGCAGCTGCTGTGGCGCGGCATCGCGGCCTACGTCAACTACCACGACATTCGCCTGCTCTTCGGCTGCGCCAGCCTGCCCGGCACGGACTACCGGGAGCATGCGCTGCCGCTCTCCTACCTGTACTGGCACCATCTCGCCCCGCCGGCGCTGCGCCCGGTGGCGCTGCCGCACCGCTATACCGAGATGAAGATGCTGGACGAGCACGAGATCGACCCGCGCCGCGGGCTGAACGCCGTGCCGGCCCTGATCAAGGGCTATCTCCGGCTGGGCGGCTTCGTCGGCGAGGGCGCGGTGGTCGACCACCAGTTCAACACCACCGACGTCTCCATCGTCGTGAAGACGGACATGATCACCGACAAGTACCTCCGCCATTATGAGCGGCGCGGTACGGCGCTGATCTGAGCGGGCGGCGATGCGGTTCGGCTCGGCAGCCCCCGGCGCGATCCGCCTCGCCCTCTATCTCGGCTTCACCTTCGCCTGCATCCCGCTGCAGACGCTGTTCCTGGCGCTGGGATGGCGGCGCGCCTACGTCCGCTTCCCCGTCTGGTACCACCGCCGCTGCCTGCGGCTGCTGGGGATCGAGGTGACGGTGACGGGCGCCCCGGTCGCTGACCGGCCGGTGCTGTTCATCTCCAACCACTCCTCCTATCTCGACATCCCCGTCCTCTCCTCGGTGCTTCCCCTCTCCTTCGTCGCCAAGGCGGAGGTGGCGGGCTGGCCGCTGTTCGGGCTGCTGGCGAAGCTGCAGCGCACGGTCTTCGTCGACCGCAACAGCCGCGCCGACGCCGGCCGGCAGGCGGACGGCATGGCGGCGCGGCTGCAGGGCGGCGACAACCTCGTGCTGTTCCCCGAGGGCACCAGCAGCGACGGCAACCGCACGCTGCCCTTCAAGTCGGCCCTGTTCAGCGCCGCCGCCATCCGGGTGGGCGAGGGGGCGGTGACGGTGCAGCCCGTGTCGGTCACCTGCACGCATCTGGACGGCATCCCCGTGGGCCACAGCTTGCGTGCGCTCTACGCCTGGTACGGCGACATGGAGCTGCCGCCGCATCTCTGGCAGATGGTGAAGGCTGGGCGCCTGCGGGTAGCGGTTGAGTTCCACGAGCCCGTCGACCTGGACCGGTTCGGCTCGCGCAAGGCCTTGGCCGACCATTGCTGGCGCACCGTGGCCGGCGGCGTCTCGCGGGCGGTGTCGGGGCGCGCCGTCGCCAGCAACGATGCCGGCCGGGGCACGGCCGCCCGGGCCTCCTGACGACTGTCTCGCAGGCGCCGCGCAACCTTGCCGCCATAGGCGTTGTTGACTGCTTGCCGGGGGCGCTTATGTTTGCGGCTTGCTCCGCGACGGAGAGCGCTCAAGGGTAGGGCGGCATCGGGCCGCCGGGATGTCGGGTGTGAAGAAGAAGCTGTTCATCAAGACCTATGGCTGCCAGATGAACGTCTATGACAGCGGCCGCATGGCCGACGTCCTGGCGCCGCTGGGCTATGAGCCGTCGGAGACGCCCGAGGGCGCCGACATGGTCATCCTCAACACCTGCCACATCCGCGAGAAGGCGGCCGAGAAGGTCTATTCCGAACTGGGCCGGCTGCGCATCGAGCAGAAGGCGAAACAGGCCGAGGGCGGCCGCATGATCATCGCCGTGGCCGGCTGCGTCGCCCAGGCCGAGGGCGCGGAGATCATGGCCCGCGCGCCGCATGTCGACATGGTCTTCGGCCCCCAGACCTACCACCAGCTGCCCGAGATGGTCGCCCGCGCCGTGCGCGGCACCGGCGGCGTGGTGAACACCGACTTCCCCGTGGAGAGCAAGTTCGACCTGCTGCCCGGCGAGGGCGGCCAGGCGACCGGCCCCGCCGCCTTCCTGTCGGTGCAGGAGGGCTGCGACAAGTTCTGCACCTTCTGCGTGGTGCCCTACACCCGCGGCGCCGAATATTCCCGCCCCGCCGCCCAGGTGATCGCCGAGGCGAAGCGGCTGGTGGCCGGCGGTGCCGTCGAGATCACGCTGCTGGGCCAGAACGTCAACGCCTACCATGGCGACGACCCCAATGGCGGCGCCGTCTGGGGCCTGGGCCGGCTGATCCGCGAACTGGCGGAGATCGACGGGCTGGAGCGCATCCGCTACACCACCTCCCACCCGCGCGACATGGACGACGACCTGATCCGCGCCCATGGCGAGGTGCCGCAGCTCATGCCCTTCCTGCATCTCCCGGTGCAGAGCGGCAGCGACCGGGTGCTGGCGGCCATGAACCGCAAGCACACCGCCGACGAGTACCGCCGCCTGGTGGATCGCCTGCGCGCCGCACGGCCCGACCTGGCGCTCAGCTCCGACTTCATCGTGGGCTTCCCCGGCGAGACCGACGCCGAGTTCGCCGATACGCTGCGGCTCGTGACCGACATCGGCTTCGCCCAGGCCTACAGCTTCAAGTACAGCGCCCGGCCCGGCACGCCGGCCGCCGCCATGACGGACCGCCAGGTTTCCGACCCGGTCAAGGCCGACCGGCTGGAGGCGCTGCAGCAGCTGCTGGCCGCCCAGCAGCTGGGCTTCAACGAGGCGACGGTCGGCACCGTCCAGAAGGTGCTGTTCGACCGCCGCGGCAAGCATCCGGGCCAGCTGCTGGGCCGCGGCCCCTACATGCAGCCCGTCCATGCGGACGCGCCCGAGCGGCTGTTCGGCCGGGTGGCCGAGGTCCGCATCCGTTCCGCCCACGCCGTATCCTTGCGCGGCGATGTCGTCACCGTGGAGGCCGACGCCTGATGCCCGACAGCCGACAACCCGCCAACGAGACCCGGTTCGAGCTGCAGTTCGACGACAACCGTCTGCTGCCCCTGCTGTTCGGCGAGCATGAGCAGCACCTGAGCCGGATCGAGCGGCAGCTCGGCGTCACGCTGGTCTCGCGCGGCAATCTGCTGACCATCTCCGGGCCCGAGGACGCCGCCGGCGCCGCACGCTCCTCGCTGGACGCGCTGTGGGAGCGGCTGAAGAACAACATGACGGTGGGCATCGCCGAGGTGGACGCCGCCATGCGCATCGCCACTGGCGTCGAGCCCGACGACCGCGACCGCGCCCTCGCCTCCATCGCCCGGCCCGAAGCCATGCTGAAGACCCGCCGCAAGGCCATCATGCCGCGCTCGCCGACCCAGGCGCGCTACCTGCAGGCCCTGGCCGAGAACGAGCTGGTCTTCGGCCTGGGTCCCGCCGGCACCGGGAAGACCTACCTCGCCATGGCCCAGGCCGTGTCGCTGCTGATCACCGGCAAGGTCGACCGCATCGTGCTGTCCCGCCCGGCCGTGGAGGCCGGCGAGAAGCTGGGCTTCCTGCCCGGCGACATGAAGGAGAAGGTCGACCCGTATCTCCGCCCGCTCTACGACGCGCTCTACGACATGCTGCCGGCCGAGCAGGTGGCGAAGCGGCTGGAGAGCGGCGAGATCGAGGTGGCGCCGCTGGCCTTCATGCGCGGCCGCACGCTCGCCAACGCCTTCGTGGTGCTGGACGAGGCGCAGAACACCACGCCCATGCAGATGAAGATGTTCCTCACCCGCCTGGGCGAGGGCAGCCGCATGGCCGTGACTGGCGACATCAGCCAGATCGACCTGCCCTCGGGCATCCGGTCGGGGCTGCGCGACGCCATCGACATCCTGCAGGGGGTCGAGGGCGTGGCCTTCGTCCGCTTCACCGACGTCGACGTGGTGCGCCACCCGCTGGTCGCCCGCATCGTCCGCGCCTACGACAAGGCGACGCCGAAGGTCTCCACCCCATGAGTGCCAATCATGAGTGACGGCCGACAAGCGCTCGCCTCGGACGTGGAGATCCTGGTCTCCATCGAGGAGGGCGCGTGGGAGGACCGGCTCGACGATGCCGAGGCGCTGGTGCTGCGCGCGGCCGAGGCGGCGCTGGCCCGGGCCGAGGGCGTGCCCCGCGGGGCGGCGGAGCTGTCGGTCGTGCTGGCCGACGACGAGACGGTGCGCGGCCTGAACCACCAGTACCGGGGCAAGGACAAGCCGACCAACGTGCTGTCCTTCCCGCTCCACGAAGAAGAGGATGGCGTTACGGAAAGTCTGGCGCCCGGCGGCCCCCTTCCCATATTGTTGGGTGACGTGATCCTGGCCTATGGGGTCGTCGATCGTGAATCGTCCGAACAGGGTAAGCCCTTCGCCGATCACCTGACGCACCTCGTCATTCATGGCGTTCTGCACTTGCTTGGCTACGACCATATCGAGGATGCGGACGCCGACCGCATGGAAAGGCTGGAGACGGAGATTCTCTCCGGCCTCGGCATTCCCGACCCCTATGCCGGCGGCGGTTCCGCCCCGGACGACGACCCGGCCGCGGCCGGGTCGACCCACCCACCACCAGCGTGACGATGGCAGACACAAGCGACAGTCGAACGCCCCGCGAGGACGGGGCCGAAGATAACTCCCTAAGCCAGCAGTTCCGAGGGTGGCTTCGGACCATGCTGGGCGGGCGCGCGGACAGCACCCTGCGCCACGCGATCGAGGAGCTGATCGAGGAAGGCCCGACGGCCGAGGACTCGATCGCCGCCGACGAGCGCGTCCTGCTCTCCAACATCCTGAAGCTGCGGGACCGGACGGTCTCCGACGTGATGGTGCCGCGCGCCGACATCGTCGCGGTCGAGGTCGGCGTCTCGCTGACCGACCTGGTCCGCCGCTTCTCCGAGGAGGCGCACTCGCGCCTGCCGGTCTACCGGGAGGAGCTGGACGACGTGGCGGGCATGGTCCACATCAAGGACGTGCTGGCCTGCGTCGCCGACCAGAAGCCGTTCCAGATGCAGTCCATCCTGCGCGAGGTGCTGTTCGTGGCGCCCTCGATGCCGGTGCTGGCGCTGCTGCTGCAGATGCGCCAGCAGCGCAACCACATGGCGCTGGTGGTGGACGAGTTCGGCGGCATCGACGGGCTGGTCACCATCGAGGATCTGGTCGAGGAGATCGTCGGCGAGATCGAGGACGAGCATGACGAGGCCGCCAAGCCCCGGCTGGTGCCGCGCCCCGACGGCTCGCTGATCGCCGACGCCAGGCTGCCGCTGGAGGATTTCCAGGCGCAGTTCGGCCCGGTCTTCGACGAGGAGGATCTGGAGGACGTGGACACGCTGGGCGGGCTGGTCTTCTCGCTGGCCGGCCGGGTGCCGTCGCGCGGCGAGCTGCTGAAGCACCCGTCGGGTCTGGAGTTCGAGGTGGTCGACGCCGACCCCCGCCGCATCAAGCGCCTGCGCGTCCGCAACCTCCCCGACCGCGACGCCAAGCCGCCGACGGCGGCGGTGGGGTGAGGCACTTATATCCCTCTCCCCCTGAGGGAGAGGGATTGGCCCGCCGCCAAGCGGTGGGCGTGCCTGTCGCAGGAGAGGCTGGGTCGTGGTGCGTCCTTCGACAAGCTCAGGATAAGGGAGGGGGTACGCCAGGCACGCCCGGTTTCTGTCCTGCTGACTCGACCTGGAGCAGCGAAAAGGTCCTCATCCTGAGCCTGTCGAAGGACGCACAACCTCGACGCTGCCGACACCCGGGAGCAGCAACAACCCCCTCATGCTGAGCTTGTCGAAGCACGCGGAACGCCCACACTGCTCCAATCACCATCGCCCCCCATTCCGAGCCCGCCATTGACCGCCACCACCCTCTCCCCCGCCGCCACGGCCCCGCTGGCAACCCTCGCCGCGCGGGCCGGCGCTCTCTCCGGCTGGCGCCGCTACCTGGCGGCCGGCTTGGCGGGCGGGCTCGCGACCTTCGCCCTGCCGCCGGCCTACGCCTTTCCCCTGCTGTGGCTGGCCTTTCCCTGGCTGCTTTGGCAGCTGCGCGGCGCGGCGACGGGCAGGCAGGCCTTCCTCCTCGGCTGGGCCTTCGGCTTCGGCCATTTCGTCCTGGGTCTCTACTGGATCAGCTGGGCGCTGACGGTCGATCTGGTCCGGTTCGGCTGGCTGCTGCCCTTCGCCACGGCGGGGCTGCCGGCATTGCTTGGTGTCTTCACCGGCGGGGCGACGCTGGGCTGGTGGGCGCTGGCGCGGCGCCGGGCGCTGGCGGGCGTCGCGGGCCCGCTCGCCCTGGCCGTGCTGTGGACCCTGGCTGAGTATGCCCGCGGCCATCTCTTCACCGGCTTTCCCTGGAATCTCACCGGCTATGCCTGGGTCGGCTGGGCGCCGGTGCTGCAGGCTGCCTCGGTCGTCGGCGTCTACGGCCTGTCGCTGCTGACGGTCGCGGCGGCGGCGCTGCCGGCCCTGCTCGCGGACAAGGGCGCGCGGCATCCCTGGCGCCCGGTGCTGGCCGGCATCGTCGGGCTGGGGCTGGTGGCCGGGGCCGGTGCCGTCCGGCTCGCCGGGTCCGAGACGGCCTTCGTCCCGGGCGTCAAGCTGCGGCTGGTGCAGGCGGCGATCCCGCAGACGATGAAATGGGATCCGGAACTGCTGCTGGGCCATGTGCGCGAGCACATGCGCATGAGCGCCGCCGGGGCCGACGGGGTGACGCATGTGATCTGGCCGGAGACGGCCATGCCCTTCCCGCTCGGCGACGAGCAGACGCGCCGCGCCCTGGCCCAGGTGGTGCCCCCCGAAGGGCTGCTGATCACCGGCACGCAGCGCTCCGCCCACGGGCCGGACGGCCGCCGCGCCTATTTCAACTCGCTGGAGGCGCTGTCCTCCGACGCCGCCCTGGTGGCGCAGTTCGACAAGTTCCACCTGGTGCCCTTCGGCGAATACATGCCGCTGCGCCGCTTCCTGCCCGCCGGCATGGGCGCGGTGGCGGCGTCGTCCTCCGACTTCACGGCCGGGCCGGGGCCGCGCACTCTGGAACTGCCGGGCCTGCCGCCGGTCAGCCCGCTGATCTGCTACGAGGTCATCTTCCCCGCCGCCGTCACCGACGGGGCGGCGCGGCCCGCCTGGCTGCTGAATCTGACCAACGACGCCTGGTACGGCGAGACGGCCGGGCCGCACCAGCATTTCGCCATCGCCGCCATGCGCGCGGTCGAGGAGGGTCTGCCCATGGTGCGCTCGGCCAATACCGGCATCTCCGGCGTGGTCGACCCCTACGGCCGGGTGCTGGGCAAGCTCGATCTCGGCGCGCGGGGCGTGCTGGACCAGCCGCTTCCCGAAGCGTTGCCCCCGACGCCCTACAGCCGCTGGGGCGACCTCTTGCCCGCGCTAATACTATTGTGCATGGCCGTGGTCGTTGGTTTCCTCGCCCGCCGGATGTAGAAGGAATGAGGAGGGCGCATTGACGCGGCACGCCGCGCGCGCCTACGATTGTCCGGACAAATCACCCGTGAGGTCGATTGCGATGCAGACCACCACCCGAGGCCGTCGCGGCGGCGGCCGCCCCAAGACGGGCAAGCCGAACCCGATCGACGTGCATGTGGGCTCCCGCGTCCGGCTGCGCCGCACGCTGCTCGGCATGAGCCAGGAGAAGCTGGGCGAGGCGATCGGTCTGACCTTCCAGCAGGTCCAGAAGTACGAGCGCGGCGCCAACCGCATCGGCGCCTCGCGCCTGTTCGACCTCAGCCGCGTCCTGGACGTGCCGGTGTCCTTCTTCTTCGACGACATGCCGGACGAGGCGGACGCCGCCCCGGCGGAGGCGCTGGAGGCGGCCGACGTCGCCGAGGCCGTGGCCCCGGACACCGACCCGCTCGCCAAGCGCGAGACGCTGGAGCTGGTGCGCGCCTACTACAAGATCAGCGACCCGGGCGTGCGCAAGCGCCTGTTCGAGCTGACCAAGTCGGTGGCGAACGCCGCCGCCTGAGGCGGCGGCCGGTCGGACTGGGACAAGGGTGGGCCCGCCTCCGACGAAGGCGCTAGACCCTTGACGGGCATCCTCAACCCTGAGAGAACACGCCGCCTGGATCAGCCAAGGTCCGGGCGGCGTGCCGTTTCAGCACCTGTTGACCGCACCCGTGTGAACCCCTGAGAGCCGAGGCAGTCCGTGGCCAAGAGCAACTACGTCTTCACCAGCGAGTCCGTTTCCGAGGGCCACCCCGACAAGGTCTGCGACCGGATCTCCGATGCCGTCGTCGATCTCTTCCTGGCGCAGGACCCCTATGCCCGCGTCGCGTGCGAGACGCTGACGACCACCAACCGCATCGTCCTGGCCGGCGAGGTCCGCGGGCCCGAGAGCCTGCTCCGCGAGGTCGAGGGCGTCGCCCGCGCCGCGGTGAAGGACATCGGCTACGAGCAGGACGGCTTCCACTGGAAGAACGCCGAGTTCTCCTGCCACCTGCACCAGCAGTCCGCCGACATCGCCGTCGGCGTCGACGCGGCCGGCAACAAGGACGAGGGCGCCGGCGACCAGGGCATCATGTTCGGCTACGCCTGCACCGAGACCCCGGCGCTGATGCCCGCGCCGATCTACTACTCCCACCAGATCCTGAAGAGCCTGGCCGAGGCCCGCCATGGCGGCGAGAGCCGCCTGGGCCCCGACGCCAAGAGCCAGGTCAGCCTGCAGTACGAGGGCGGCAAGCCGGTGCGCGCCACCTCGGTGGTCGTCTCGACGCAGCATGCCGACGGCCTCGACGCCGAGCAGGTCCGCGAGATCGTCCGCCCGCACGTGCTGAAGTTCCTGCCCGAGGGCTGGATGTGCCCGGAGGACCAGTTCTACGTGAACCCGACCGGCCGCTTCGTCATCGGCGGTCCGGACGGCGATGCCGGCCTCACCGGCCGCAAGATCATCGTCGACACCTACGGCGGTGCCGCCCCGCACGGCGGCGGCGCCTTCTCCGGCAAGGACCCGACCAAGGTCGACCGCTCGGCCGCCTACGCCGCGCGCTACCTGGCGAAGAACGTCGTCGCCGCCGGCCTGGCCGACAAGTGCACGATCCAGCTGTCCTACGCCATCGGCGTGTCGCACCCGCTGTCGGTCTACATCGACACCGCCGGCACCGGCCGCGTCGATGAGGACAAGCTGTCGGACGTGCTGCGCCAGCTGATGAACCTCAGCCCGCGCGGCATCCGCGAGCATCTGAAGCTGAACCGCCCGATCTACGCCCGCACCGCGGCCTACGGCCATTTCGGCCGCGAGCCCGACGCCGACGGCGGCTTCTCCTGGGAGAAGCTGGACCTGGTGGACGATCTGCGCCGCGCGTTCTGATCGACTGACCCGAGAGGGCCCGGTCTCCTGTCCGGAGGCCGGGCCCTTTCCATTTCCGGAACCGGACCATGACCGACGGCACCATGGGCGACGACAGCCAGCAGCAGCGGCGCATCCTCTACGGGCGCCGACGCGGGCGGCCCCTGCGCAAGCAGCGCAGCGGCCTGCTGGAGGAGCTGCTGCCCCGCCTGCAGCTGGACCCGCCGGCCGAGGGCGGCCGCTTCGATTTGGGCACGCTGTTCGGGCAGCCCATGCGGGACGTCTGGTTCGAGGTCGGCTTCGGCGGCGGCGAGCATCTGGCCTGGCAGGCCGCGCGCAACCCCGACGTGGGCCTGATCGGCTGCGAGCCCTTCATCAACGGCGTCGCCAGCGCGCTGCAGCACATCGAGGCGCAGGGGCTCCGGAACATCCGCATCGCCCCCGACGACGCCCGGCCGATCCTGGACGCACTGCCCGACGCCTCGGTCGGCCGCGCCTTCGTGCTGTTCCCCGATCCCTGGCCCAAGCTGCGCCACGCCCGCCGCCGCTTCATCGGGCCGGACAACCTGCCGACGCTCGCCCGCGTGCTGAAGGATGGGGCCGAGCTGCGCCTCGCCACCGACGACATGGTGCTGTGCCGCTGGATGCTGGAGCACACCTGGCGCCATCCCGACTTCGAATGGCTGGCCCAGGGCCCCGAGGATTGGCGCTCCCGCCCGGACGACTGGCCGCAGACCCGCTACGAGGCCAAGCGCATCACCGGCCACGCGCCGGTCTTCCTGCGCTTCCGCCGGCGGCCGCGCGCCTAGCGCGACGCCTTAGGCCGCACGAACTTCAGCGCGGTGGAGGCCGCCGACACGGCGCAAATCTTGGTGTCCACCAGTCCCGCTCCGCGCCCGGCCTCGAAGACCCGCTCCTGCGGCACCGGGCTGCCCTTGCCCTTGGGATGGACGATCCACAGCCCGCCCGCCGGCGCCAGCGCCGCCGCGATCCCGGGCACCGCGTCCAGCTCGCCGGGCGATGCCGCCGTCAGCACGGCCCAGTCCACGCCCGGCGACGGCGCGGCGGCCGGGGCCGCCGCGAGCCCGGCCCTGGACAGCTCCTCCAGCAGGACGGGGTCCGGCGCGGCGCCCAGCAGCTCGATGCGCTGGCCCGGCCTGAAGCCCAGCTTGTCGACCAGCGTCCGGGGATTGCGGATGCGATCGGCCCAGTCCTGCGCCTTGGTCCCCAGATCCAGCGCCGCCGTGCCCGCCGCGAGCGTCAGCGACAGCCGCCCGTTGGTCGCCACGGCGGCGCGGATGTCGGCCAGCATGAGCTTCAGCCGGAAGTCGCCGCGGAACAGGATATGGTCGCCCTCCAGCCAGGCCCGGCCGTCGGAGGAGCGTCCCTCCCAATGGCAGACCGCCGCGCTTTCCTGACCCATGGCCCCACCTTCCGACCCGTCTCCCGCGCCGCCAGTCTGCGGCCCGGCGCCCGGCCGGACAAGGGCGCGACCCAGTCCCCTTCGGCCTAGGCGCGGCCACCCGTGGCCGTACCGGTTACGAAATCCTTTGCGCGGCTGGCCCAACGACTATATAAGACGCCCAGAGCAATCCACATAACGAGCCCGCCACTCCCTATCGGGTGTGCGGTGGGGTCGGCTTGCGGGTGGGCCTTTGGCCCGCCTTTTTTTATTCCTGAAGGTCCGCCGGTCTCCGGCACTGAATCGCTCGCGGCCTGTTCCACAGGGCCCGGGGCGGCTTCGGAGCGGAGGCGGCGGCGGACGGGGTCTCGCATGGACGCGGTTGAACGGATCGAAGGCATCATCACCCCCACCGTCGAAGGCATGGGGTACGAACTGGTGCGCGTGCTGATCACCGGCGGCGCCCGGCCGACCCTGCAGATCATGGCCGAGCGCCAGGACGGCGCCGGCATGACGGTGGACGACTGCGCCGAGATCAGCCGGGCCGTGTCGGCCCTGCTCGACGTCGAGGACCCGATCGCCGGCGCCTACACGCTGGAGGTCAGCTCCCCCGGCATCGACCGGCCGCTGACCCGGCTGAAGGATTTCTCGACCTACGCCGGCTACGACGCCAGGGTCGAGGCCAACGCCATGATCGACGGCCGCCGCCGCTTCACCGGCGTGCTGCGCGGCGTCGAGGGCGAGGATGTGCTGATCGAGACGACCGAGGGGACGGCCCGCATCCCCTTCGGCCTGGTGATGCGGGCCAAGCTGGTGCTGACGGACGCGCTGCTGCGCTCCGCCGCCCGGGCCCAGGGCGTGGATATGGAGGACGGCGCCGGCGGCAACGCCTGAGCCGGTTTTTACGACACCAACGGTCCGGGTCCCGGCGTCGCGACGACGCCCGGGGGCAGGACGGATAAAGAGTAGGGTTCGCTTCTATGGAACTGCTGCAAGTAGCCGACGCCGTTGCCCGCGAGAAGAACATCGATCGCGAGCATGTGCTCGAGGCGATGGAAGAGGCGATCAAGAAGGCCGGCCGCTCCAAGTACGGCCATGAGCACGACATCCGCGCGCGCATCGACCGCAAGTCGGGCGACATCCAGCTGATGCGCTACATGGAGGTCGTGGAGACGATCGAGAACGAGGCGACCCAGGTCACCCTCGCCCAGGCGCAGCGCAAGAACCCGAACGCCAAGCTCGGCGACTTCCTGGTCGACCCGCTGCCGCCGATCGATTTCGGCCGCATCGCCGCCCAGACCGCCAAGCAGGTCATCGTGCAGAAGGTCCGCGAGGCCGAGCGCGAGCGCCAGTTCGACGAGTACAAGGACCGCGTCGGCGACATCGTCAACGGCCTGGTCAAGCGCGTCGAGTACGGCAACGTCACCGTCGACCTGGGCCGCGCCGAGGCGGTGCTGCGCCGCGACGAGAGCCTGCCGCGCGAGCATTTCAAGACCGGCGACCGCGTCCGCGCCTTCATCTACGACGTGCGCCGCGAGCCGCGCGGCCCGCAGATTTTCCTGTCGCGCACCCATCCGCAATTCACCTCCAAGCTGTTCGCCCAGGAAGTGCCTGAAATTTACGACGGCATCGTCGAGATCAAAGCGGTGGCCCGCGATCCCGGCTCACGCGCCAAGATCGCGGTTATCTCGCGCGATTCATCGGTCGATCCGGTCGGCGCCTGCGTCGGCATGCGCGGCTCGCGCGTGCAGGCCGTGGTGAACGAGCTTCAGGGCGAGAAGATCGACATTATCCCGTGGTCGCAGGACATCGCGACCTTCGTGGTCAATGCGCTGGCACCCGCCGAAGTCT
>DASPNP010000033.1:0-2076 GCA_035626475.1 Azospirillaceae bacterium
CAATGAAGCGCGCCCGTAGGTCGCATGGAGCGAAGCGCAATGCGACATTCTCCGGCGGGATGTCGCATTGCGCCTGCGGCTCCATGCGACCTACGAACCACACCGGCGCTGCATCCACCGCATCCCGCTGCAACCCCTGGGCCCCGGCTTTCGCCGGGGTGACGGTCGAGAGTAGGGCAGAGGGTGATCGTACCCCAGCCAGGTCATGCGATGAGGCCGTGTCCACAAACACAAACGGCGGCGGAGCCCGGGCCCCGCCGCCGTCATCGTTACGCTACCGGAACGGCCAAGCCTCAGCCGGCCTCGGCCTGCTTCTGGGCCTTCTTGCGCTCGTTCGGGTCCAGCAGCTTCTTGCGCAGGCGGATCGACTTGGGCGTCACCTCCACCAGCTCCTCGTCGGTGATGTAGGACAGCGCCTTCTCCAGGGTCATCTGGATGGGCGTGGTCAGGCGCACGGCCTCGTCCTTGCCGGCGGCGCGGATGTTGGTCAGCTGCTTGCCCTTCAGCACATTGACCTCGAGGTCGTTGCCGCGGGTGTGCTCGCCGATGATCATGCCCTGGTACACGGGCACGCCCGGGTCGATCATCATCGGGCCGCGGTCCTCGAGGTTCCACAGCGCGTAGGCGACCGAGACGCCGTCCGAGTTGGAGATCAGCACGCCGGTGTGGCGCGAGGCGATCGGGCCCTTGTAGGGCGCGTAGCCGTGGAACAGGCGGTTCATCACGCCGGTGCCGCGGGTGTCGGTCAGGAACTCGCCGATATAGCCGATCAGGCCGCGCGACGGCGCCAGGAACACCAGGCGCGTCTTGCCGCCGCCGGACGGCTTCATCTCGGTCAGCTCGGCCTTGCGCTCGGACATCTTCTGGACGACGGCGCCCGAGTATTCCTCGTCGACGTCGACCACGACCTCCTCGATCGGCTCCAGGCGCTGGCCGGTGACCGGATCGGACTTGTAGAGCACGCGCGGACGCGAGATCGACAGCTCGTAGCCCTCGCGGCGCATGGTCTCGATCAGCACGCCCAGCTGCAGTTCGCCGCGGCCGGCGACCTCGAAGGCGTCGGCGTTCTCGGTCTCGGTGACGCGCAGCGCCACGTTGCCCTCGGCCTCGCGCATCAGCCGGTCGCGGATCATGCGGCTGGTGACCTTGTCGCCCTCGCGGCCGGCCAGCGGGCTGTCGTTGACGCCGAAGGTCATGGCCAGCGTCGGCGGGTCGATCGGCTGGGCCGGCAGGGCCTCGGCGACCGAGGGCTCGCAGATCGTGTCGGCGACGGTGGTCTTGGTCAGGCCGGCGATGGCGACGATGTCGCCCGCCTGCGCCTCGTCCACGCCCACGCGCTCCAGGCCGCGGAAGGCCAGCACCTTGGAGATGCGGCCCTGCTCGATGACCTTGCCGTCGCGCGACAGCGCCTTGATCGGCATGTTCGGGCGGGCGATGCCCGACTGGATGCGGCCGGTGAGCAGGCGGCCCAGATAGGGGTTCGCCTCCAGCGTGGTCGCCAGCATGGTGAAGGGCGCGTCGATCTCGACCTTCGGCGCCGGGACATGGCGCAGGATCAGCTCGAAGGCGGGCGTCATGTCCTTGCGCTCGGCCTCCAGGCTCTCCGCCGCCCAGCCCTGCTTGGCCGAGGCGAAGAGGGTCGGGAAGTCCAGCTGCTCGTCGGTGGCGTCCAGCGCCGCGAACAGGTCGAAGATCTCGTCATGCACCTCGTGGGCGCGGGCGTCCGGACGGTCGACCTTGTTGATCAGCACGATCGGGCGCAGGCCCAGCTTCAGGGCCTTGGACAGCACGAACTTGGTCTGCGGCAGCGGGCCCTCGGCCGCGTCCACCAGCAGCAGCACGCCGTCCACCATGTTCAGGATGCGCTCCACCTCGCCGCCGAAGTCGGCGTGGCCGGGCGTGTCCACGATGTTGATCTTCGTGCCGCGGTAAACGATCGCCGTGTTCTTGGCCATGATGGTGATGCCGCGCTCGCGCTCGAGGTCGTTGGAGTCCATGACCCGCTCCGCGACCTGCTGGTTGTCCCTGAAAATGTGGCTCTGACGCAGCATGGCGTCGACCAGCGTCGTCTTCCCG
>DASPNP010000034.1:0-54778 GCA_035626475.1 Azospirillaceae bacterium
GATCGCGGCCAAGGCGCAGGAGATCCAGCAGGCCACCGGCATGGCGGTCCGCTCGATCGAAGGCATCTCGGGCACCATCACCAAGATGAACGAGATCGCCGCCACCGTCGCCGCCGCGGTCGAGCAGCAGCAGGCCGCCACCAGCGACATCGCCGGCAACGTCGTGCAGGCGGCCCAGGGTACGGCCGAGGTCTCCAGCAACATCGGCGGCGTCACCCAGGCCGCTGGCGAGACCGGTGCCGCCGCGACCCAGGTCATGGGCGCCGCCGGTTCGCTGGCCCGCGAGGCCGAGACGCTGCGCGGCGAGGTGCAGAGCTTCCTGCGCACCGTCCGCGCCGCCTGACCCCCTCCTCCCCCGGCCGCGCGCCTTGCGGCCGGGGACCTTTTTTGAAGCGTTGCGGCTGAAAATCCACTGGCGTGATGAACACGCGGGCCGACTGCTCGAGGGGGGCGGGAGTTCCGCTGCCGCCATTCACCAGGATCGGTGCCGCCTTTCAGCCGATGGCGCGACCGGATCAATGCAGGCGGTCGTCCACCTAGGCATGGGCGCCAAACAGATTCTGCCCTGGAGGACGGCGGGAGGGCTTGGGCTCCCTTCGCCAGTTGCGCCACTACATCCACCGCCTGAACCAGACCGGGCGGCGAGAAAGGCTTCTCTAGATATCCGATCGCTTCGTCGAAGGCGGATATCGCGTCGACGGCATCGACACCAGAACGGCAAGGATGCCGGCCAGCTTGGTCCAGGGCGGCAATGCCCGCAGTCCAGGCGTCAGCAGCCGCCACCGGAAGGAGGCGTCCGTTGCGACCCTGCGCGCGGCCGTGAGAGATGCCATGCTGGAACACTCTCTGCTGCCGGATCGGCGGCTGGACCTGTGCCAAGACGTACCGCCACTGCGGATATGCTGATCCCGCCGCCTCGCGCCTGACAAGGGTGCATCGAGTGGGGGTGGCCAGATAATCGGCTTAGAGTGATGCGGGTACCGTGGCGGTCGGGCGCCAGTAGCCAGGTCCTTTCCCGATCGGATGGAACGGGGCATTCCCGCGGTGGTGGCGCCGGGTTAGTATGCGCGGCCACGATGTGGAGAATAGGCATGAGCCGGTGGGCGCGCTATCTCGGCTTCGCGTTCGCGAATGCCGACCTGCTGCTGGACGTCGATCCGGCGGGGCGCATCGGCTTCGCATCGGGCGCTAGCCAAGCGCTGCTGGGCCGCCCAGAGACGGAGATCACCGGCACATCTCTGCGCAATCTGCTGGTGCGCTCGGACCGCGCCCTGGCCGTGCGGCTGCTGCGCGACCTGCCCGGCAACGGGCGGCTGGAGCCGCGCCTGGTGCGCGTCCTGCGCGGCACGGGCGCCGATATGCCTTGCATGATGGGCGCCTACCGGTTGGAAGGCGACAGCCATGTCTGCCTGACCCTGACCCGCGCCGCCACGATGGCGGAACAGCCGGCAGCACCCGAACAGGACGACGAGACCGGCGTGCTGGCGGCCGGCGCCTTCGCCGAGCGGGTCGCCACGCAATTCGGGCTCGAGGCGCTCAAGCGCGAGCCCGAGCGCCTGACCCTCATCCGCATCGGCAATCTGGGCGAGGTTCGCTCAAAGCTGGGCGAAGCGGCCATCGGGCGGCTGATGGAGGAGGTCGGCGGCATCCTGCGCTGCTACGCGGTCGACGACACGGGCGCCGGGCGCCTGGCCGAGGACCGGTTCGGCGTGCTGCACGACGGCGACCTCGCCGAGAGCATGGGCCGCCAGATCGCCGCGGCAGGCCAGGAGATCGGGCTGGGCGGCCCCCTCGACACCGAGGCGAGTTCGCTCACCACCCAGGAGATGGCGCTCTCCAAGGCGGACAAGGGGCGGGTGCTGCTGCATGTACTGCGCCGCTTCGCCGAGGACGGCACCGTCGCTTTCGATCCGAACACGTCCAGGGTGGCGGTGGCGGCGCTGGTGCGCGACGCGGTGGGGCGGGTCTCCTCGCTGCGCGACGCGCTGGCGGCCCGGCGCATGTCGCTGCACTACCAGCCGATCGTCTCGCTGGAGACCGGCAAGGCGCACCATCTGGAGGCGCTGGTCCGCTTCGAGGACGCGGCAACCGGCCCGACCGTGTCGTTCGCCGAGGAGGTCGGCATGGCAAGCGATCTCGACCTTATCGTCACCGGCGCCACCATCGACGCGCTGGAGCGGGCCAAGCCGTCGGTGCAGGTCGCGGTCAACCTCTCGGCGGAATCGCTGGTCAGCGACATCTTCATGCAGTCGCTCACCACGCTGCTGCGCTCCAAGCCCGGCACGCGCGGGCGGCTGATGTTCGAGCTGACGGAGTCCGCCACCATCCGCGACACGGGCCGCGCCCGGGCGGCCATCGACGCGCTGCGCCGGGCCGGCTACCGCATGTGCCTGGACGATTTCGGCGCCGGCGCCTCCTCGTTCCCGTATCTGCAGGAGTTCGAGGTCGACATGGTGAAGCTGGACGGCGCCTATATCGGCCGGCTGGGCGGCAGCGCCCGCGACGACGCCATTCTTCGAGGCATGCTGCGGCTCTGCCACGACCTGAAGGTCGGCACCATTGCCGAGAAGGTTGAGACGGTGGAGCAGGCGGCGCGGCTACGCGCCTTCGGTTGCGACTACGGCCAGGGCTGGCTCTTCGCCAAGCCGGGGCCGCGGCTGGAGCCTTTTCAGTACGACATCGCCCGCATCACCCAGCCCTCCCGCCGCCGGCCGGCGGTGCTGGAGGGCTGAGATCCAGGTGGAAAACACCCGCGGGTAGTATCTGGCCGGCGTGGGCAGGTACAGGAACGGGTGCGGGCAGCCTTGGCGCCGCAGTGGGCCCTCTTTCTGCGCAAGCCGGAGTGCCATGTAGTCGTTTTGGCCGATTGCATGCCTACCGTATCCCCCCCTATCTTCCCGCCTTTGTTGGTTGGCATGGGCCGGCACTTACTGGTCATGCCACTCCATTGCAGTCTATAACTGCAGACAGGCCGCTTCATGGGCATTGGAAGTTCCGAGCAGGGCCCTGGTGAGGGCGGGCGCGTTGATTTCGCGCAACGCTTCTGGAAAGCGCCGTCCTCCGTCCATCATGTCCTTTCCGACCTGACGCCGGACAGCATTCCCGACGAGCAGTTCCGGCTGCTTGCCGACAACATTCCGACGCTCTGCTGGATGGCCAATGGCGACGGCTACATCGTCTGGTACAACAGGCGCTGGCACGAGTACTGCGGCACCACCCCTGAGGAGATGGAGGGCTGGGGCTGGCAGAAGGTGCACGATCCCGCCCTCCTGCCGGAGGTGATGGCGCGCTGGACGGCCTCGATCGCAACAGGCGAGCCTTTCGAGATGACCTTTCCGCTGCGCGGCGCTGACGGCGTGTTCCGTCCCTTCCTCACCCGCATCCAGCCGGTCTGCGATGCGAGCGGCCGCGTGAGCCGCTGGTTCGGTGTTAACACGGAGATCTCGGGGCAAGTCCAAGCCGAGGCCGGGTTGGCCCGGCGCGAGGCGCATCTTGCCGCGGTCTTCGAGCAGTCGGCTGCCGGCATGTCGGAGGCCGACGGCACTGGCCGCTTCCTCCGGGTGAATGACCGGTTCTGCGCCATCACCGGCCGCTCGCGTGAGGAGCTGCTGCGCCTGCGCATGCATGACATCACCCACCCTGACGACTTGGTGCGCAACGCTCCCCTGTTCCAGCATTCGATCGAGACGGGCCGTTCCTTTGAGATCGAGAAGCGCTACGTCCGGCCCGACGGATCGGTCGTCTGGGTGCACAACAGCGTCACCATCCTGCGCGACATCCTAGGCGGGCTGATCAACACGGTCTGTGTCACCGTCGACATCACCCAGCGCAAGCGGGCGGAGGAGCATCAGCGGCTGCTGGTCAACGAACTGGACCACCGGGTCAAGAACACGCTGGCCATCATCCAAGGCATCGCCCAGCAGTCCTTTCGCGGCCCCATGTACCTGGCCGATGCGCGCACGTCCTTTGAAGGGCGGCTCAAGGCGCTGGCGACGGCGCACGACCTGCTGACGCGTAGGAACTGGAAAGCGGCTGGAGTCCAGCAGGTGATCGTCGACACGATACAGGCGTTGGGATCGTCTAGCGGACAGGTGAGCGCCGCCGGACCGGACCTGCTGCTGCCGCCGAAGACGGCTGTCGCCTTGGCCATGGCCGTGCATGAGTTGGCGACAAACGCACTCAAGCATGGCGCCCTGTCAGTCGATCAAGGTCGGGTCGAGGTCCGCTGGGACAGAGAGGGCGGCCGGTTGCGGCTTGTCTGGCGCGAGCGGGGCGGACCTGAGGTCACGCCCCCGGCCCGCCGGGGCTTTGGCACCCGCATGATTGAGCACGGCTTGGCAGTGGAATTGGACGGCACGGTACGCATCGACTTCGCGCGGGACGGGCTGGTGTGCCACGTCGAGGCGCCGTTGCGGGAACTGGAGGCATGAGCGTGCTCGCGGGCAGGCGGATCCTCGTCGTGGAGGATGAGGTGGTCGTAGCGATGATGGTCGAGGACATGCTGCTCGACCTGGGATGCGATGTGGTTGGTCCCGCTGCCCGTCTTGATCAAGGGCTGCAGCTGGCTGCTGACGAGGCTTTGGATGCCGCCATTCTCGACGTGAACCTCAACGACAGGCGCAGCTATCCCATCGCCGAGGAGCTGAGGCGGCGCGGCGTCCCCTTCCTGTTCGCGACCGGCTACGCCGCGGAGGAGGTTCGTTGCCACGACGCCGAAGCGCCCATCATCCGGAAGCCGTACGACGGCCCGATGATCGAAGCGGCGCTGCGGTGCCTGCTGAGTTCTGGGACGAACCCCGAACCTGACGACGCGGGTTGATCCGCTGGTCCGGATGAACCCACTTCCCGCTTTATCTGGGGTCGGGTGTAGATCGGTATGAAATAAGGGCTCTGTCGCAGTTTTGGTGGTGATCGGCTGTTAGCGGTGCTGGTTCATGCAAAGGAATCAGCACCATGCCTGCGATGCTCCGCGGCGCTGCTGCCCGGCGACTTGGTCGTGATCGACGTCCAATCCACCGCGTCCATGCTCACGCTGCCTGCCCAGAGTACCACTCGATCCTGTCCCTGCCCGGTCTGCGGCCAGGCGGCGACACGCGTCCAGAGCCGCTACCTTCGCCGTCCGCACGACCGGCCGCCCCTTCTCCAGCGTGCCTGGGATCCTAGTGGGAACCTCCTCGGCCGCCGCCTCGGCGGACCAACCCGATTGAATTAGGCCTTTCTACTGGAGGTCGGGTGGCGCCGTTGGTGGTACAAGGTCGGTCGCGGCGCCCGGCATTCCCATCCTCCACCCGTGGCGGCGCGGCACCGGAGCTGGAAGCAGGTCGGAGCATGTCCGTCATCGCCAGGAACAACGTCCGTGTGACGGGCCGGGGGGGCAGGCCCATGGTCTTCGCCCATGGCTACGGCTGCGACCAGAACATGTGGCGCCATGTGGCTCCGGCCTTCGAGGCCGACCATGGGGTGGTCCTGTTCGACCATGTCGGCGCCGGCGGCTCGGACCTGTCGGCGTTCGATCCGGCGCGGTACGGCAGCCTTGACGGCTATGCCGCCGACCTCCTGGAGATCTGCCGTGAGCTGGAGCTGAGGGACGTCGTCCTGGTCGGCCATTCCGTCAGCGCTATGATCGGCGTCCTCGCCGCGGCGCGCGAGCCGGAGCGCTTCGCCAAGCTGGTGCTGGTCGGGCCGTCGCCGCGCTATGTCGACGACGGCGACTATGTCGGCGGCTTCAGCCGCGAGGACATCGAAGGCCTGCTGGAGTTCCTGGACGAGAACCACCTCGGCTGGTCCGAGGCCATGGCGCCGAGGATCATGGGGAACCCGGACCGTCCCGAGCTGGCGGCGGAACTCACCAACAGCTTTTGCCGGACCGACCCGGAGATCGCGAAGCATTTCGCCCGCGTGACCTTCCTCTCCGACAACCGCGACGACCTCGCGCGGGTCCGTACCCCGTGCCTGGTCCTGCAATGCTCCGACGACGTGATCGCGCCGGTCTGCGTCGGCGAGTACGTCCACCGCCGCCTCGCCGACAGCCGGCTGGTGGTGATGAAGGCGACGGGGCATTGCCCGAACCTCAGCGCCCCGGCCGAAACCATCGCCGCCATCCGGGACTTCCTGTGACCTGGGGCCCGCACGGCGACGGGGCCGTGGCGGAGGAAAGCCTCGACGACCTCTATGAGGAGGCGCCCTGCGGCTATGTCTCGCTGCGGCCCGACGGCACGATCCTCAGGGCCAACCGTACCCTGCTGGAATGGATCGGCAGGGATGCCGCGACCCTGGTCGGCCGGCGGCGCTTCCAGGATTTGCTGAGCGTCCCCGGCAAGCTGTACTACGAGACCCATTTCGCGCCGCTGCTGCAGATGCAGGGGCATGTCCGCGAGATCGCGTTCGACTTGGTGCGGGCCGATGGCGGCCGGCTGCCGGCGCTGGTCAACGCCGTCCAGAAGCGCGGCGCGGATGGCGTCCCGGCGCTCGTCCGGCTGACGGTCTTCGACGCCACCGACCGGCGGACCTACGAACGCGAGCTCCTCGCCGCCCGGCGGGCGGCCGACCAGGCCGCCGCGGAACTCCGGCAGCTGAACGAGACGCTGGAGCAGCGGGTCGAGGAGGCGGTCAAGGAACGGGCCAGGGTCGAGACCGCCCTGCGCCAGGCTCAGAAGCTGGAGGCCGTCGGCCAGCTGACCGGCGGCGTGGCGCACGACTTCAACAACCTGCTCCAGATCATCCGCGGCAATCTCCAGCTGATCGGCCGCGAGGCGCCGCTGCCGGCGGAAGACGACCGGCGCGTGCGGACGGCGCTGGGGGCGGTCGAGCGCGGCGCGCGGCTCGCCTCCCAGCTGCTCGCCTTCGCCCGCCGGCAGCCGCTCGAGCCGCGTCCGATCCATCCCGGCCATCTGGTGGCGGGCCTGGACGAGATGCTGCGGCGGACGCTGGGCGAGGAGATCGACCTGGTCACGGTAGTCGCCGAGGATCTGTGGAACAGCTTCGCGGACCCCGGCCAGCTGGAGAACGCGCTGCTCAACTTGGCGGTGAATGCCCGCGACGCCATGCCCGGGGGCGGCAGGCTGACGATCGAGGCGGGCAACGCCATCCTCGACGAGACCTACGCCGCGCGCCACCCGGAAGTCAGGCCCGGCCCCTATGTCATGGTGGCCGTGACGGATACCGGCACCGGCATGCCGCCGGACCTGGTGGAGCGCGTCTTCGAGCCCTTCTTCACGACCAAGCCGGAGGGCAGGGGGACGGGCCTCGGCCTCAGCCAGGTCTACGGCTTCGCCAAGCAGTCGGAAGGGCACGTCAAGATTTACAGCGAGGTCGGCCACGGCACGACGGTCAAGCTCTACCTTCCCCGCGCCCTCCAGGCGGCCGAGGCGATGCCGGCGGCCGATGCCGGTGCGGTGCGCGGCGGCACCGAAAGCATCCTGGTGGTGGAGGACGATCCGCAGGTGCGATCCACCGCGGCCGAGCTTCTGCAGGATCTCGGCTACCGCGTGCTGCAGGCGCCCGACGCGGCGGCGGCCCTGGCGCTGCTGGAGGCGGGGGAGGAGGTCGACCTGCTCTTCACCGACGTCGTCATGCCCGGCGCGCTGCGCAGCCCGGAGCTGGCGCAGCGGGCGCGGATCCTGCGGCCGCGCGTCGGCGTGCTCTTCACCTCCGGCTACACGGAGAACGCCATCGTCCATGGCGGCCGGCTCGACCCGGGCGTGGAGCTGCTGGGCAAGCCCTACACCCGCGAGCAACTGGCGCGGCGCGTCAGGCAGATCCTGGACCGGCCGGTCGCCGCCGGCCCGGCGGCCCCGCCGCTTCCGGCGGAGGCGGGCGGCGCCGCGGCGGACGGGCCGCTGCGCATCCTGCTGGTCGAGGACGAGATGCTGATCCGCATGTCCACGGAGGACATGCTGGAGGGGCTGGGCCACAGGATCTCCGGCGTCGCCACGGCGGAGGAGGCGCTGCGGCTGATCGACGGCGGGGAGTTCGACCTGCTGATCACCGACCTCAGCCTGCCGGGCATGTCCGGGCTGGAACTCATACGGCAGGCGCGCCGGCTGCGCCCCACGCTCGGCATCGTCGTCGCCAGCGGCCATGGCGCCGCCGCGACGGCGGAGCTCGCCGACGGGGTCACGGCCTGGCTCCTGCCGAAGCCCTACGGCCTACCGGAACTCCGGCGGGTTCTCGGCGATCTGCGCCGCTGACGGGCGCGCCTTGAGACAGAGAGGCGTCGGGACGGGGACGGCGCGATGGTGTTCCGCTGTGGAACCGGCGCCGCATTGCCATTAGGCTGCCGCCGACAGGCCGGAGCTGTACGCGGGTGGAGTGGAACATGTCGGTGGAACCGCTTGACCTCACGATCTGCGACCGTGAGCCGATCCATATTCCGGGCGCGATCCAGCCGCACGGCACGCTGCTTTGCCTCGATCCGGAAAGTTTCATCTTAGTGCGGAGCGCTGGGCCGACATTGGCGCTGTTCGGCCATGACCCCGCCGCCCTTCCCGGCCGGACGGCGGCGGAGCTGGTCGGCGCGGAGGCCGAGGCCCGCCTGCGCTCCCTGCTGCCGCGGATCGGCACGGACCCCGTCCATCTCGGCGCCTTCGCGATCGGCCCGGGGCGGAGCGGGCAGGAGATTCTGTGCCACCGGTCCGGCCGCCACCTCGTCCTGGAACTCGAACCGTCGCCGGCGGAGCGCCCCACCGCGGCCGGGATGATGGACCTCCTCCAGTCCATCGTCGTCACCTTCGGGAGGGCCGGCGGCGTGCGCGACCTGTGCCGGGCGGCGGCGGCGGCGGTGAGGGCCGCGACGGGCTTCGACCGGGTCATGATCTATCGCTTCCACGCCGACGGCGTCGGCGTGGTGTTCGCGGAGGATGTCGGTGACGCCTACGGCTCCCTGCTCAACCACCATTATCCCGCCTCAGACATCCCGCAGCAGGCAAGGAGCCTCTACCTGCGGAACAGAATCCGGCTGATCCCCGACGCCGGCTATGTGCCCAGCTCCCTCGTTCCCGCCGACACGCCGGACGATCCGCTGGACATGAGCGATTGCGTCCTGCGAAGCGTCTCACCCATCCATCTCCGCTACTTGGCCAACATGGGCGTCACGGCCTCCATGTCGGTGTCGGTGGTGGTGGACGGCAGGCTGTGGGGCCTGATCTCCTGTCATCACGCGACGCCGAGGCATCTGTCCCACGAACTCCGGTCCCTCTGCGTCCATGTCGGCCAGGTGCTGTCGCAGCGGATCGAGGCGCTGGAGGAGGCCGAGGCACACGCGGAGTATCTGCGCCTCCAAGGCGTGCGGTCGGAAATCGTCCAAGCGCTCGCCGACGCCGAGGATCTCGACGGCGCGCTGGCGGCGGCGCTCGAAACCCTCGGCCGGGCCATTCCCTCGGACGGCGTCGCCCTGGTGGTGGGGGACGCCGTCGCGGTGTCGGGCCACGCGCCCGGGGAGGAGGCGGTGGCGCGGCTGGCCGGCCAGGTGCCGGCGGACACCGGGATCTTCGCATCCCACCGGCTCGGCGAGGACGTTCCCGGCGTCGACGCGTCCCAGGCGGCCGGCATCCTGGCAATTGGGCTAGGCCAGCCGGAACGGGCCGCGCTTCTCTGGTTCCGGGCCGAACTCGTCGAAACGGTTGAGTGGGCCGGCAATCCACACAAGCAGGCGGAGGTCGGCTCCGACGGCATCCTCAGTCCGCGCAAGTCCTTCGATCTCTGGCGGGAGACCGTGCGGGGGCAGGCGCGGCCCTGGACGCCGCAGGAGCTGGAGGCGGCGCGGCTTCTGCGCGACGGGCTGGTCGACCTGCGCCAGCGGCAGGCGATCCGCCGCCTGAACCGCGGCCTGGAGGCCAGCCTGGCGCAGCGCGACATCCTGATGCGGGAGATCAACCACCGTGTGCAGAACAGCCTGCAGCTGGTGCGGAGCATGCTTCACATGCAGGCGCGCGAGGCGGGCGACGAACGGATCAAGGCGCAGTTCGAGGAGGCCCGGCGCCGGCTCGGAGCCGTGGCGCTGGTCCACCGGCGTCTCTACCGGGCCGACCAGATCGAGGCGGTCGAGCTCGACCGGTATCTGGTGGAACTCCGCCAGGGGCTGATCGAGTCCTTCGGCGCGTCCTGGGATCCGCACCTGCGGGTCGAGGTGGATCCGGTTCTGGTCCGAACCGACGACGCGGTCATCCTGGCCCTGCTGGTGACGGAGTTCGTCACGAACGCCGTCAAGTACGCCTATGGCGGCGCGGAAGGGCCTATCGAGGTGATTGTGAGGGCCATGGGCGACGGATTGGAACTGGCTGTCTGCGACCGGGGCGGCGGCCTGGACGGGGAACGGTCGGCCGGCTTCGGCTCGCGCGCGACCCGCACCTTCGTCGATCAGCTTTCCGGAACCTTGGAGTTGCTGGACAACAGTCCCGGCACCCGGGCCGTCGTCCGGGTTCCCCGGGTGACCGCGGTGCCGCGCCCTTGAACCGGCCTAGACCGAGCTCTTCACCGGCCGCTGGATGATCGTCCGCAGCAGTTCGATGGTCGGTTCAGGGTCCGCCGGCTTCTCCAGGTGCGGGACGTTGCGCAGTGGACCGGCCAGAATCGTTTCCCGGGGGAAGGCGCTGAGGATCAGGAACGGGATGCCGCGCTCCCGAAGCTCCAGGGCGAGCGGCAGGACGGGTTCGCCGTGAAGGTCGTAATCCAATACGGCCGCCAGGATCTCCTCGGACCGCGAGAGGCCGGTGGCATCGCTCAGCCGGCCCACGGGCCCCAGAACGCGGAACCCCTGGTCCTCCAGCATGTCGCGCAGTTCCATGCCGATCAATAATTGGTCCTCGACGATCAGAATGGCGCCCACGCTCGTCAACCTCCGTATGCCGCCCGCCGCGTTTCTTCAGCAAGGATCACGCTCCGCCCGGTCAGCGTCCGGGGGCGGCATCCGACCTCATCCGACAGCGTCCAGGATGCGGGCGTCAAGCCTGTTCTCCTCTGAACTTTGGGCATAGCCAAGGGTTACCCCATTAAGGGCGGTATGGCTGGGCAGGAGGAGTCGCTAATGTCCGGACATGTCAGTGGTGCAGGCGAAGGCCTTGTGACGCGGCTTTGGCGGAAGCGACTATGATGGCCGACGTGACCGAGGACATCCCTAATCGCGCGCGGCCTCAGACATCAACGGTGCCGCTCGCCTCCGTGCCCATCGCCGCCCTGATATCTGACGCTACCGGCCGTGTCGTTGCCTGCAATGCGCGCGCGCTGCGGCTGTGGGGGCATTCGGCGGGCGCGGAACGGATCGCCCACCGCCTGGAGTGGCCGTACAGGCTTCTGCAGCGGGAGGACGGCCCGGCGACGGGGGCGGGTCAGGAGCGGGCGGCGGTCATTCCGCTGCCCGACGGCACCATCCGCGAGGTCCTCGTCAGCACCGTTTCCATGGTCGCGGAGGATGGCGCCGTCGCGGGCACCATCAGCTACTTCCAGGAGCGCCCGTCCTCGGCGGCGATGCGCGATCTCGACGAGGCGGAACGGCGGGTCCGCGCATTGTTCAGCCAGACCCACGCCTTCATTGGGCTGTTGTCGCCGGACGGCACGCTGCTGGACTGCAACGACCTGTCGCTGAACGCCGGGGGCGTGAGCCGTCAGGAGGTCATCGGCAAGCCTTTCGCCGACACCCCCTGGTGGCGCATATCCGAGCAGGCCCGCATGACGACGCGCGCGGCGCTCGCGCGTGCCGCGTTGGGCGAGGTGGTTCTGGACGAATCGCCGTTCCTGGGGCACGACGGGGCCGAGCGGCTCGTCGACCGGGCTTTCACGCCGGTCAAGAACGAGGAGGGCCGAGTCCTGTACATCGTCGCCGCCGGCCGCGACATCACGGAGCAGCGGCGGATGGAACTGGCGCTGCGGGAGCGCGAGCGGCACCTGGAAGCGATCATCAACACGACGCCGGAATGCCTCAAGATCGTGGATGCCGACGGCCGGCTGCTGACGATGAACCCGGCGGGGCTCGCCATGATCGGCATGCCGGAGGGCGGTGCCGTCGGGCTGCCGGTCCTCGACATCATCGCGCCGGAGCACCGGGCGGAATGGTGGAGGCAGCACCGCCGTGTCTGCGCAGGGGAGACCCTGAACTGGGTCTTTGACATCGTCGGCCGGGACGGCCGGCGCCGGACAATGGAAACTCACGCCGTCCCCTTGACCATGCCGGACGGCCGCTTGGCACAGCTGTCCGCGACGAGGGACATCTCCGCCCGGCGACGGGCCGAGCAGGCTCTCCAGGAAAGCGAAAGGCGCCTCAGGCTGGCTTTGCAAGCAGGCAGCCAGGTGCCTTGGGAGTGGGACATCACCAACGACACCATCCATGCCGATGCCGCATTCCGCACCTTGTTCGGCCTGCCGCAGGAGGCGCCGGGCATCGGAATGGAGGATTGGCTGGCGCGCATCGTACCGGATGAACGCGACCGCGTGGAGGCTGAGATCAAGGTTGCCGTTAACTCCAGGCAGGCCTTTTCCACCGAGTTCCAAATCTTCGACGCCGATGGCCCTGGGAAGTGGATCGCGGCGGACGCTATCATCGACAGGACCGACGATGGCCGTCCATTACGCATGATCGGGACGTCCCGGGACATCTCGGCGCGGAAGCGCGACGAACAGCGGCAATGGCTCCTGATGCGGGAGGTGGACCACCGTGCCAAGAATCTTCTGGCGGTGGTTCAATCGTTGATCCGGCTGACGCTACGTAACGATCCAAAAAGCTTTCCAGCCACCATTGAACGCAGAACCGCCGCCCTGGCGAGAGCCCATGTCCTGCTGGCCAGGAGCCGTTGGGAGCCGGTGAGCCTTCGGCAGGTCGTGGATATGGAGCTGACTGCCGCCAAGATGGAAAGTTGGTTCCAGCTGGAGGGGCCCAATGTATACGTCGACCCAGACGCGGTGCAGCCGCTCTGCATGGCCATCAACGAGCTCGCCGCTGGTGCCGCGAAGCCGAGTCACGATGGCGCCCGAGACGTCTCGATCCGGCTGGAGTGGCGGTACGAGGAGAATGGAAGCGTGCGTATCGATTGGACGGAGGTTGGCGCAAGCGAACCCCAGAAGCCGCGCAGCGGCTTTGGCCTGTCCTTGGTGAACCTGATGGCGACGCAGCTCGGGAGCGGCGCCAGCTTCGACCAGAAGCCTGACGGGCTGCGCTGCCGCTTCAGCATCAGCGCTGAGCAGATTTCCATGAACGTTGCAGGCGTGCGGCAGAGCTAGCCGCTGAGTTAGGGGCCGTCCCACCACTCACATCGCCCGACTGGAGGAGTTGCAGCGCCAGCTCATCGCACAGGCGGGTGGATGTGGCCATACTGATGAGCATTAAGCGCTTAGAGCGGGCGATGAACCTGTTCCGAGACATGCTGGACGATTTTGGCAACCGCTCGGCGGCATCCTGATGCGCCAGAAAGAAGCCTACTGGCGCGGAATTGCATCGGTGGGCTGAACAAAGGAGCAGAATGGGAAGAATCCTCTTTCCATCTCCAGCCTGGTTGAGGCGCTGTAGTTCCGTCGCGGCGATGTAAATGAAGCCGCAGCCCTTTCCTGCGAGGCGAGTAGACATCGGCAGGGTTGATCCGCGTCTTGGATGAATCGGGTCAGCTGGGAGTGCCTGCCGTCAGATAAGATCCAAATCGATCTCAGCGATAAGAATAGACTAAGCACGTATAATGCATTCGGTTGCTTGCCTGTGAGCGGTTAAGGGGCAGGGGCGTGGCGCCCTGTCGCAAGCTGTCGAAAAACAACAGCCCGCTGACACGCACATTCTGCAAACCTGTTATGGCGAACTCTTACCTGACGCTGAGGTTTTATTCCTCCATCCAACTTTTGCAAGCGTAGGAATCCTCCTCACTGAGGACTCTCGCGTTCAGCTGATGATAAATCCCGGCCGCGGAACGCGCACCGTCCATCTCGTGCCTGGCCCTCCAACCCCGTTCGCAACGCATGCAGCACCACCCTGCCCAGGACCCAGCGTGACATTCCCACCGAGTTGCGCGGCGAACGCGCGAACCAGGCGCGTGCCAAGACCAGTGCCGCTGGCCGGGGCGGTAGGATCGTGACCTGTGCCGTTGTCTTCCACTTCCAGCACCAAGTCCCTCCCATCCTGGTGGAGCCTCACCCAGACGTCCCCGGCCTTGTCGTCAGGGAAAGCGTATTTCTGCGCGTTGGTGACGAGCTCATTGACGATCAATCCGAGGAGTAGGAGTTGCTGAGGAGCCAGAAGGTGCGCCTCAGCCTCGACGTGCAGGCCCACCGGGCGCAATCCCACCACAGTCCGGCTTAGATCTTCGCAGAGTTTTTGTAGGAAGGGCCGGGCATCCGTCACATCATCGGCGCCCCAGAGATTCTCGAGGCGACGATTGACGCGGGCGAGCGCCTGCACCCGGTCGAGCACGTCATTGAGCGCCTGCTTGCTGGCGGTGTCCGCGGCAATGCTGCTCTGAAGCTGGATCATCGCGGCGAGCTGCTGGAGGTCGTTGGCAGAACGATGCGCCGCTTCGCGCCTGAGCATCTGCTGCTCAGTGACGGTCACATCGCTGCGGGCCAGGTCAGCATAGGCGATGTGTAGCGCCTCGATCAGCAGGGCGACCAGCAGCGTGGAAATCGTGAAGAAAGCGACAGCGGGAAAGTGCCGCTCCATATCGATGAGAAAGCTGCCTATCGGGTGGAAGAAGAAATAGCACGCGAGCGCCACGCTCCCGGCGATGGCAAAGAAGCTGGTGCCGCTGTTGAAGAGCACGCCCGCGAGAACCACAACGGGGTAGAAGGTGAGGAATGGTCGCTCGGCGCCGGCACCGACCACGACGGGGTTCAAGCCCGCCGCGATCGCCAGCATCAGCGTGGTAAGTCCGTAGCGTGCCGCTGGCGGAAGGGCCCGGCTGATCCCCGAAATGCGGAACACGAACCGGACGTAGGCCGACCGCTCCACTGCCGCTCTTCGAGTATCAACCGACATCATCCGTGCCTACTTCGCTCTCGACCAAACGCCCGGTCGGGTACGCGTGCCACCAGTTCTGGGGCGCCGCGCCGCAGATGGTCCGCAGTGGATCGCGCAAACAAGCGACTTGCCTCACTGCCCAGGCCGTCCTGGGGAAGGTCGCGGCCAGCGAGGTGGCAACGCTCCTTCCCGGGCACCGCTGTTCAGTCCATTGATGGCCGACTGCCGTCGGCGCGAACCAGTCTACGGTGAACGTCGAGGACGGCGGTGTCGGCCCGCGGCAAGCTCGCGATGTCAGCTAAAGAAGCGAACTCGCCCGGATGGAGCACGATCTGCAGGTTGAGCTCGGATTCGATGAGGAGGCCTTCGACACGGCCGCCGAGTTCGATTCCTGAGTCCCGCTCCGCCGGTGTCGTGGCCCGACGCGCCTCGGCATAGATGCGACGGACGATCCTGTACTTGTTCGCGCCCAACGTTCCCGTCTCCGAACCGGCGGTCCGCCGCGAGGCAGTCTCGTCCCGGCGGAGTGAATTCCGCCTTAACGGTGTCGGCCGGAACTCAGGCTCCAGTCCCGGATGATTGGCGGCACCGCTGCCCCTGCAGTTCCGTCTCGATCAGATCCACGAGGTCGCGCGACGCGAACGGCTTTCGGATCAGCGCGACGCCCTCGCCGCCGATGGCCTCGTCGCTGTAGCCGCTCATCAGTATGACCGCCAACCCCGGCCAGCGCATCCGCACCTGCGCCAGCAGCTTCACGCCGCTGATCTCGCCGGGCATGACGATGTCGCTGATCAGCAGATCGACATTCGTGCCCGCCTCCAGAAGCGATAGCGCTTCGTCCCCTGACCCCGCGCGCTTCACGTCGTAGCCGAGGCTTCCCAGCGAGGCCGACAGCATGGGCCCGACCAGGACGTCGTCCTCCACCAGCAGGATGCGCGCGCCCGGCGTCACGCGATGCGCGGCCGCACGGCCCCCCTCGGTAACCGGAAGCTTGCCGCTGCGGGGGAGGAGCAGCGTCACGGTCGTGCCGCGGCCCACTTCGCTGGAAATCTCGATCGAACCGCCGGACTGGACGGCGAAGCCGTAGGCCTGGCTCAGGCCCAGGCCCGTCCCGCCGATGGCCCGCTTGGTCGTGTAGAACGGCTCGAAGACCCGCTTCAGCATGTCGGGCGGAATGCCCTTGCCGGTATCCGTGATCTCCAGCGCGACGAACTCGCCGCCGGCTGCCGGCAGGCCTGGGGCTGCGGTCCCGCCCCCGTTCCTGATCCGGATCGTCACCGTTCCCGCTTCGGGCATGGCGTCGCGCGCGTTCGCCAGAATATTCAGAACGGTGATCTCGAACTGGACCGGATCGACCTCGACGGTCCAGAGGCCAGGCCCCACCTCCATGGCGAAACGAATATCCGGACGCAGCGTCCGGCTCATCAGCTCAGACATCTCCAGAAGCTGGTCGTGCATGTTGATCGGCTTGCGCTGCAGCGGCTGCCGGCGCGCGAAGGAGAGCAGCTGCCCGGTCAGCCGCGAGCCCCGGGCGACCGCCTGGTGGCCCGCCGACAGAACGCCCCTCAGCCGCTCCGAGCTGTTCTGCTGCTCCACCAGCGTCAGGCAGGAGGACAGGGACTGCAGCAGGTTGTTGAAGTCGTGCGCGACGCCCCGCGTCATCTGGCCCAGGGCCTCCAGCCGCTGCGCCGCTTCCAAGGCGGCATCGTTCTCCCGCCTGACCCGCAGCTCGCGGACGAACAGCCAGGCGAACAGGGCGGCTAGGCCCAGGCACACCGCGCCGCCGGCCGCCATCAGCACGCCGGCCTGCCAGACGGGCCGGGTGAAGATATCCGCCGGCAGGCCGTAATGGATCGACCAGCCGAAGCTGGGCAGCTTGCGGTAGACGGCGCGCAACGGGAACCCATCCAGCCCGACGCTGTCGTAAAGGCCTTCGGGTGCGGTCTCCCGGATGCGGCGGGCGCTCTCGCTGGCGGTCGTCCCCGCGAGATCCTCCGGGCCCCTGGTCCGGGCCACGATCTTGCCGCCATGGTCGACGATGACCCCGATCCACTCCGGCGGAAAGCCGCTGTCCAGCAGCATCGTGCGGATCGCCCTGGGTTCGATGATGGCCGTCAGCACGTAGGCCATCCGGCCATCACGGACGACCGGGACCCGCACGGCGAAGGCGGCACGGCCCTTGGGACCCTTCATGACCGTCCCCACGCCGGGTTTGCCTGTCGACACGACCCTGGCGTGGCTCTCAAGGTCGACGACCTTGCCTGGACCGGCCTGCGGAACCGCCGGTGCCTCGGCCAGGCGGTTGCCGTCAAGATCGGTGAGCAGGACACGGAACCAGAGCGGGTGGAGCAGGCGGACGCGCTCCATCGTCTCGACGAGTTCGGGCCGGTCTGGTCCGCCCGTGGCCAGGGGGAGGGCGGTCGCCAGAATCTGCAGGCTCAGGATCTGCGCGTCGAGTTCCTGGTTCACGGCGGCGGCCAGAGCCGACACGCGCTCGACCGCCTGAAACTCGATGATGTCCTGGCGGTCCCTCAGGGCCGTGGCGCCGATGAACACCGACAGGCCGATGATCGGCAGCAGGGCCGCCAGGGCGAGCAACCGCAAGTGCCGGCGGGCGGGCCGGTGGGTATGCCCACCGGTGAGGTTTCGGCGTGTGGGCCACATCTGCGCAACCGGGTCCGACGTAGCCGATAGGGCGGGAGTGGACACCATACAACGCGGCGGTCGCGTCCTTCAGTATGAAAAGGCTAAGGGCGGGTGGTCAGCAGGACGCGACGGGGGAGCCGTCGGCCGACGGTTCGGTCCTGCGAATGCGGGATTTCACCGTCTGTATGACACGCGGCAGGAACAGCGGCTTGGGAAAGATCTCCTCGACCGGTAGCTCCGCCGCCTCATACGGCACGCCCGTCATCACCAGAATGGGCGCGGTGATCCCGGCCCGCTTCAGGTGGCGGACCAGGTCGGCTCCATCCATGTTCGGCATCCTGATGTCCGTCAGGACCGCGTCGACGCGATGCTCCGAGAGGACCCGCAGCGCCTCCAACCCGTCATGGGCGATGTGGGCGACGAACCCGGCAGCCTCGAACTCGGTGGCGACAAAGAGGGCGTTCAGATGCTCGTCCTCGACGATCAGCACGCTCGGTCGCCGGTGCGCACCATGGCTTGGCCCCTCATGGGCGTATGCCTCCGCGCCGGCTGGCCTCCCCGTGCCGTGCTCCCCCGCGACCATGTAGCTGATGCTCGGCCACATTCCTCGACATTCCCTCTTTCGGCGGAAAAGGTTTCCTGCCGGATCATTCGCTGGGAGCATCAGATTGCCCTGGCTTCCGGCTGGATGGCAACACTGGCTGTAAGGCGATCCGCCCCCGCCGATTCCCCCTAAGTCTCTTCCCCAGCCGGTTCCAGGTAAGCGAGAGCCGCCGTCAGCTCGGCCGGGGTATAGGGCTTGCGGACCACCGGCACCGCCGACCAGCGCTCCGCGTGATCGAGCAAGGTGAAGCCGGTGGCGAAGACGAAACCGATGTCCCGTTCCGCCAGCACCTCGGCGATGGTGGTGGAGGATTCCCCGCGCAAGTCCATGTCCAGCACGGCGGCATCGATCCGTGCGGTGCGCGCCAGTTCCATGCCGCGCTCCAGCGTATCGGCGGAAAGGACCTTCCAGCCCAGATCGGTCAGGGTGCGCGTCAGCGAGAGGTTGAGGATCGCGTTGTCCTCCACCACGAGAATGCGCTCTCCCCGCCGGGCGCCGCCAGCTCCTGGGACCGCAGGGGCGTCCTCCGACGGGCCCGGTCCGGCCTGAGCGGTCAGGACATGCCGGGACGGAATTCGGATGCGGCAGACCAGCCCCTCCCTGGCCCACTCCTTCTCGATCTGTCCGTCGAGTTGCGTGACGCTGGCATCGATCAAGGTGGTGCCGAAGCCGCGGCGCGGCGGGGGGCCGGCGAGGACAGGGCCGCCCGTCTCCGTCCACACGATGTTCAGCATCGCGGCGTCCTGCACCCAGTCCACCCGCAGCACCCCGCTAGCCGACAGGGCACCGTATTTGGCGCTGTTGGTCCAGAGCTCATGGAAGATCATGGACAGCGGCTGGACCGAATCCGGCTGTATCATAAGGTGCGGACCCACGAGGCTCACCTGCCCGCGGTCGGCATGCGGGGCTACCTCCTGGCCGATGATGGCGGCGAGGCCGCCGCCGTTCCAGCGGGTCTCAGCCAGCAGCGAATGGGCGCGGGCCAGTGCGGCGACCCGTCCCTCAACCGCCGCGACGAACGCCGCCGGCTCGTCGGCCCGGCTCAACCGCACCAGCGACATGACGACGGCCAGCACGTTCTTGGCCCGGTGGTCCACCTCGCGCATCAGCAGTCGCTGCCGCTCCTCGGCCTGGCGGCGCTCGGTGATGTCGAAGGTCAGCATGGTCAGGCGGGACCGGCCCTCGGGACCCGGCGCCACCGGCGTGTAAGTGGTGAGATACCAGCGGTCGCGGAAGCCGTACTCGTGGGTCAGCGACTGGCCTGACTCGACCACCTCGATGAGCTTTTCGGTCCACCGCCGCACCTCGTCGGCAGCGAGCGCGACCTCGGACAGCCGCTTGCCCTTCAGTTCCTCGACGCTGCAGCCGAAGAAGGCCGCGAGGTTGGCATTGGGCAGGAGATAGTAGATGTCTGTGCCGTCGATCTCCAGCAGGCTCATATAGATGCCGGGCGACCGGGCGAAGCCGCCGAGGGCGCTGGCGCCCGCCACCAGCGCGTCGACCGTGTCGTCGACCTCCTGCATGCCGATGGGCTGGGGACGCTCCACCGTCTCGCCGCGGGCAAGGCGTCTCGCGAAATCGGCGAGGCTGGTCAGCGGGCGGACGATACGGCCGGCAAGCCAAGCGGCGATGCCGGCGCCCAGTGCCAGGACCAGCAGCCCGATGACGCTCGTCCGCACCAGGGCGGCCAGCAGCGGTTCCTGGAGGATGGAGCGGGGCACGCCGATGGCGACGCTCCAGCCGGACACCTCGGAGAAGGAGTAGGCGGTGAAGGAGGGCACCCCCTCGAGCGTGATGGTCTCCCCAGCGCCTTCGCCCCCGTTAGCCATCAGGCGCTGCAGCGACTCCGCCCCCGGCTTCTCCAGGAACCGCTCAGGCGCCGGCAGGCGCGCCACATGCCGCCGCGACGGATCGAACACCGAGACGGTCCAGCCGGCGGGAATGCGCTGCCGGCGCAGAATCTCCTGGAACTGCGAGGGCGGCAGGCTGAGCGCGGCGCCGTAGACGACCTGCCCCGCCCGAATGACCGGAGCTTCGATCGAGATCACCAACTGTCCCGAGACGCGGCCGCGATACACGCCGGTGACGTGGGGACGGCCACCTCCGAAGACATGTCCAACGGTGTCGGTGTTGTTGCGTCGCGGCAGCGGCACGCCGGCGGGCACCAGGCTGTTGAACAGCTGCTGCCCGTCGGCGTCAAAGATAAGCAGGGAACTGCCGGCCGGCTGGTCGCGGAGGAACTCGTCGGCTTGTCGGCGGAAGGCCTCGAAGTCCCCGGCCTGCAGCGACGGCGACGTCACCAGCGTCACCAGGGCCCGGGTCTCGCTCTCCAGTTCCCGGTCCACCGCGAGCCGCAGCGCTCGGGCAAGCCCAAGGATCTGCTGCTGCACATTCTCGACGCCGTCATGGTAGGCGCGCAGCTGAAGCACGCCCGCGACCAGCATCGAGGGCAGCGCGCAGGCTACCGTCAGCACGAGCAGTCGCGCCCGAATGCTGCCCGAGGCTCTGCGGGAATGGTTGTCTGAGGCGGTGGACACGTTGGGCCAATTTTTTTGGGTGGACAAGCCGAGGGCTGGACTATGACGCAAGCGCTCCGGGAGAGGCATACGCCATTGCTCTTAGGGCCGCCCCCTCCCAGAGCGGTTGGTCGCGGCTGTCATTCAAAGGCAACGGGGGAGCCGCGGGCCCTTGACTGTTTCAGCGGCACAGATGAGGGCGCGGGTCTGCGGGGATGGTCTATGGACGCCAGGGGCGGTAGCGCAAGATGAATGCGTCAACTGAGCGGAGACTTGAGCCGGCACTCGCGCCTCCACGCTGTCGCCCGAGCTGATTGAGAAGGGCCTGTAACAGGATTTGAACGCTCTGGTCCAGAGTGGCCTCAACGTGGCCCACCTGGATCCGCAGCAGGTCAATGATCCGAGCGCTCTGCCAAATGACAGATCCGAGCCCATCGACCAAAGTGATGTTCTCCAAGCCGAAGGGGCCATTGAACTAAGCCTCGCCACCGGCGTACACGGGCACCATGGACGTTGAGATGACGAAGCGCGTCCACGCGCAGATCCAAGATTTGCAAGAGCTGCTACGGCAGCTCCGGACCGGCCCATCGGATGCCCCCACACTCATGAGCATAGAGCGCTTGGAAAGCTCCATCGCGTTGTTCCAGAGCATGCTCGACGATCAGGCGAAGCCAAGCGACCAAAGCTGAAAGCCTTCGACGCCGCCCTCCACTTCCTGTCGCGGCAGTGACTTGGCGCATTCTCAATGATGCGGTGTGCATCCAGGAGGTGGTTTCGCTTCGGCGCATTCCAGCAAACCAGCGCATTCTGGTTTGCCGATGAACTCCTTTCCGCGTGCCATGTCCGCTCATTGAGCTTGCATCATGCCCAGTGCTGTCCGGCCGAAAGCTGGCTCCTCGTTGCGAAAGCGACTGCTGAGCTTTGCGCTTGCGTGCGCCTCGCCTTGCCTATTGGTCGCCATCGTACTGCGGATGCCCCGGCCAGCACCTCGTCGAGGTTGTCGCATATCAGATCTTAGGCCCCAGTACCCAGCTCTTCCTCTATGGTCCGCTCGATTTTCATGAATATCCAAATCGCTCAACTATCGACGTTTGGGAATGGCGTGCTGCCGAAGGCGATAAGACTCGATTCCAGAAACTTGGACGTCACCAGTTAGTTTGCACTCTGATTGGTTCAGGGGCTGTTTATCGAACGGCATCAGCTCCGACTATAGCTGTCCTCGAACCGGACGATGTCGTCCTCGCCCAGATAGGCGCCGGACTGCACCTCGATGATGTTGAGCGGCACCTTGCCCGGATTCTCCAGCCGATGGACGCAGCCCAGCGGCAGGTAGACCGACTCGTTCTCGCGCACGATCAGCCGCTCCTCGTCGCGGGTCACCAGCGCCGTGCCGTTCACCACCACCCAGTGCTCCGCCCGGTGGAAGTGCTTCTGCAGCGACAGCCGCTGACCGGGCAGCACGGTCAGCCGCTTGACCTGGAACCGCTCGCCGGCGTGCAGCGGCTGGTAGAAGCCCCAGGGCCGGAAGACCCGCGGCGGGCTCCTGGCCTCGCTACGCCCCGCCTCGTCCAGCCGGCGCACCAGCGTGCGCACCTCCTGGGCTCGATCGCGCGGCGCCACCAGCACGGCGTCCGGAGTCGCCACCACGATCAGGTCGCGCAGGCCGAGCGCCGCCGTCACCAAGCCTTCCGAGCGCAGGTGGCAGCCGGCGCAATCCTCCGCGAGCACATCGCCGGTGAGGGCGTTGCCGGCCGCATCCTTGGGCAGCACCTCGTGCAGCGCCTCCCAGGACCCGATGTCGCTCCAACCGATGGCGCAGGGCACCACCGCGACCTTTTCGGACCGCGCGAACAGGGCGTCGTCGATCGAGACGGAGGGCAGCGACTGGAAGCTCGCGGGCTCCAGCCGCTCGAAATCCAGATCGCGGCCCCGTCCCGCCACGGCGGCGCGCACCCCCGCCAGCAGATCGGGCGCCAGCCGGTCCAGCTCGGCCAGCAGGATGTCGGCCCGCATCAGGAACATGCCGCTGTTCCAGAGATGCCGGCCGCCGGCGAGGTAGTCGGCCGCCCGGGCGGCGTCCGGCTTCTCGACGAAGCCGTCGGCGCGGTGCACGCCCGGCAGCCCGTCCAGCGCGGCCCCGCGGGCAACGTAGCCGTAGCCCGTCTCCGGCCGGGTCGGGGCGATGCCGAAGGTGACGAGATGGCCTGTCCGGGCCGCTGGGGTGCCGGCCGCCAGCGCCCGACGCCAAGCGGCCTCGTCAGCGATGACGTGGTCGGCCGGCAGCGCCAGCATCAGCGCGTCGGCGGTCGTCTCGGCGATCACGCAGGCGGCTGCGGCGACCGCCGCGGCGGTGTTGCGCGCGGCAGGTTCCAGCAGGATCGGCCGGGAGCTGCCGCCAGCCTCGCGCAGCTGTTCGGCCACCAGGAAGCGGTGGTCCTGCGCGGCCACGACCAGGGGCGGCTCCAGCCCGGCGCCGGCGCAGCGGTCCAGCGTGCGCAGCAGCAGGCTCCGCGGCCCGTCCAGCGCCAGGAACTGCTTGGGATAGGTCTCGCGCGACAAGGGCCAGAGCCGGGTGCCGGAACCGCCCGACAGGATCACGGGGATGATGCCGTCCGTGGTCATGCGCCGCCCCTATGCCGCCCTGACGCTGTCCGCATGGTCCAGGAACCAGCGGTAGGTATCGGCCACGCCGCGCTCCAGCGGGATGGACGGCGTCCAGCCCAGCGCCGTCAGGCGCGAGACGTCCAGCAGCTTGCGCGGCGTGCCGTCGGGCTTGCCGGGGTCGAAGACCAGCCGGCCGGACCAGCCCACCGCGCGCGCCACCGTCCCGGCCAGCTCGGCGATGGTCACGTCCTCGCCGCAGCCGACATTGATCGTCGGCTCGTCCGAATAGTGCCGCAGCAGGTGGACGCAGGCGTCGGCCAGATCGTCCACATGCAGGAATTCCCGACGTGGCGTGCCGGTGCCCCAGACGGTGACGGTGTCCTCGCCGGCCTGCCTGGCCAGATGGATCTTGCGCATCAGCGCCGGCAGGACGTGGCTGTTCTCGGGATGGAAATTGTCGTGCGGGCCGTAGAGATTGGTCGGCATGCAGCTGATGAAGTCGTGGCCGTACTGCCGCCGGTAGGCCTGGCAGAGCTTGATGCCGGCGATCTTGGCGACCGCGTACCACTCGTTGGTCGCCTCCAGCGGCCCGGTCAGCAGCGCGCTCTCGGGGATCGGCTGCGGCGCCAGCTTCGGATAGACGCAGGAGGAGCCCAGGAACAGCAGCTTCGCCACGCCGGCCTTGTGCGCGCCGTCGATCGTTGCGGAGGCGATGGCGAGGTTGTCATGCAGGAAGTCGGCCGGATAGGTGTCATTGGCATGGATGCCGCCGACTTTCGCCGCGGCCACCACGACCATGTCGGGGCGCCGGTCGCGCATCCAGGCGGCCACGGCCGCCGCGTCGCGCAGGTCGAGCGCTTCGCGGGAGGCGGTCAGCAGATCGCAGTCCTCGTGCGCCAGCCGCCGCATCAGCGCCGAGCCGACCATGCCGCCATGGCCGGCGACGAAGACGCGCTTTCCCGACAGGGAGAGAGGAGCGGGCGGCGCGGCGACGGTCAATGCCCGTCCTCCCGCCCGGCATTGCCCCGGCGCAGCAGCTCCAGGTCGGCGCCGACCATCTCCTTGACCAGCTCCTCGAACTCGACCTTGTGCCGCCAGCCTAGCTGGGTGCGCGCCTTGGTGGGGTCGCCCAGCAGCAGCTCGACCTCGGTCGGCCGGAAATAGCGCGGGTCGATCTCCACCAGCACCTTGCCGCTGGCGGCATCGACGCCGGTCTCCTCGACACCCGCGCCGCGCCACTCGATGCGGCGGCCTACTTCAGCGAAGGCGCGCTCCACGAACTCGCGCACCGTATGGGTCTCGCCGGTCGCCAGAACGAAGTCGTCCGCCTTGTCGTGCTGAAGGATGCGCCACATCCCCTCGACATAGTCCCGGGCATGGCCCCAGTCGCGCTTGGCGTCCAGGTTGCCGAGCCAGAGACGGTCCTCGATCCCCAGCTCGATCGCCGCCACCGCGCGGGTGATCTTGCGCGTGACGAAGGTCTCGCCGCGCAGCGGGCTCTCATGGTTGAACAGAATGCCGTTGGCCGCGAAGAAGCCGTAGGCCTCGCGGTAGTTCACGGTGATCCAGTAGGCGTAGAGCTTGGCCGCGGCGTAGGGGCTGCGCGGATAGAACGGGGTGGTCTCGCGCTGTGGCGTCTCCTGCACCCGGCCGTACAGCTCGGAGGTGGAGGCCTGGTAGAAGCGGGTTTTCCCGCCCAATCCCAGGATGCGCATCGCCTCCAGCAGGCGCAGCGTGCCGACCGCGTCGGAGTTGGCGGTGTATTCCGGTGTCTCGAAGCTGACCTGCACATGGCTCTGGGCGCCGAGATTGTAGATCTCGTCGGGCTGCGTTTCCTGGATGATGCGGATGAGGTTGGTGGCGTCGGTCAGGTCGCCGTAATGCAGGAAGAAGCGCGGGTCCGGCAGGTGCGGATCCTGGTAGAGATGGTCGATGCGGCCGGTGTTGAAGGAGGAGGAGCGGCGCTTGATGCCGTGGACCGTGTAGCCTTTGCCCAGCAGCAACTCGGCAAGATACGCCCCGTCCTGACCGGTGACACCGGTGATGAGGGCCGTTTTCCTGCTCATGGTCCGAGTTCCTTCGCCGCATGGGTCCCGCCGGCGTCCGGCGTCGCGGATCGGCAGCCAGAAGGCGGCGGCACGCCTAAAACTGTACTGTGGCGCGATGGTTCATCGCCAGAGACAATCGCCCGCGCGATCTCCGGAGGTGCGCGGGGTTGAAAGCGAGGGTACCCTGGCCCGCGCGGCTCCCCGTCCGTTGCCCTTCGTGCGGGGGGAATGACGAGGCGGATCGCCGCGCCAGAGGATTTGCGCCGTGTGGCCCTGTGTTCGGAGGAACGCCGTGGATTACCTTGAACAGGTCGAAGCCGCTTGGTCGCTGAGCGACGCCGCCCACGACCTTATTCACAGCGCGGATCGCGAGGTGGGCACGGCGGAAGTCTGGGAGCGGATATTCGCGCCGTCGCCGCTGGTCGACCGGGAGAGGACGTTGCGCGAAGGCGGCGATCCGCCGACCCGCGTCTATCTGCATTCTCCCTACGGCCTGCAGTTCAACGCCGAGCAGAAGGAATGGCTGCCGTTCCGGCACGGCCCCCTCGATGCTGCCAAGCTGCCGTCCATCGACGCCGATCCGGCCTGATCCGGAGCGGCTCCGGCTCTGGCGCTGCCGCCTTGTGAGCAACGATGACGACACCGGATGAGCTGCTGGCCCAAGCCGTCGCCCACCATCGCGCTGGGCGCTTGGCCGCTGCGGCGGTACGCTACCGCCGAATACTGTCCGTCAGCCCCGACAATGCCGATGCGCTGCATCTGCTTGGCCTGACCGAGCGCCACGCGGGGCGTGTGGCCGAGGGCATCGCTCTCATCATCCGTGCGCTTCGCATCAATCCCGCGCTGATGGACGCCCGCGTCAACCTCGCCAACCTGCTGCAGCAGGCGGGCCGCCCGGCGGCGGCTGCCGCCGCCTGGCGGCAGATCCTGGCCATCGATCCGGCTCACGCCCGGGCCTGGGCCAGCCTGGGCGCCCTGTACAGGGGGCAGGGTGGCCGCGCCTCGGCGCAGGCCCTTGCAGCCCTCGGGCGGTCGATCCGGCTGGACCCGCACCAGGCCGAGATCCTTCATGAATTCGGTCTGGCCTTGCGCCACGCCGACCGCCTGAAGGAGGCGGCGGCGAGCCACCGTCGCGCGCTGCGTCTGGCGCCCGACTTCGTCGCGGCCCGAATGAACCTGGGCAACACGCTGCTCGAGCTGGGCGATCATGACGGCGCGGCGGCCAGCCTGGCGGCGGCGGTGGCGCTGCTGCCGTCCGATCCGGCGTGCTGGTTCAACCTCGGCAATGTCCGGCAGGCCAGGGGCGATCTTGAGGGGGCGCTCGCCTGCTATCGTCGGGCCGCCCGCATGAATCTCGGCCCCGCGCGCCTTCAGGCGGGGGTCACGCTGGCCCGCCTGGGACGGCTGGACGAGGCCGAGGCCACGCTGCTGGACAGTCTGCACCGGTCCGGCACCGATGTGTCCGCGGTGCTGGAAGAGCTCTCCGGCCTGTTCATCCGGCGCGGGCGGCTGGCGCAGGGCCGCGCGCTCTTCAGCCGGCTGGCGGCGACCCCCATCAACGGCGTACGTCCTGTCGGCGAGTGCTTGACCGGACTGGCCGCCATGGAGCTCCAGGAGGGTCGGCCGGACGCGGCGGCCGCCTTGCTTGGCCGCGTTCAAGGCGACAATGGCTGGTTCTTCACGGTGAAGTCGCTGGCGTTCCTGCGCGCCAGCCTGCCCGACCACGGAGCCTGGCTGGCGCGCCCGCCCGGCGACCCGAGCGGAACCGTCGGGCGCGTGACCTCCTCCACCCTCGCGGCCAAGGGCCGGTTCGCGCACACGGTCATGGAGTACATCTTGGTCCGGCTCTATGCCGAGAGGCATGGGCTGCGGTTCGAGACGCCGGACTGGGTCGGCGGCACCTTCTTCGCTTTGGACGATCCTCCGCAGGGGGCACCGTTGCGCCCGCTGCTGTTTCCACGGCGGATTTTGAACGCCTCCTTGGAAGATGAGGGCAGCGGCCCGCCGGTGGTGGACCGCGACCTCCTGTCGCCGTTGTTCCTGCTCGACCATCGGGAGGCGTACCGGGCACGGGTGCAGTCCTGGCTGCGGCCGCGCCGCGATTGGTTGCCCCATCTTGAACCGGCCGTGGAAAAGCTGCGCGCCCTCGGCGGCACGGTCGTCGCCATTCATGTGCGGCGCGGCGACTTCGTCACCGGCAACTATCCGCTTACCCGGACCGAATGGTATGTGGCTTGGCTGCGGGAACTGTGGCGCCAGCTGGACCGGCCGGTGCTCTATCTCGCCAGTGACGACCTGCCCGCCATCGGCGCCGCTTTCGCGGAGTTTCGGCCGCTCACCCGCGCCGACCTCGCGGCTGAATGGCCGGGTCTCGACTATCTGCAGGACTTCCATGTGCTGACGCAGGCCGACGTGGTGGGGGTCAGCGCCGCCAGCGGCTTCAGCCAGCTGGCCGCCCGGCTGAACCGCCGTGCGCGGATCTTCGCCGAACCGGACTTGGCGGCGCGGCGCATCCGTCCCTTCGTGCCCTGGACCTGAGCCTCATCCGCCGCCCGGCGCCGACGCCGTCGCCGCGAGCTGGCGCAGAGCGTCGCCCGCGCGGGCCATCACGCCCGTCCAGTCGCCTGGCCGCTCCTGCCGGAACAGGCGCATCGTCGGATACCAGGGCGTGTCGGTGCCGTTGCCGAACCAACGCCAATCCGGTGAGAAGGGGAGAATGGTCCATACCGGCCGGCCAAGCGCGCCCGCGAGATGGGCGGGCGCTGTGCAGGAGCTGATCACGAGGTCGAGATGGCACATGATCGCGGCGGTGTCCGCGAAGTCGCTGATGGCGCCGCCGAGATCGCGGAACGCGGGCGGCAACGGGCCGGCGGTCTCCAGATCCGCCCGCCCGGCGCCCAGCTGCAGGCCGAAGAACTCGACGCCCTCAATGTCCAGCAGCGGCAGATAGGCAGGCAATCGGGGGGAGCGGAGGCGGTCGGCCTTGAACTCCGGATTGCCCGCCCAGACCAAGCCGACCCTCAGGCCCCGGCGCTCGCCCAGCCTTTGCGCCCAGGCCTCGACCAGCGTTGCCTCCGCCCGCAGATAGGGAACGGTGTCCGGCACCGTGTAGAAGGTGGTGCCCAGCAGATGGGGCAGACTGAGAAGGGATACGTGGTAGTCGTGGTCCGGCAGAGGATCATAGCGGCTGACGACGCCCGCGACGCCGGGCATGCCGGAGAGCAGTCGGACAAGTTGGGTGTTGCACTCGACGATGACGCGTACGCCGCGGGCCTGCAGCAGGGCGGCATAGCGGACGGCCATCAGCGTGTCACCGACGCCCTGCTCGTCGTGGATGACCAGCGTGCGGCCGGTGATCTCCGTGCCGTCCCAGGACGGTGAGGCGAAGCTGCGCCGGGGCGAGGGGAACTCCGCCATGCGGCTGCGCCACTCATACTCGGCGAACCCCTCCTTCAGGCGCCCGGACAGCAGCAGGCAGTGCGCCAGAGCCGTGTGCGCCTCCGCCAGCGCCGGTGCGTGCCCGATCGCGGCGCGCGCGCTGGCAATGGCATCCTCCAGCCGCATCTCGTCGCGGGCCAGCAGGCAGAGGTTGAGATGGGCGGTCGCGAAGTCCGGCTTGGCGGCGATCGCCTGGTGGAAGCAGGCGGCCGCCTCCGCATACCGGTCCAGATCCATCAGCAGAATACCGAGATTGCTGAGAATGCCGGGGTCACCGGGGGCGAAGGCGAGCGCGCTGCGATAGGCGGCGACAGCCGCGTCCAGTCGCCCCAACCGTCGCAGAGCGACACCGAGATTGCTGTAGGCAGGTGCGGAGGCCGGCGTCATGCCAAGCAGGATCTCCATCTCCTCGGCCGCAGCCTCGTGCTGCCCGTCGAGGAGCAGCAGCCGGCCCAGTTCCAGGCGCGGCTCGGTCAGCAGCGGGCGCAGCTCCAGCAGACGCCGCAGGGCCTTGGCGGCGTCGCCATGGCGCTCCTGGTCGGACAGAATGCGGGCGAGGTGCTGCACCGCGTCGGCGCAAGCGGAGTCCAGCGTCAACGCGCGGGCGCACGCGGCCAGAGCCTCCTCCAGGCGCCCCGCCGCGCGCAGGGCGGCGGCCAGATTGGCCAGACAGGACACCGAGGTGGCGTCCAGGCGGGCGGCTTGCGCCAGCAACTCCACCGCCAGCGCGGGCGTTCCCCGCTGCAGGGCGACGACGCCCATCATCTGCAGGGCGCCGGCATGCTGCGGCGCCATCGCCAGCACGCGCCGGTAGGCCGCTTCGGCCTCCGGCAGACGCCCTGCTTGATGGTGGGCGAGCCCGGCCGCGAGCAGGCCGGCGAGGTCCGGACGGGAAGCGGTCGGATCGAGGTCAGGGCTCATAGCAGAACCGGCGCGTTCCAGGGATCGAAGGAGACCAGCTCCTGCCGCGCCCGGTCGGGCCGAAGGAAGCTGGCGGCGTTACGGTTGAGCATCGACGCCACGAAGGAGAAGGTGCTGTTCGATATGGCGAGATGATCGGCATGGCAGAGCAGGTGGAAATCGGTGAAGAACTCGGCGCCCGGCAGCGGTTCCGCCACGTCCGCGGCGACCAGGGGCCGGTAGTCGGCGAAAGCTCGGGCGCAGGCGGGATCGTCGGTCGCCAGATAGAGGACCGGCTGGTCGAGGGTGGGCCAGATCGCCTCCAGCCATCGCAGATACCACGCCTCCGGCGCCGTCCAGAACGGTCCCCAGCCAAAATCGCCACGGCGGATGTGCAGAGCGACGGCGGTGCGGCCGGCGGCGCGCAGGCGGGCAAGGGCACCGTCGGCATAGGAGCGCAGGTGACGGCCAGGAACGAACAGGCGCCGGAACGGCTCCCGGAATCGGCTCAGCCGCCCTGTGTCGCCGCAGAAATAGCCGGCCAGATCGTGCTCGGCATAAATGTCGGGCGTCTCGCCAAGCAGGGAGCCGACGAGGTCGGCCTGCGTTTCGGAGACGGCCGGCAGGGGGCTGCCCGGCAGCGGATCGTCATGATCGTAGAGATGCCGGCCGGGCCAGGGCGGCACCTCCAGGTCGAGATCGTGTCTGTCGGCATAAAGCCGCAGAAAGCCGTACTGGAGCAGCTGATTGCCGAACCGGCCGTGGCGGCCGAGGCCGGTCGCGGCGAGGCGGCGTCCCGGCCGGCCGGATGCGGGGCGGATCGGGGCCGGTCCCCAGCGCTGTGCCAGCAGCAGCACCGAGCGTCGGGTAAAGGCCTCGCCATAGCCCGGATTGCACTCGATCGCGCGCTCCCATGCCGCCAGCGCGTCCGGAGCCTGGCCGAGCGCCTCCAGCCCGGCCCCAACAGCAGCATGCGCCTCGTAGGACTGAGGCGCCGCGGCCGCGGCGCGCCGGCCCATCTTGAGCGCAGCCTCGAACTGGCCGAGGTCCAGCAGCGCTCCCGAATGCTCGGCGAGTATCTCGGCCCGGGACGGGGCGAGCCGAACGGCCCGCGCCAGCAGCGCCCGCGCCTCGGCCATGGCACCCCGCTGCCGGGCCAGGCGGCCCAGCAGGAACAGCGTGCCGGCATGGTCTGGCTGCAGCATCAGCGCCATGCGCAGGCGCGCCGCGGCCGCGGCTGGCGCCTCGGCCTGAAGAAGCAGCGTGCCGGCGTTGAAATGCGCCACCGCCAGGTCGGGACGGTGCCACGCCGCGGTCCGAAAGGCGGCAAGCGCCAGGTCCGGGCGCTGGGCTCCATGAGCCGCGACACCGAGGTCGAACCACGCCTCCGCCAGACCGGGGGCGGCGAATGGTGCCGCCCGCAGCACCTCCCGGGCCCGCTCCAGGTCTTCTGCCCGCAGCCATGACCGGGCCGCCGCGACCGGCAGATCGGTCCGCCCCGGAAGGGCACGGGCCGCCGCGGTCAGAAGTTCCGACGCGTCGGCATGCCGGCCCTGATCGCACCAGCGCCCGGCGAGCGCCAGCAGCGCTTCCGCGCCATCCGGCTGGCGCACGGCCGTCGGCGCGCCGGTCGCCGGCAGCAGCGGGGGACCGTGCCAGGATTGGCTTCGCGACCGGTCGAGGGCATAGAGCCGGCGCCGGGTCAGAATCTCGATGGCCATGAAGCGGGAATCGGTGGTCGCGGCCGCTGCGGGCGCCGTCGGCCCGGTCATGGTCTCGCGCATCCGGGAGAGGACGTTTCCCGGTTGCAGCGTGTAGCGCACCGTCTTCTCGTCGATCTTGGCGCCGGCGAACAGGCTGCTCAACGCCCGGGCATAGGCGACGTCCTCCGCCACGGCCGGCCGGAAGGGTGCTTCTTCCGGAAAGCCGCCGATGCGGTCGTGGCAGGCGCGGCGCACACAGAGGTTGCAGGGATAGCTGTTCTCCGAGGCGGCCCGCCATGCCGGCGTGATGGTGGCGTCGATGCCGTCGAACAGAATGCCCGTGCGCACGAAGCCGAGCTGTGGATGGTGGCGCAGGATCTCTGCCGTCCGCAGCAGATGGCGCTCCAGAAAGACGTCGTCGGCGTCCAGGAACCACAGCAGCTCGCCCGGCGCGCCCGCCGCGCCGGCATTGCGGGCATGGCCGGCGCCGCCGTTGCGGTTCAGGGCGACCAGCGCCAAGCTCTGCTCCGGATGCGCCCGGCCCCAGCGCCGCACGGCGTCGACGGTTCCATCCGGCGAGGCATCGTCGACGACGCGGATGTGGACGAGCGCCTGCGGGTCGGCGGCGCGCCGGTAGTGCCGGATGGCCGCGAGCACGCTGTCGAGCGCCGCCTCGATCGTCGTCTCGGCCGCATGGGCCGGAATGACGACAGTGCCGAGAATCGCGGTCTCGATGCGCTGCTCCTCGACCGCCGCCAGAGCCACGCCGTAGCCGGTGCCCGGCTCGCTCCGGCCGCGCAGCCCGCCGGCCTCGCTGTCGCGCCCCTGAATGAGGCGGACGGTTCCCAGCATCCGGAAGAGGTCGGGCGATGGAACGCCCAGAGTGGCGAGCTCCTGCAGGGCGTCGCCGGCCGCGTCGATCCGGCCCTGGTCAATCCAGATCGACAGCTGCGACAGCACGACGGGCAGCAACGCTTTGACCTGGCCATCGAGGGTCGACCGGTCGCGGTGAATCCGTGCCGCGCGCCGGAACCAGCGGAGCGCCGTCAGCCCGTCGGCGGCGAGCCACCCATGCGCAGCCAAATGTTGCAAGGCCTCGGCGTCGGCGGGATCAAGCGCGAGCCGGCGCCCGCACCGCGCGTGTGGCAGAATGCCATTGGCAGGCATGGTCATCGTTCAACCGCCCCGACGAAGTCGTGGGCGAACCGCCGCCAGGTCCGTTCGGTACGGACGAAGTCCGCGCCCCGCATCGCGCGGGCCCTGGCCAGCGCGCGGTCCGCATGGACGCGTTCCAGCGCCTCGACGATCTCCTCCACTGAGGACTCGCCCCAGCCGCGGCGGCGGCCCTCAGGGTCGGCGACCGCGGCTTGGTCGGCGAGGGGAAAGCAGGCCTCCTCGCGAATCAGGTCGAGATGGCCAGTGTTGGCCGACAAGATCACCGGCACGCCGCAGGCCATGGCCTCCATGGCGACGAGGTTGGTGGCTCCCTCGCACCGGTTGGGAAAGATGGCCGCGTGGCACTCGGCGAGGACGGCCGGTATCTGGGTCCGGCGCAGAAAACCCAGATCGACGAAGCTGCCGGCGGGCGCGCCATGGCTTCCGGCCCAGTCCGCGATGCGCAGCAGGCCATCGCCGCCAAGAGCCGGTGCCGTCGGCGTCCAGGGCGATTGGGCGATGTCGGCCGCCGTGCCCGGCCAGGGATTGTGCCAGGCGGCCACCAGCAGCGCATCGGGGTGGCGCTCGTGAAACCGGCGGAAGGCCGCCAACACCAAGTCCTGGCCCTTGCGGAACTCCAGCTTGCCGCCGGAGAAGATGACGAACCGGTCGCCGAAACGGCCGGTCGGCGGCAGCTGCGGCAGCTCGTCGGGATCGACGCCCTGGAACGCGCAACCGACGTCCGGCACGCCCTGCTCGTCCAGCAGCGCCTTGTTGTAGGTGGAATGAACGACAAGGCGGTCATAAGCGCGGGCCCGCGCCAGCACGCCCGCGTCGAAGCCTGTGTCCTCAAAGGCGATCACGCCGATATTGCGCTCGCCCCGAAAGATGTCCGAGGGCGGGCCGGCATGCATGCCGTTCGACAGGGCGTGCAGGACGGTGCAATCGTCCAGCTTCAGCCGGTGCGGCCAGTGTTTCTTCACCAAGGCGGAGATCTGATGGAAGCCGTCGAGCAAAACCGACAGCCTCTCCCGGTTCTCGGGCCGCAGCGACGCCAACTCCGGCCGTTCCAGAAGCAGCGGCGGACGGCCCTCGCTCACCAGATGCAGAGCCGTATGGACGCCGACCAGCCCCCAGCCATGCACCTCCGTGAGCTGCCAGGTGAGCGCCAAGTTCCGTGACACCAGCAACTCCCGCCGCTTTAGCTCTTTACCGGCCGCTCGCGCGCCGTCAGGGCATCCCCGCTCCCGCAGGCTTCCCGCACCGGTCTGAATAAGTCATGAAGTATTAAGCATAGCTGAAGCGGCATGACACCGCCGCGTGGCAATGCGCCGGTCAGGCTGTTATCGTCGCTTGCCGCAACGCAGGCCGGATTGCGTCCCTCGATGACCCTTAAGATCGCCTTCATCGACGAGACCCTGGGCGACTACACGCCGGACACGCCGCGGCTCCGGCCACTTGGCGGCACGCAGTCGGCTGCCTGCTATCTCGCGGAATGCCTCGCCGCGGCGGGAGCGGCGGTTGTGCTGGTCAACGGCGTTTTCGCCGCCCAGACCGTGCGCGGCGTCCACTGCCAGCCGGCGTTGGCGCTGCCGGCCGATCTGCTGGACGGGATGGACGCGCTGGTGCTGGTGGGCAGCGTCAGCACGCCGCTGCTGCAGCGCCTTGCGGGCCAGGGACGCCGGCTGATCCTGTGGGCCCACCACGCCGCCGACCAGCCGGCGGTGGGCAATCTGGGCGACGCCGCCGTGCGCGATGCCTTTGCCGAATTCGCCTTCGTCAGCCGCTGGCAGATGGACGGCTACGTCGCCGCCTTCGGCCTCGACCCGGAGCGCTGCCGCATCATGCGCAATGGCATGGCGCCGGCGTTCGCGGGGCTGTTCGGCCCGGGCGAGGACATCGGATGGGCGAAGCCCTGGCCGCCGGTGCTGGCCTATGCCAGCACGCCGTTTCGCGGGCTGGACGTGCTGCTCGACAGCTTCGCGCGCATTCGGGCGGCCGTGCCCGGAACGACCCTGCGCGTTTTCTCCAGCCTGGAGAGCTACGGCGTGTCCCTGGACCGCGATCCCTTCGCGGACCTCTACCGGCGCTGCCGGGAAACGGATGGCGTCACCCATGTGGGCGCGCTGTCGCAGGCGGCGCTGGCGGCAGAGCTGCGGCGGGCGGCCTGTCTCGCCTATCCCAACCGCTTCGCCGAGACCTCCTGCATCGCCGTCATGGAGGCGATGGCAGCTGGCTGCCTGGTGGTGTCGAGCCGCCTGGGCGCGCTGCCGGAGACCACGGCCGGCTTCGCCCGGCTGATGCCGGTGCCGACCAATGCGGCCGAGCATGCGACGGGCTTCGCCGATCTTGTGACCGGTGCCCTGGAATGGCTGGCGCGGGATCCCGGGGCCGGCGGGCTTCTGCGGGCGCAGGTGGAGCACGCCAAGGCCACACTGTCCTGGCCAGACCGCGCGAAAGCCTGGCTCGGCTGGCTTTCCGGAAGCGAGACCGGCGGGCCGGCCATGCCGGGCGACCGGTTGCGCGCCGCCCGGATCCATGCCGCCGCCGGCGATGCCGATCGGGCCGTTCACCTCTGCCGGGCCATGCTCGCGGACAATGCTGATGACGCCGCCGCATGGCGGCTTCTGGCGGAATGCGAGGCCGCGCGGGGGCAGCGCGCGCCCGCCGCCGAAGCTCTGGTGCGGGCTTGGCGTGTCGGCGGACGCCAGGCGGACGCCGAGATCGCCGCCCGCTTCTCCGGCCTGCTGGGCGCCCTCACCGGGGCGGAGGAGCCGTCGCTGCCGGAGCGGGTGCGGAGCGCGGAGTACTTGGCCGAGATGGCCGCCGAGGACGCGAGCCTGCACCCGCATTGCGAGACGCTGGCGGGGATCACTGGCCGGCTGGCGAGCGCCGGCCTGCGGACCGGCGATGGTGCGTCGGCTCATCGCGCCTATGGTGTGCTGATGCGCCTGCGCCCGGGCGATGCCCGGACGCGCCTCGCCTTCGCCTGGTCGCTGACGCAGCTGGCGCGCCATGAGGCGGCTCTCGAGGCGGTCAGCCAAGCCCTGCGGGAGGGAGGCGGGGACCTGCTCGCCAGCCAGGAGGCACGCTCCTTGATCGCTCTGTGCCTTGAGGCGGCGGAGACAGCCGCCCCGGAGGCCCTCGCCGCCGACCCCGCCACCGCTGCCCGGCTCTACCGCTTGGTGGCCCAGATCGGGCCGTGGCTGGGCGAGGAGGCTCATTCCGCCGCCGCCGCCGCGGACGCCGCGCAGGCCGTCGTGAGCGGAACGGGCGACCGGACCGCGGCGCGGGCGCGGGCGGCGGTGCTGGTCGCGCGGCGGCGCGGTCGACAGGGCCGCCACGAGGAAGCCATCGAGCGGCTTCGGGAGGTCGCTGACACCGACGGCGAGGCGCTCGCGGCCCTCGTCACCGCCGAGCTCTCCCAGGCCCAAGAGCGTCTGGTCTCGGCGCTGCGCACCTTGGTGACCGCGGGCGTGCAGGGCCGGGCGCCGGCCGGCTGGCGGCAGGAGGCAGGAGCTCTGATGACGGCAGCCGAGGCGGCCTTGCGGCCGGCGCACAGCGATGAGGCCCGCCGGACCTCTCTGTGGGCCGGCATCCGCGGGCTTGATGCGCTTCTCGCCTATCGCGACGCGGAGGCGCTGCTGCCGGTTCTGGCACCGCCGCCGGCGGACGGGCGGCGGCTCTACGACTGCTTCCAGTTCTACAATGAGCTGGACCTGCTGGAGATTCGCCTGGAGGAGCTGGCGCCGGTGGTGCACCGGTTCGTGCTGGTCGAGGCCACCCACACCCACGCCGGCACCCGCAAGCCGCTGCATTTCGCCGAGAACCGCGCGCGTTTCGCCGCGCATGCCGACAAGATTATTCATGTGGTGCTCGAGGACGACGCCGGCGGCTTCGCCTGGGAGCGCGAGGCCCGCCAGCGCGAGGCCATCGCCCGCGGGCTTCAGGACTGCGACTCCTCGGACATGATCCTGGTGTCGGACGTCGATGAGATTCCACGGGCCGAGATCGCCGCAGCGCTCCGCTTCGACGCCGGTGGCCCGCCGGGACTTCTGGCCCCGCATCTCGATCTTTACTTGTACTTCCTCGACCTCAAATCGCCCGAGCCCTGGATATCCATGGCGGCCGCGCCCTGGGAACTGATGCGGCGCATCGGCCCCAACCGAGCCCGCTATCTGGCCAAGCAGGGCATCGGCCGCGTGCTTCCCAACGCCGGATGGCATTTTACCTGGATGGGAGGGCGCGCCGGATTTCTGGCGAAGATGCAAGCCTTTGCGCATCGCGAGATGATCGGCGGCTTCGAACAGGACGCTGCCAACCAAGCACGGCTGGACAGCTTCTACGAGACAGGCAGCTTCGCGGATGCGCCGGTCCCCGGCATGTGGACACGGCTGAGCCGGGTATGCGTGGACGCGAGCTTTCCCCCGGCGATCCGCGCCCGCGCCGACCGGTTTCGGTCCCAAGGGTGGTTCGCGCCGGTCCGCAGCCCGTCCGCGTCCTGATCCCTGTCAGATTCCGGCGGGAAGGGCCGGAACAGCGAAGGTTTGCGGCGGCAGCCCCGCGGCGTGCCGGTCCGCCATGATCCGGAAAGCCGCTTCCAGATGGTGCGTGAATCGCGGCGTGTCGAACAGGGGAACGGTGGCCCGTCCTGCCTCCAGCCGGCGGCGAAGGACGGCGAGCGCCCCGGGGCTTCGGGCGAGGCTCAAGGCCAGGGCTTCGTACTCGGCCAGGGAGAAGGCGATGGTCTGCGGCAGGCCGGCCGCCCGCATCAGGCTGCCCGCCACGCGGGAGGCGAAGGTGCCGCCCTGCAGCGTCACGACCGGCGCGCCCATCCAGAGCGCGTCGGAGGTGGTGGTGTGCCCGGTGTAGGGAAAGGTGTCGAGGACGATGTCCGCCGCCCGGTACCGGGCGAGGTGGTCCGCGGGCGCGAGCCGAGGCGCGAAGACTAGGCGCTTTGGGTCAATGCCGGCCGCCACGGCCGCGCGTCGCAGGGCGTCCGCCGCCGGGGGTGGCGGCTCCAGCAGCCAGAGCACGCTGCCGGACAGCTGGGCCAGCAGGCGCATCCAGACGGCGAAGACAGCGGGCGCGATCTTGACCGTGGCGTTGAAGCAGCAGAATACGGGTCCGGTTTCGGGCAGTCCGTAGCCACGCCGGTCCCATGTCCGCCCGTCCAGCGGCCGACGGCGGTCATTGACCTGGTAAGTCTCCGGCAGAATCGCCAGCCGCTCCAGATAGAAGGGCTGATCCTCGGCCGGTGTCACTACAGGGTCGCCCAGCAGATAGTCCATGAAGGGACAGCCGCTCGGGCCCGGATAGCCCAGCCAGGACACCTGAACCGGGGCGAGGCGTTGCCGCAGGAGATCGGGGCGGGCGTCCTTGGTCCAGCCCTTGAGGTCGACGAGAATGTCGATCTCCTCGATGGCCAGCAGCGCCGCCACAGCATCGGACGCCATTCCGCCGATGTCGTGGAAGCGATCGACGCCGCACGCGATCCGCCGCCGCATCGCGCTGCCGTCGTCTGGGCCATAGGAGAAGGCGGCGACCCGGAAGCCCGCCCGGTCATGCAGCTCGAAGAGCTCGGCCACCAGATTGGCGGTGGCATGGTTCTGGAGGTCCGCCGAGAGATAGCCCAGGTGAAGCCGCCGGGACCAGCGCGCACGCCGGGCCGGGCCCGCCACCAAGAGGTCGGGCGCGACGGCCGCCCGATAAAAATGCCGGGCCGCGCGGTCCTGTTGCGCAGCGTCGGTGTCGATCACCATAGCGACCAGCGGCGCGACCACGCCGGCCCCCGTGTCGATCAGGTTCTTCAGCGTCGCGGTCAGGCGGTCGTGGTCGCTCCAGTCGCACAGCGTCAGGGATGCAACCAGTAGATCGCCGGCAGCCTCCCCCGACCGAGGCGCCAGGCGCCAGGCGCGCCGGTAGGCACGCGCCGCCGCGACCGGCGCGCCCGCGGCGCGCAGCGCATGGCCGAGCTCGCGATGGGCCTCGGCGTCGTCGGGCCGCACCAGCACGGCCCGACGCGCCGCCGCGATGGCCATGTCAAGGTGGCCGATCAGCCGCGCCGCGGCGGCCAGCAGGCGCGCCGCCCGGGCGTCACCAGGCACGTGGCGGATGGCGATCCGCAGGTCCTCCAGAGCGGCCGCGGGATTGCCCGAGCCCAGCAACGTCAGAGCGCGGCCGACACGCGTGCCGGTGTTGCCGGGATCCAGGCGCAGCGCCCGCGACTGCTGGCGCCACGCTGCCGCGCCGCGCCCCTGCCGCTGCATCAGCACGCCCAGATTGCCATAGGCCTCGGCGCTCTCCGGCCTAACGGCAATGGCCAGCGTCAGCGCCCGTTCCGCCGCCGCGCCATGTCCCAGCGCCGCTTCTGCCACGCCCAGAAGATGCAGGGCGTCCGCCTGATCCGGCACCGTGCGCAAGATGGCCCGGCACGCGGCGGCCGCCGCGGCCGGCTGCCCGGTCAGGTAGAGGTTCGCCGCGGCCGCGAGCGCCTCCGGCAGCCTCATGGCGGCGCCATGAAGCTGAGCGGCCGTGTCACCCAGCCGCCCTCTGGCGTCGCCAACCGTCGCGGCTCGGCCTTGCTGTCCCGCGGGAAGCCGGCCAGATGCACGATGCCAAGCTGTGTGTGCGGCAGCTGCGGGTCGAGCAGACGGTGTCCGTCGGCGGAGCAATGCGGCAGTGCGCGATAGCAGATCCAGTTGCAGCTGGCTGGCAGCAGGCAACAGGGTAGGCCGCTGGTTCGCAGCGCGACGTTCAGCGCCGTCTGCTCGCTGACGAACAGCGTCACCTGATCCAGCGACCGGGCCAGAAGGGTGGCCCAGAGCCGCCAATGCGGTGCGTCGGCGCGGGCGGCGAAGACGCCGCAGTTCAGCAGCGGATAGTCGCCCAGCCGCTCGGCCGTCGCCTCGTCGAAGCAGGCGCGGTACCAGGCGCGCAGGTGCGTGGCGTAGGAGACACCCTCATAGAAGGGCGAATAGGAGCGGTCCAGCTCGGGAGCGATGGCGAACCCCTCCCGCTCGGCACCGGCGACCATCAACTCGACCGCCTGCCAATCCTGCACCCAGCAATCGGCATCCAACCAGACGATGGTGCCGGCGTCGGCCACGTACTTGGGCAAATGCGGGCGCGAGACCATTGCCTTGTAATAGTCCGGCATCGGCCGGCGGAAGGCATGGTCCCATTCAGGCATCACGCGACGGACCTGCCGCGCCTCGAGCCAGTGGCGGCCCGCTGGGCCGATGCCGAGGTCGAGCACGGTGATCGGCACCGCGCATCCCGCCGCCGTGGCGCGGATCGAAGCGATCAGCCCCTGCAGCAAGGGCAGATAGCCGTCGTCGGCCGCCGAGACGATAGCGCAGCGGTGATGTGGCATCAGGGCCGTCCGGCCGCTGGGCGTCGTGAAACCGCGTGCATGCCTAATCTCCATCGCCGAAGCGCTTGGCCCCTGATATGCCACGCCGGACGGGGTGGGACAAAGGAGCAACGAGAGGGTTGACCGGTTGGATCTGGAGCCCGGCGCACCCGCCGTGCGACCCTGCAGACCCCTTTCGCCGGACCACTCTCATGACGCCCGCCCGCCCCTGCCGTAATTGCCGCGTCTGCGGATCGTCCTGGCTGCGGCCGGTCATCGATCTGGGCGAGCAGTGGCTGCAGGGAGCGTTCGTCAAGCCCGGGCGGCGCCCGCCGCCGGATCGGCGCTGGCCGCTGCGGCTTGTCCGTTGCGATACAGCCCGGGGCGGGTGCGGGTTGCTGCAGCTGGCGATCAGCATCGCGCCGGAAGCCCTCTATGGCGATTACTGGTACCGGTCCGGCACCAACGCCACGATGCGCGATCATCTGCGCGGCATCGCGCGGGCGGCCATGGCCCTGTGCCCCGCCGGACGCCCGGCGGTGCTCGACATCGGCTGCAACGATGGCACGCTGCTGTCATGTTTTCCCGATGCGGCCTGCCGCGTCGGCGTCGATCCCTCGCAGGCTGCGGCGGTGGACGATGGCGCCATGCTGATCCGGGCGGCCTTTCCGGATGCCCCGCAGCTGGCGGATCTGCCCGCCGCCGGTTTTGACGTGGTGACCTCGATCGCCATGTTCTACGACCTGGAGGATCCGGTCGCGGCGGCGGCGGCGATCGCCCGCCTGCTGCGGCCAGGGGGCGTCTGGATTCTGGAGCTGTCCTATCTGCCCCTTATGCTCGTGCAGAACGCCTTTGATACGATCTGCTTCGAGCATCTGGAATATTACAGCCTGCGCGTCCTCGACCACATCGCCGCGCGGGCCGATCTGCGGATTTTCCGGGCCGAGCTGAACGACAGCAATGGCGGCAGCATCCGCTGCTATGTTTGCCATGCCGGCGAGGGCGGCCACGGATCGGCCGGGGACGACGCGTTTCTGCAGGCCTTGCGCCGGTGCGAAGCGGCGCTGGCGCTCGACACCGACGCGCCCTACGCGGCGTTCCAGAGCCGGGCCGGCGCGCTACGGCGTGACCTGATGCGCCTTCTGGCCGAGGTGCGCGCCGAGGGCGGCACCGTCCATGTCTATGGCGCCTCCACCAAGGGAAACGTGTTGCTGCAATGGTGCGGCATCGGACGCGACATCGTCGCCTGCGCGGCGGACCGCAATCCCGAGAAGGTGGGTGCCTGTACGCTCGGCACCGGTATTCCCATCGTCTCTGAGGAGCAGTCGCGCGCGTTGCGGCCGGACTGGTATCTGGTGCTGCCCTGGCATTTCCGGCGGGAATTCCTCGCCCGCGAGCGCGCCATGGTCGCGGCGGGCACACGGCTGCTGTTTCCCCTGCCGCGCATCGAGGTGATCGACGCCAGCACTGTGGCGGCCGCCGCCGCGGCGCCGCCGCCGGATCCTTTGTCCCTGCTCGGCCTGAGTGCGACCGGCTGAGCGCCGCGCTCAGCCGGTCGCAGAGCTTCCTCGGATCACGTCGGAGACGAGGCGGTCCAGTGCGGCGAGATCGATCTCGACCGGCACGTCGAGACGGTCGAGCACGTTCGGCGGCAGAGGCCCGTCGGCGACGAAGCGGCCCCGCAGATGCCGCGCCGTGCCAACCAGACTGATCTGCGTGCCCATCTGGGCGTTCCAGACCGACGCCGGATGGAAAAAATCCGGATTGGCCAGATGAATCCACGTACAGCCGGGCGGCATGAACATGTGGTTGGCGGTTCCCGCACCAATCGGGGCCACGACGATCTCGGCGCCGGCGACCAGTGCCACCGTCTCCCGCACGGTCAGACGTTCCGGCTGCAGCGTCTCGAAGCCATGGCCCTCCAGCAGAGCGCCGACGTCGGCGTCGTTGGCGATCCGGTGCTTGGGCGCCGATCCCCGTCGGGTCAGATAGATCCGGCGGGGATCGGCGGTCGGCGGAACCTGCGGCAGGAACCGCTCGCGCAGCCAGCGATAGGCGACGGCATAGGGAATGGCCGAGGGCAGACAGGCGCGGTGAAAGCGATAGAGGATCTGAATGTCGTCCGGTCCGACACGATGACGCAGATCGACGATCCGGTCGGGATCGACGCCGGCGAGCGCGAGCATCTCATGGTGGAAGGCCCGCAAGTCGAAGAGATGGATGGGCAGCGCCTTCAGATCGGGCATCCGTTCGCGGACAAGCAGGCGAGGCAGAACGTCCACCAGGAAATGCCAGTAGTTGGGCGAGGAGGGCAGGAACAGGCAGGGCTCGTCGACCTCGACCCGGCGGTACCGCGGGCGTGGAATGCGGCACAGCGCGGATCGCGCCTCCGGAGAATGACCGACCACCGGAACGGTCGGGCCGTGGACCACGAGGTCGGCGGTCTCGTGCAGCAGATGCCGGCGGCCGGCGAGGACGAAGCACTCGTAATTGTCCTTTACGTAGAAGCCCTGCAGCACCTCCACGTCAGCATCAAGCGCGACGCCGACGCGGGTAACGTCCGGTCGCGTCAGAGCCTCGGCATGAGGGCGCAGGTACGCCGGCAGGGCATCCAGCGCCTCACGGGTGACCGGTTGGGCCTCGCCCAACCACAGATGGTGCGGCAGAGCCGCGGCCGCGCACCAGCCGGCGAAGTCGTTCCGGCTCACCGCGAACACGTCGATCTCCGCCGTGGGGAGTTCGGGAAAATCGTGCGCGTTCCTCAGCCGCAGCAGATCCAGCGCGAGGTCCCGCGCGTTCGCCGCCAGACAGAGCCGGATCAGTTCCTCGACCTGAGCGTACAATCGCGCCGTGATCCGAGGTGCGGCGGCCAGGGCGGTCAGGGCCCGGTCGCACCAGGGAGTGCTGTCAAGACCGGCGATGTAGGCCTGCCCAGCCCGGTGCGTGCAATGAAGGACATACTGCTCGCGCAGCTCGAGATCGCCGGGTGCTGCCTCGACGCCGCGCCGCAGCCAGTCCGCCGCCGCGTCCGGGCGGCCCAGCAGCCAGCACAGGCGGGCGAGGCCCAGATGGCCGGCGCGTGAGGCGGGATGATGACGCAGGACGGCCAGCAGCGGCGCCCGGGCGGCGTCCAGGTCGCCTTCGCGCTCAAGCAAGGTAGCCAGCGCGAGCGCGGCGGCCTCGTCGGCCGGGGCCAGCGCCAGGACCCGGCGATAATACTGGCGCGCCGCCGCGAGGTCGCCCGCATCCGCCCGCAAAAGGGCGAGATTGCGATATGCGTCCACTAGATCCGGCTTCGACGCGATCGCGCGTCGGAAGGCATCGGCGGCGGCATCGGGTCGAGCGGCCGCGCTGTGCACGACGCCCAGGAGGCAGGCGGCTTCGGCCTGCGCCGGCTGTCGGGCCAGCACGGCGCGGCAGAGCGCCGCCGCCTCGGCGTGCGATCCTTGCCGCAACAGTTCCAGCGCCGTGCCCAGAAGCTCGGTGAAAGCCGCCATGCCCGTCCTTCCGTCAAGACCAGCCCAAGATTGTTCCGGCATCGCACCGACTTTCGGCTGTACGCCCACCACAGGGCGGGTAGAATTCCCGCCGCATCCGGTGCCGCAACGCCGGACCCAGGGGCCGCGGCATGCCGGGCCGATACGCAGAGAACGGAAGGCACGGCGATGACGCGTCTGTCGGCGGATGCTCCGGGCACGCCGTCCAGCCAGGCTAGCATGCCAGGCCCAGCACTGTCGCGACCGCCTCCGGAGCGCCGCGAGCCGTGAGCGGGTCCATGCTACACCATGCGGCGGAGCCGTGGATCGCCTGGTTCGACCAAGCCACGGCCGCGTTCGCCGCCGGCCGGTATGCCGAGGCTGCGGCGCTGTTCCAAGCGGCGGCGACGGCATGCCCCGGCCATCCCACCATATCCTTCAATCTCGCGCTGGCGCTGCGTGGCGCCGGTCGGTCGGCCGAGGCGCTCAGCCTTTTCCGGTCGCTCGACGCCGCGCGGCCGGATCATCCGCCGACGCTGTTCCAACTGGCGACTATGCTTGCCGATCTCGGCCGGCCTGCCGAGGCCGTGCCGGTCCTGGAGCGATTGGTCTCGGTGCGGCCGGACCATCCACAGGCGGCCTTCACGCTCGGCAATCTGCTCATGGCCCAGAACCGCCCGTGTCGGGCCGAGAGGGCTTTTAGCATAGCGGTTGCCTTGGATCCCGCCAGCGCCGCCGGCGTCAACAATCTGGGTGCCGCGATCATGGCGCAGCGCCGGCCGCATGCCGCCACGGCCTATTACCGGCGGGCGGCCCGCCTGGCGCCGGACTGTCCCGAGTACCACAAGAACCTCGGGGCCAGCCTGCTGATGACAGGGCGGTTCGAGGAGGGGTTCCGGGAGTATGAGTGGCGCCGCCGGCAGGCAGTATGGCGCTGGAACCGTCCGTTTCCTGGAGCACCGGCATGGCAGGGCGGGGCGCTCGCGGGGCGGACCATTCTGGTGCAGTTCGAGCAGGGGCTGGGCGACACGTTCCAGTTCGCGCGCTATTTCGCCCTGTTGCGGGCCATGGGAGCCCGAACCCTTTTCGAGTGCCAGCCGATTCTGACGCGGGTGCTGGCGTCGGTGCCGGGCATCGACCGGTTGGTTGCCCCGGGCGAGCCGCTGTCCGACGTCGACTGCCAAGCCTCCCTAATGAGCCTGCCTCTGCTTTGCCGGACCACGGTCGGCACGATTCCCGGGGGCGTTCCTTATCTGCGGGCCGAACCGGCCCTCGCGGCCGCGTGGCGCCAGCGCCTCGATGCCGGGCAATTCAATGTGGGCATTCATTGGCACGCCAACGGCCCCGAGCGCTCCATACCCTTGCGCCGCTTCGCCGGTCTGGCCGCGGTTCCTGGAGTGCAGCTGCACAGTCTGCAACAGGGGCAGGGACTGGAGCAGAGGGCCGCCCTGCGGTCCGAAGTTCCTTTCGCATCTGAGGTCGAGGCCGGGCGGTTGGCGCCGGCGGACGCCTTCGTCGACGAGGCCGCGCTCATCGCGGGGCTCGACCTGGTGGTCTGCTGCGACTCCGCCGTCGCCCATCTGGCCGGTGCGATGGGCGTGCCGGTGTTTCTGGTTCTGCCCTGGCTGGCAGACTGGCGGTGGATGCTCGACCCGGTGGCCACGCCCTGGTATCCCCGGACGACGCTGTTCCGGATGGGCCGTCCCGATGACTGGGAGGGGGTCATGCAACGGATCGTTGCCGCTGTAGCCCCGGCGGCGCGCTCGAAGGCCCGCAGCGGAGGGCCGGCGGCATGACATCGGGCTACGAGGTCGCGGTGGGGCATCATCACGCCGGCCGCCCGGCCGAGGCGGTCCTGGCCTGCCGCGCGGCGCTGGCCGCGGCGCCCAGTGACATCAATCTCCTGAACCTGCTGGGTGTCTCGCTGTTCGCGACGGGCGACCGGCCGGGCGCCGTCGCCGTGCTGCGGGACGCCGTCGGACGGCATCCGGCCCACGCCGGCTTGCTGGCCAATCTCGCTCTGGTGCTGCAGGAGGTGGGGGACTGGATGTCGGCGGCGGCGTGCCTGCGGCGCCTGCTGATCCTGGACCCGGCCTCGGAGTTCGCCCTTGGACGCTTGGGCACGGTGGCCCAGGAGATCGGCGACCTGGATGCGTCGCTCGCCTGGCTCGCGCGGGCCGTTCGGGTCGCGCCGCGGTCGGCGCCGCACCGCGCCAATCTGGCATTGGCCTGGACTGCTTGGGGAAACGCCGAGCGGGCGGAGCTGGAGCTGCAGCGGCTTGTCGCGCTGTCCGCCGGCGGCGCGTTCGCCCATGTCCAGCATGGAGAGACCCTGTTGCGCCTGGGCCGCATCGAAGCGGCCGCTGAAGCCTTTCAACAGGCTCTATCTCTTGCGCCGGACGATCGCGGCGCTCAGGGCGGCCTTGCCCGCTGCCAGGCCTATCGCTTGGCAAGCGCGGCCGGAAGGAGCGGTGGCGCCGGACTGGTCGTGCGCGCGCCCTTCAACCATGCCAGCGGTTACGCCCACATGGGACGCCGCTTCATTCAATCCTTGCGGTCGAGCGGTGTTCCCCTGCAGGTGCTGGGCCTTGCCGGCGACGAGGTCTGGCGGGATGAGCCCCTGGACCGACCGGTCGGGGCTGGAGCCGTGCTGAATATGCTGGTGCCCCAGGCGGTGGAGCGCGTGCCCGGACTGGCAACGGTGACCTTCTCCATGTTCGAAGGCACCCGCATTCCATCGGCATGGCGGCGCCACAGCGACTCCAGCGATCTCGTCATCGTGCCCTGCGCGGCCTCCCGGCACGCCTGGGCTCTGGCCGGGTTCCCCGAGGACCGGCTGCGGGTCTGCCCGCTGGGTGTCGATCCCGAACCGGCGGCGGTGGCGGCGGAGCCTCTGCCGCTGCGGTTGCCGGACGGACGTCCGCTGTCGTGCTACCGGCACCGCTTTCTGAACGTGTCCGATTTCATCGCGCGCAAGAACATCGACGGGCTTCTGCGGGTCTGGTTCCGGACCACGACGGCCGAGGATGACGCGGTTCTGATTCTCAAGCTGGGCAAGGGAGCGGGGCCGGCGGTGCGCACCGGCTTCGAGGCGCTGATGTCCCGCACCGAAGGCGAGGTCGGCCGTCACCGGGGTCATGTGGCACCCATCCTGCTGCTCGACCAACATCTGAGCGAGGCCGCGATGACCGGTCTGTTCAGGGCCGCGACCCACTACATCAGCCTCTCGCATGGCGAAGGCTGGGACCTGCCCCTGTCCAAGGCCGGAGCGATGGACCTCGAGCTCATCGCCCCGGCGCACAGCGCCTATCTTGATTATCTCGACGCAAGCGTCGCCCATTTGGTGCCGTCGAAGGTCGGCCCGGCCCGTCAACCCTACAGCAGCCTGCCGCCCAAGGCGTTCTTCGGGCTCGATTGGTGGGAGCCGGATGAGGCGGCGGCGGCGGCCATTCTGCGACACCTGCTGCGCGGCGATGCCGTGCGGCGGAGCGCGCGTGATCATCTGGCACGCCGTTTCAGCTGGGCGCAGGCGGCGGAGCGGCTGTCCGGCATTCTGCGCGATGCCGGCCTGCTTGGAACGGCGGACCGGGCATGAGGCGGCCGCTGCCAAGCCTGGCACCGGACGGCAGGGTGGCATTCCGGTCGAGACGGAGTTGGAGCATGGACGGGCCCGGAGCGATCGCATGACCAGGGAGGAGCGGCTGCAGGCGGCGCTCGCGGCGCACAATGCCGGCCGCCTGGACGCGGCGGAGGCTGGCTACCGCGCCATTCTTCAAGACGATCCGTCGCATGCGCACGCCAACAACAACCTGGCCGTCCTGCTGCGCGCCGGCCGCCGGTTCGAGGAGGCGGTCGCGTGCTATAGGCGGGCGCTCGCCTCCTTGCCGGACGCGCCGATTTACAACAATCTGGCCTGCCTCTACCTGGATCTCGGCCGCGCCGCGGATGCCGCGACATCGGCGCGGACCGCCCTGGCCTTGCGGCCGGACTACGCGGAGGCGTGGTTCAACCTCGGCAACGTGTTGCGCCAGGCCGGCGACGCCGCCGGAGCCGAGACCGCCTATCGGCGGGCGCTGCGCCTGAACGCCTTTATGGGCGAGGCGCTCTGCGGCCTGGGCGACCTGCGCTGGCAGGCGCACGACACGACGGAGGCCGCCCGCTGCTACCGGCGGGCGATCGCGGCGCAGCCGAGCCTGCCACAGCCCTTCGTCAATCTGGGCGAGATGCTGAAGGAGCAGGGTCTGGCGACCGAAGCCATCGGCGTGCTGCAGCAGGGCTTGGAGCACCATCCCGATCTGGCGCTGCTGCACTCCAATCTGCTGTTGGCCCTGCACTACACGACGGCGGTGCCACCCGAGATCATCGCCCGGGCCCACCGGCACTGGGGCGACCGGCATGCCAGCCGGGTTCCGGCGGAGCGCCGCTTTGCCAACGACCGGATGCCGGACCGCCGCCTTCGGGTTGGCTATGTCTCTCCCGATTTCCGGACCCACGCCTGCGCCCACTTCATCGAACCGCTGTTCCAGGCCCATGACCGCGAGGTGCTCGACATCGTCTGCTACGCCACCGCGCGGTGGGAGGACGACACGACGGCGCGCCTGCGCTCGTTGGCCGGCACGTGGCGGTCGATCGCCGACTTGGACGACGCGGCGGCGGCCACCCTCATTCGTGACGACCGCATCGACATTCTCGTGGATTTGGCTGGTCACACGGCGAACAGCCGTCCCTTGCTGTTCGCGCGCAAGCCCGCGCCGGTGCAGGTCGCCTGGCTGGGCTATCCCGACACGACAGGAATGGCGGCGATGGACTACCGGCTGACCGACGCCGTCGCCGACCCCCTCGGGCCCGCCGATGCGTGGTCGACGGAGGCGCTGGTCCGCCTACCCCGGTGTTTTCTCGCCTACAAGCCTCTGGTGGAGGCGACGCCGCGCCTGAAGCCGCCGGCGCTGATCGAGGACGGCGTCACCTTCGGCTCCTTCAACAACACGGCCAAGATCACGCCCGAGCTGGTCGAGGCCTGGGCATCGATACTGGCGCGGCTGCCCGGCTCCCGGTTGCTGCTCAAGAGCCGCGCCTTCGCCGATCCGGCGACGCGGGGCCGCTATGCCAGCCTGTTCGCCGGCCATGGCATCGCCGAGCAACGGCTGGTGCTGCTGCCGCAGACCGCATCGCTCGAGGAGCACCTGCAGACCTATGATCAGATCGACATCGCGCTCGACACCTTTCCCTACAACGGCACCACGACCAGCTGCGATGCGCTCTGGATGGGCGTGCCGGTCGTCACCTGGGCCGGCCCGAACCATGTGTCGCGGGTCGGCGCCAGTCTGCTGACCCAGTGCGGATTGGGCGAGCTGGTGGCGGCGGACCGCGAGGGATACATCCGCGCCGCCGTCGACTTGGCCCAGGACCTGCCGCGCCTCTCGATGCTGCGGCGGACTATGCGGAAGCGGCTGGCGGGCGCGCCGCTGCTCGACCACACGGGGTTCGCGCGCGATGTCGAGGCGGCGTTCCGCGGCATGTGGCGGGCATGGCTGTCCCGCTCGGCGGAGCCGTGACGCACCCGGTTGATCTCAGGTCCGCTCGGCGCCGACCCGCGCCAGATCCGCCTCGACCATCTCGGCGACCAACGCCTCGAGCGTCGTGCTGGGCTGCCAGCCCAGCAGCCGGCGGGCTTTGCCGCTGTCGCCCGCCAAGCTCTGGACCTCGGCCGGACGGAAGAGGGCGGAATCGATGATGACATGGTCCTCGGCGGTTAGGCCGACATGGTTGAAGGCCATGCGGCAGAGCTCCATGACCGATGTCGCCCGGCCCGTGGCGATGACGTAGTCGCCGGGGCTGTCCTGCCGCAGCATCAGATGCATGGCGGCGACATAGTCGCGGGCATGGCCCCAGTCGCGCCGAACCTCGACATTGCCAAGGCGGAGCTCCCGCAGGCGACCGAGCTTGATGCGCGCGACGGCGTCGGTCACCTTGCGGGTCACGAACTCCTTTTGCCGCAAGGGAGAGTCGTGATTGAAGAGAATGCCGCAGCTGGCGTGCAGCCCGAAGCTCTCCCGGTGGTTCACCGTGGACCAGTGCGCGAAGGCTTTCGCCACGGCATAAGGCGACCGCGGGTGAAACGCCGTCTCCTCGGTCTGAAGCGGCCCCTGCGCCAGCCCGAACATCTCCGAGGACGAGGCCTGATAGAAGCGCGCCGTGGGCAGGGCGATGCGAACCGCTTCCAATAGATTGAGCGCGCCCTGGCCGGTCACGGCGGCGGTCAGAACCGGCTGCTCCCACGAGGTCCGGATGACAGATTGCGCGGCAAGGTTGTACACCTCGTCCGGCTGGTGGTGGCCGAGCAGGCGCAGCAGGGCCGCCAGGTCCGTCACATCGCCCTGCACCAACCGGACATCATCCTTCACGCCCAGCCAAGCGAGGCGCGCGGTCGCGATCTCCGCGTCGCCGGTCTGACGCACCATGCCGATGACCTCGTAACCCCTCTCCAGCAGATGCCGGGAGAGGTAGGCGCCATCCTGGCCGGTGATCCCCGTGATGAAGGCGCGTTTCACCAGGAGACCACCGGTATTCTCAGCGGGAGCGGGACCATCGCGACCTTATGACGGCGACCTCAGGAAAGATGATGCAGGGCTGGCGGCGCGTAAGGGCGGTTGGGGTCGATGCCATGCAGGCTCCGGCCGTCACGCCCGGCGCCCAGCGCGTCGCCAACTCCGACCACGGCGTCCGCCTCGCCGGCCAGGCTTGCCGTTATCGCCCCCTCCAGAGCGGCGAGGTACGCCGCCGCCCTGTGCCCTGCACCAACAGGCTGGGCAGCGATACCGCCCGTCAAAAGCGCCGGCTCATCCGAAAGCGCTCGGGTGCTCGCCGCCAGCACGGCGTCTGCGTGGCTGATCTGGATCGGCGTGGTCTGCAGCTCGTTGATCTCCGCGAAGCCACCCCAGGCAGGGAGGGCCGAAGCGGCAGCGGCCGCTGCCGGCTTTGATCCCTCCGCATTGACGGGAGGCACCGGCCCGGTCAGTGCCGGCAGGACGTTGACAAGGCCGCCGTCCGCCACCCGGGCGGAACCCAACGTGCCGGTCAGGTCGATGAAGCCCAAGCCCTCCCAGGCGATGGTCGCGCCGGTGCTGGCGTTGCGGAGCACCAGATCCTCGAAGCCGTCGCCGTCCAGGTCCGCCAGCGCGGACATCGACCAGCCCGCGCCCGGCGTCAGAATGGTGCGGAAGCCTTCCGCCCCGCGGTTGACGTTCCAGCTGTAGAGCTGGCCCGCGCCGCTTTGCAGCAGCACCTCGTCCGCCGCATCGTCGGAGAGATTGCCGACGCTGACCACGGTCCAACCCGGCGCCAGCGTCAGCATGTCCCGGAAGGCGGTGCCGTTCCAGTGGATCAGCCGCCCGTCGGTGTGCTGGAACAGAATGTCGTCGGCGGCCTTGCCGTCAATATTGCCGGTGCCTGCCACCGACCATCCCGCCGCGGGCGTGATGAAGTGAGTGGCGACGCCGGTGGCGGCGTCCAGGAACTGCAGCGCGCCGGTGTTCCGGTTCAGCAGCAGCACCTCGTCCGCCACCCCGCCGGCGAGATTGCCGATGGCGATGGCGGTGCCGCCCGCGGGCACGTCCAAGAGATGCCGCGCGCCGGTGCCCTGGTCCGGGTCGTTCCACAGCAACCGGCCCTGGGCATCGCTCGCCAACAGGTCGAGCCTGCCGTCGCCGTCAAAGTCGCCAGCCCCCAGAACCTGGTCGCCGCCATAGAGCCCGCCCAGGGTCTTGAAGCCGTCGCCGCCCTTGGTGTGCTCGAAGCTCACCGTGAAGTCGCGACCGACGATGGCCGTGGCCGCCGAGCGTGCGCCCGGGACATGGTCGCGGTCGGCGAAGCGCAGCCGCTCGACATTGCGGACCTGATCGGTGCCCTCCGGCATGCCATTGAGCGCGGTGACGGTGGTGATGCCGTCTTTGGTGACGATCGAGTAGTCGGAGAATTTGCCGGTGTACCGGACCGTGTCCAGGCCGCTGCCGCCGTCGATGGTGTCGTTGCCACGGCCGCCGGAGAGCTGGTCGTGATTGGCACCACCAAAAACGCTGTCCTCGCCCTCGTCGCCATAGACCATGTCGTCACCGTCGGCGGAGCCGACCGTGTCGTTACCGCCGCCGCCGCGCAACGTATCATCGTCCGCACCCAGCATGATGAACTGCTGGGCGTCGTCGCCGATCGCCACGTTCGACCCGGTGCCGCCAATGACGAACACCGAGCCGGTGATAACGGCGTAATCGACGTCGCGCAGCTCGATGGTCGAGCCCGAGGGCAGCGAGCGCGTGTCGATGACCACGGCTTCCACGGTGGTGCCCGTCGAGGTGGTGGAGGTAGGAACCGAGATGACGATGGGCTGGGCGGGAGCCGTGGTGGCACCGCTCGCGACCGTCGGCGTAACGGTGCGCAGCGTCACCGGCGTGGTCGACGGCAGCATGGTCGACAGGCCGTTGCCGGCCACCGCCTCCGCCACACCGGCCGAGGAGGTGCTGATGCGGGCGGCTTCGCTTTGCGCCGCTCCCGCCAGCTGGCTCAGAGTCAAGGTGGTGGCGGGACCGACGACCTGCAGGCCAACGCCGGTGGGCAGCGTGGCGACGAGCGTCGGTGCCGCGGTCTCGCCGCCGATCCGGATATCGGCGTTGCTGGTCGGTGTTCCCTGAACCTCCTGGCGCGCGGCGGTGACCGGGGCGATGACGATCTGCTCGACCGACTGTCCGCCGCGGCTGGCATCAGCACCGGTCCCGCGCTGGACACTGGCGCCGTCCTCGGTCACGGCAGGAGCCAAGGTCACCGTCGGCGCGGGCGGAGCGACGACGATCTTGTTGGGCTCCAGCGGCGGCGGCAGATCGGGCGTCGTGGTCGGCGGCGGAATGACGACGATCAGGGGCGGCGTCACCACCGGGGGCGTGACGACAACAGGCGGCGGGGGCGGGGGCGGTGGCGGCGCCACCACCGGCGCGGCGGAAACCGTCAGCGTGAAGGTCGCGGCGTCGCTGGACAGGGCGCCGTCGCTGGCGGTGACGCTGATCGTCGCATCGCCGGCGGCGGTTGGCGTTCCCGTGACCTTGAGGGTGGCTGGGTCGAAGCTCAGGCCGGACGGCAGCCCGGACACCGCATAGGTCAGGGTTTGGCCTTCCGGATCGCTGAAGAGACCGGCGGGCAGGGTGAACTCCAGGGCCGTGCCGATGGTCCCGGTCTGGTTTGCGGAAGAGCCCGCCAGACGGGGCGCGTCGTTTGTCGCCGTGAGGGTGATGGTTCTGGAGACGGTCGCCGTCTGCGCCTCGCCCGAGGTGCCGGTCGAGTTGGCGTCGTCGAGCGCCAGATCGATGATGACCGTGGCGGGCGGCGTGTCGCTGGCGTTGGCGTAGGTGATCTGACGCAAAGCCTGCGTCAGCAGGGCCATGGTCGCCCCGTCGCCCAGGGTGACTTCAAGCAGGCCGGCCTCGTTGCCGTTGACGTAGCCGATGACGGTACCGCCCACCCGGAAGGGCGCGCCGCTGTCCAGCGCGTCCAGCGTGCCGGACGCGGCGAACACATCGTCGCCGTTCGCGCCGCCCTGGCGCTGCAAGGTCAGCCGGCCGCCGCTCATAACGCCCGCGCCGACATCGATGTCGGCCACGGTGGCGCCGGCATAAAGCGGCGTTCCGGCGGCGTTCTCGGTGTAGGACACGGACCCGGTGACGCCCGTGATCTCCGGCGCGACGTTGATGGACGTGACGGCGACCGTCAGCGTCGTGGCCGCCGTCGCCTTGCCCGCGGCATCGGTGCCGATGACCCGGACGGTGTGGGTGGGATTGCTGGCCTTGTTGAGCACGCCGAAGCCGGTATAGGTCAGCGTGCCGGACCCGTTGATCGCGAACCGGCCGCTGGCGTCGCCACCGGCGTCGAGCGCATAAGTGACAGTGCTGGCGTCCGTCGCCGCGACCGTTCCCAGAACCGCACCGGCGTCGGCGTCTTGGGCTACGGCGAGGGTTCCGGTGAGGCCGGTCGGCGCCGCCGTATCGATGGTGAGCGCCACGGACTCGGACGCCGCCGCGCTGGTGTTACCGGCTTTGTCCACCGCCACGCTTCGAACGGCGTAGCCGCCGTCGGCCAAGCTGGACAGAGTGGCGCTCCAGGCGCCGGCGCCATCGGCGATGGCCGTCGCCAGCGTTGTCTCGCCGAGGTCGAGCTGGCCGTCGCTGTCGGCGTCATCGAACAGGACCACCGTCGCGTTCGCTTCGGACGTGCCGCCGAATGTCGGCGTGCTGTCGCTGGTGATGCCGTCGAAGTTGGACGGGCCGGTGTCCGAGGCGATGGCCAGCACCGGCGTGGACGGTGTCGCCGGTGCGGTCGTGTCGATGGTTACGGACAGTGCGGAGGACGTCGGACTGACATTGCCGGCCGTGTCGGTGGCGGTCGCCGTCAGGACGCGGACGCCATCGGCCAGAGTGCTGGTCTGAATGCTCCAGGTGCCGTTGCCAGCCGCCGTGGTGCTGCCGACGGCGACGGCTCCATCGAAGAGCGTCACGGTGGCGCCGGCCTCCGCGGTGCCGGTCACCGTCGGCGCGGCGACGCGGGTGATCCGGTCGGCGGCGGAGGTGCCCGTATCGGACCCCGCCGCGAGCGCGAGGCCCAGCGGGGCCGCGGGGGCCGTGGCATCGACCGTGATCGTGAGACCCGAGGACGCGACGCTCGAATTGCCGGCCGTGTCCCCGGCCTTGGCTGTCAGCGTGTGCGTGCCGGTCGACAGATCACTGGTGGTGATGCTCCAGGTGCCGTCGATCGCCACGGTGGTGCTGCCGACTGGAGTCGCGGCGTCGAACAGGGTGATCGTCGTGTTCGCCTCTCCGGTGCCGGTCACAGTCGGCGTGCCATCGCTGGTGATCTTGTCGGTGCTGGACGCACCGGTGTCCGATGTCGGGCCGAGAACCGGCGCGGAGGGGACGACCGGCGCCGTGGTATCAACCGTGATCGTCAGGCTCGGCGAGGCGCCGCTGGTGTTACCGGCCGTGTCGCCGGCCTTCACCGTGAGCGTGTGCCCGCCGGTCGCCAGCGCCGTCGTCGTGAGGCTCCAGGATCCGTCACCGGCCGCCGTCGTGCTGCCGATCGCCGTGGCGCCGTCGAACAGCACAACCGTGGCGTTGGCCTCGGCGGTGCCGGTCAGCGTCGGCGTGCTGTCACTGGTGACGCCGTCGGTCTGCGAGACGCCGGTGTCCGACGCGCTCGCCAGCACCGGGGTGGTCGGCGCGGTCGGCGCGGTGCGGTCGATGGTGAGGGAGTAAGTGGCGGACAGCGTGCTGCTGTTGCCGGCCTTGTCGGTGGCCTGCACGGTGAGGCTGTGGCCGCCGGCGGCAATGCCGGTGGGCAGGGCGATGGTGAAGGCGCCGTCGCCGTCGGCGGTG
>DASPNP010000035.1:0-68013 GCA_035626475.1 Azospirillaceae bacterium
CAACGTGCTGGACGCCGCCAGCGGCGCGCGGGCCGTGTCGGAGCGTCTGGAGGAACTCAAGCGAGCCGCGGAAGGCACCGGCGCGCGGTCGGCCGGGGCGCTGGCAGCGGCGGAGGGGCTGTCCGGCGACGCCGAGCGGCTGCAGGGCGCGGTGAAGGAGTTTCTGACGGCGGCGCGCACTAGTTGACGGTTTTGGCGGCCGCGGCAGCGTGCTAGCGCGTGGTCACCGGTTTAGAGCGGGCGCCGCATGCGCCCTCATATCCGTCCATCCTGAACGATCGATAGCGAAGGGCGAGGGTGTACCAGCAGGAACAACCAGCCCTATGCATTCCGTTACGTCACCGGCTGGTGACTGCCCCGCGCCGTCGTGGCCCGCCTGGTCCGCTGGCGCCTCCCGGTTCTCAGAGCTTCTGTCCGAGCCGCTCCAGCAGGCCGACCAAAGCGCGGCGCTCGCCCTCGTCGGTAACGGCGGCGAGGCGGGTGAGGATCTCCTGGACGTTGATGCCAGAGATCGCGGGAAGCGGCATGGGCGCATGCTGGCGCATGGTCTCGATGCCGACCTTGGGCAGGACGGCCGCGGCCAGGCGCTCCATGGCGGAGAACAGGAAGTCGGTGTTGTAGCCGGCGATGAAGCCCAGCGCCGCCGCGCTGAGCGTCACGTCCCCTTCGGCGATGCCCTTGGCCGCGAAGAGCGTGATGGTCCCGCCGCCGATCACGCCGAGCAGGATGCGGCTGTGGTACTCGGGCTTGCGCAGCGGGTCGAAGCTGCGCTGGCGGATGAAGCCGTGCGCGCTCTTGAGCAGGAAGGTGCAGGCGCCGAGACCACCATAGGCGAAGGGCTCCAGCAGCCGCAGCATGTCCGACAGCGCGGCGCCGAAGGTTCCCGGTGCGCTGCCGACCCTCACCGCGGCTTCCGAGACTACGACCACCGCCATGAAGAAGAGCGTCCACAGCATCAGGGCGCGCGACCATTCCTGGCCTTGCGACAGCACGCCCCCGAAGGCCAGAGCGCTGCGGCGGCCGAACGCCCGGGAGGTGGCCCGCAACGTGGCGGCCGTCACCGGCGCCGACCAGGCGGCGAGATCGCGGTAGGCCGCCTCGAAGGCGGCGCGCGCCCTCGGGTCGAGCACGGCATCGGGGTCGGCACCGAATGCCGCCAGCTGCCGCTCGGCCTCGGCCACGGCGAGGATCAGCGCCGGATCGACGCTGCGGCCGTCGGCGCCGGCGATGCCGCTTTCCACCGCATGGTCCAGCAGCAGCCGCGCGTCCGCCACCAGCCGTGCGAAGTCGTCCACGGGCGTGATCTCCCGGCGTCGCCCCTGGGCGCCATCACGCCCCGGCGAGCGGGCCGCGGCGTCCCGCGCCTGCTCCTGAAGCATGGTCATCGCAGTCTCTCCCCCGTACCGGCTGTTCAGGCGGCGCTTCTGGCGTCGGTCAGCTTGTCGAGCATGTCGTTCTTCTTGGCCGATCCGGCCGAGCTGCCGAAGTAGTAGGAGATGATCGCGGTCCAGGCCGCGCCCAGTGCCCCCAGCATGACCAGCAGTGCCTCGCCGCCCTTCTCCGGCATGCCGTTCACCAGCATCCAGCCCAGCACGCCGAAGAAGCCGGCCGTCACCAGGAAGGCCAGCGCCATGGGCGTCCAGTCCTTCAGCGAGATCTCGCGGGCGCGGGCGCTGTCGCGGTCGCCGGCATGGATGCGCTCCAGATCGATGTCCAACTCGCGCATGCGCAGCGCGTACTCCTGGTCGGCCTTCTTCAGGGCCACCAGCTGGTCGGGCGTGGCGCCGGCGAGCGCCGCCTGCAGCTCCTCCGGCGTGCCGCCGTCGCGGCCCAGCAGGGCATTCGACAGCGCGTTCACCGCCAGGCCGGCGACCGGCCCGCCCACGACGGTGGCGAGGCCGGTGGCGAGGTTGGGAGCGACGCCCCGGATCAGGCCCGCGATCTTGTCCCACATGTCGGCTGCTCCTCTGGCTCAGGCGAGCGCGGTTTCCGGCTGGGCGGCGGCGAAGGCCGCGGCCAGCTTGGTGTCGTACTGGTTGGCGGCGTAGGCCGGTCCATTGTAGGCGCGGGCGAAGTCGGCCCAGCGGCCCTCGCGCAACTCGTCGTCGAGCTTGCGCCGGCGGACATAATTGACGAAGGCGTCGAGCTGCGCGCCCTCGCCCGACACCATGGCGGCGACGAAGGCCTCCACGTCCGCATGGCCGCACTCGCGGAAGTTGGAGCCGAGGATCTGGAACAGTCCCCAGCTGGCCGAGGCCAGGGCCGCCGTGCGGTCGAGCGCCACGGCGGCCGCCAACCGGTCGTACTCGCCGGCGCCGCCGGCATAGAGCTTGCGGTTCCAGCTCGGGGCGGAGATGGCGGGATGACCGGCGTCGTAGCGGCCACCGGTGGCGCGGGAGAAGAGATGCGCCTCGAACAGGATGCGGGGACGGCCGTCGGGCAGGAAGCCGCCCTTGCCGCCGGTCTCCACCTTCAGCACCGCCCGCACCGCGGCCGGGGCGCAGCCGAGCGCCGCGGCGGCGCGGGCGATGTCGGCATCGGCGAGCTTGGTTGCGGCGCCCTGGAACGGCAGTGGCGGCATGGCGCTTCTCGCATCGTGCTGAGGGATTACTCCAAACGATAACGAGCTTCCGGCGGCCTGTCATGAACAAAGTGCCCGCTAGGAGTGCAGATGTCGCCTGGCACTGTAACCCTGCGTTCAGCCTCGGGTGTGACCGGGATGTGCGCCAGCTCCAGCCCCTCCACCTCCAGGTACAGGCTCGTTACCCCGTTCACCGGCGCCCAGGCGCGGCCCGCCTCGGGATAGTAGCCCTAGGCCGCGGCCACGCCCGGCGCCTGGGCGCCGACCAGCCGGTTGCGGGTGTCGTAGCGCCAGGTGCGGGTGGCCGAGCGCGTGCGGTTGCCCCGCAGGTCGTGCACCTGCAGCACCGTGCCCACGGTGCTCAGCGCGTTGATCGGCGAGGCCGGGCCGTAGGCCGTCTGGCCGACCGTCGGCAGCTGCGGCAGAAAGGCGGCAGCCCCGTCCTTCCAAGAAGACTGCTTGCTCTATGGTCGCTGTAGATCTTTGACGAGATCCTTATTGGGCACTACCGTTTACCTCTGCCCTAAATGCACTTACAAAATTCCCGAAATAATTTGGCTTCCTCTTTTGTACTTCATCTACACACGCTAAAGCTTCCTGCCTCCTCCCTAGCATCAATAGGCAGATAGCTACACGTTCCGGGTACCCGCCGAGCATGTCGAGCCTTGACTCCAGAAGCGGGAGAATAGCCTCATAGCTGCTCAGCGACTTTGCGTAAGGAAAGCCGACACTATCATACAGTCTGGCGAGCCTTTCCGACTCCGCCTCAATGTCCGTATCTTCTGTAAACTCGAACGCATACTCATCAGGTGCTATTTCGCCCATGTGTATCGCATAGGTAGCTGTGCTTCTGCGATAGCTCCGTCCTTCTAACCTCGCCGCCATTTTCATCAATGGGACAACATGCACCCCCACGAATGGATTGATGTTGAGGTGGGTGCGATGCAGGCCCTCATTGAGACCCACCCAGCAATGGAAGCCGTCGACGATCGGCCGATCCACATCTTTCCCTCTGTATCGGGTAAAGCCATGCTTCTCTAAAGCTTCTATGCATCGGCCGACCACATGGTCCCTGAAAGCACCGTTGATCACATTCTCACCATCTCTAGCACGGGCGATCTATCGAACAGGATTTCATTTCCGTCTTCTTACCAGGGGACAAGCCAGCCCTCTCTGCGTTCTGACCGACAGGAGTAACTTCACGACCACTGGCAATGTCATCATGGAGCTTCTGCTGACCTGAAGACAGTTCGGCGTTCCCGGTTTTGGTCTCAACAACGCGCCCGTCTTTGGTAACGAAATCAGCATTGGTGAGCGAACCATCGGAGTTCCGAAAAGAAACCTTCTCACCAGCGATGTTATCGCCGAGTTTCGCTCGGGTCAAAGCCTCTCCCTCTTTGCCTTTGGCAACATTCTTCGCAAGCTGGGTCACGCGCTCAGCTTGGCGAGTGCTCTGGATGCCAAGGCCAACAGCACCTGGCGCCCCAGGAACCACAGCTAAAACGATGTCTGCGGTTACACCTGCGGAGTCAACAAGGCCGCCCTGAATGTTCCCAGACTTGAAGTTGTCAAAAGCAGATTTGGCACCGACACCGATGCTGACTACTTCGACAACCAAATCCCCATACAACCCCGTCGGATCGACGAAGTTCGTCGGGCTGTTCCTCACATACGCGTAGCGGTTCAGCCCGTCCTTGACCCCGATGGGGTCGAGCTGCATCCAGCGGCCGTCCCTGGGATCGTACGCCCGGTTGGGCGTGTGGTACAGGCCGGTCTCGGCGTCCAGCCGCATGCCGGCGTAGCGGAACGCCGGGCCGGCCGCTGCGTCCTGGGCCGAGTTGCCGTAGGCGTCGTAGCTGGCGGTACCCCTGAGCGCCGCGTTCGGCCCGGTCCAGGCGATCACGCTGCCCTGGCGGTTCGGGTGCAGCCAGGTCAGCCCCGACTGGTCACGCGTGGCGATCACGGCGCCGCCGGCACCCGAGCTGCGGATGTAGCGCTGGCGGACGGCGCCCGCGCCGTCCAGCTGCGCCAGCTCCAGCCCGTCCACCTCCAGGTACAGCGACGTCACCCCGTTCACCTGCTTCCAGGCGCGCCCGGCTTCCGGGTAGTAGCCGTAGGCCGCGGTCACACCCGGGGCCTGGGCGCCGACCAGCCGGTTGCGGGTGTCGTAGCGCCAGGTGCGGGTGGCCGAGCGCGTGCGGCTGCCCCGCAGGTCGTGCTCCTGCACCACCGTGCCCACCGTCGTGAGCGCGTTGATCGGCGAGGCCGGGCCGTACTTCGTCTCGCCCACCGCCGACGGCTGCGGCAGGAAGGCGGCGTTGGCCGTGTCCTCCCACAGCAGCTGGCCGGCCGCGTCGTACTCGTAGCTGAAGCCCACGCCGCCGCCGCTCCAGCCGTGCGTCAGATTCTTCAGCTGCCCGGCATCGTCGTAGCCGTTACTGATTATGTATCCAGGCGATGTAATCCAAGCAGCCGTCTGAATGCGCGATGAACTTTGTATGAAAGTGCACGCAATCCAGATGCAGGTACCAACCACTCCTCCGGCCAACGGCCACTTTTGATGATAGCGTCGAGATCGCGAAATGATAGATCGTCCGGGGGGACTCCAATCATCCCCCGACCTTTCCGGCCCGAGATGCCAAACTGGCTCTCTACGTCTTCGAGGAGATCAGCGAAATCATCGGGATGTAGGTATTTTGGGGAAATCCTATCGGAAATGTTTATTTCTTCAACAGATCTGACACCTTGCATCAACGGCAAGTAGTCCTCAAGAGCGGCTTTCAGCCGATCTGTTATCATTCCGTCATCATTGCTCATCGCTCACCTGCATGCAATTGTAAGTGCAGTGGCTGATCGAAGCGACATCATACGCCGCCAGACCCCAACCAACAAATGGAACAGCTCGACCTGCGAACGCTCCAATCCTAGGCGTAAGTGGCACTATGCCTCGCTGCAGCTGACTGAATGTTGGGGCGGGGAGCTTAATGCCTCCCGGGAACCGAGCGTCTCCAAATGCTTTGCGCGATATCGTGGATGCAAGAGAGGTTCCCTTAGTTGCAGAACCCGGGGAAAATGGCTTTCCAATTACTGGAGAACCCAGCGCGATCAAGGCACCAGATGCAGGTAAGCTGAGATAGTGCTCTGAGGCGCAGTCAAGGAGGCAGGATCCAAATTCCGGTCGGGTCGTTAACTCCGGCGTCTGTTCTCCTGCAATCTGGCCCTCTGTACCGGATGGGTCAGGTGTAAGGGTGGAATTTGAGTTAGTTGACGAAGCTTGCGCAATGGGGGTGTTGTCGTTTCGCGTCCTGAGAACGCCCTCAAGGCTACCGTTGGTGCTAGTAGACGAACCGCCATTGATAGCACATGCACCGGTTCCATCTTGAATGCGTGAGCCCGTGCAAAGCCCGAGCAAATCGACAAAGTTCGTTGGGCTGTTCCTCACATACGCGTAGCGGTTCAGCCCGTCCTTGATGCCGATGGGGTCGAGCTGCATCCAGCGGCCGTCCCTGGGATCGTACGCCCGGTTGGGCGTGTGGTACAGGCCGGTCTCGGCGTCCAGCCGCATGCCGGCGTAGCGGAACGCCGGGCCAGGCGCCGCATCCTGGGCCGAGTTGCCGTAGGCGTCGTAGCTGGCGGTACCCCTGAGCGCCGCGTTCGGCCCGGTCCAGGCGATGACGCTGCCCTGGCGGTTCGGGTGCAGCCAAGTCAGCCCGCCCTGATCACGCGTGGCGATCACGGCCCCACCGGAGCCTGAGCTGCGGATGTAGCGCTGGCGGATGGCGCCCGCGCCGTCCAGCTGCGCCAGCTCCAGCCCGTCCACCTCCAGGTACAGCGACGTCACCCCGTTCACCTGCTTCCAGGCGCGCCCGGCTTCCGGGTAGTAGCCGTAGGCCGCGGCCACGCCCGGGGCCTGGGCGCCGACCAGCCGGTTGCGGGTGTCGTAGCGCCAGGTGCGGGTGGCCGAGCGGGTGCGGTTGCCGCGCAGATCGTGCTCCTGCAGCACCGTGCCCACGGTGCTCAGCGCGTTGATCGGCGAGGCGGCGGCGTAGGGCATCTGCCCCATCGCCGACGGGGCGGGCAGGAAGGCGGCGTTGGCCGTGTCCTCCCACAGCAGCTGGCCGGCCGCGTCGTACTCGTAGCTGAAGCCCACGCCGCCGCCGCTCCAGCCGTGCGTCAGCGTCTTCAGCTGCCCGGCGGTGTCGGCGGGGCTTCTGGCGCTCGACCGTGGGATTGCCGCGCGTGTCGTACTCGGTGGTGGTCTCGCCCTTCAGGGCGTCGGTGCGCTTCACCGGCCGGCCCAGACCGTCGTAGGCGGCGCGGGTCGCGCGGCCCAGCGGGTCGACCTGGCGAGTGGGGTGGCCCTGGACGTCGAACCAGGCGGCGGCGACGCCGCAGTTGGGCAGGCTGGCGGCACAGTTGGCGTCGCGCAGCACGCCGCGGCAGGGGCCTGGGTCGTACTGGGTGATGACGCCCGAACCGCAGAGGCTGTTCGGTCGCAAGGCCGCTTACGGATGCAATACGATCAGCAATCCCAATGGCTTATTCGATGTCCTGCGCGGAAGCATATTCTGCGCCGTTGGCATTTAGCTCATCCACAATCATCTGGCGTAGATAACTGTAAGCTGCGCTTTAACGGCGAGCCGGACAGAGATTCAGGTCCTATTTAGATTGACCGATCTCCGCGCTAAAGAGTTAACTCGAAAGGATTTCTCCCGTGGAGCTGAGCCAAGACACCGATGCGCCTCCAGCCAAGACAGAAAGCTGCCCTGTTCATCGGTGCCGTCACTATGTCGATCGTCATCGCCCCGGGTGGGCATGCGGACCCGCTCGATAAAAATCCTGCCATCGACCATGCGACAGCCGACCTGACGTCGCTTTCACCCTTGCAACTAACCTTCGTGCCGGAGTTCAGGAAGGCCTCCGCGATCTCCGGCCTGGTTCAAAAGATCGACCGGATATTTGCATCCACCCCTGAACAGGAGGCCCGTTGCAGGAAGCTGCTATCCAACATCGAGGCGGGAACAAGCATAGAATATATCGAACCTGTTCTGACGACCAACAGAGTACAGGAACTTATTTCCTCCCCGCTGGGAAAGGCGTGCGGCACGGATGGCAAGCTGCCGGATAATCTTCATACGGCAGCATTCGGAATTCGTCTGTACGAAGTTCCCGCACGTCACGGGGGGTACGTTTACATCGTTCGACACGGGCCGTCTCTCGGCGGTCCCGATGCTGCTGCCATGGACGAGGAGGGTCTTGAGAGCGCTGCCAGAAGACCCGGCGGCGGAACCACCCTCGTCTCGCCATCCAATTGCCGTACGGCGGGTGCTTCGATTTTCGGGGGGCAGCTTTTCGAACTGCTTTCAGAACCGAAGGCCTGCGATGGGCGCCAGGATCGATCCTGCGGCGAAGTCACTTTCGTCAGGTCGGGCGAGGCAGCGTACGGCATCACATTCGTTATCAAGAATATCTTGTTCAACAATCCCGGAAGGTTTGAAATAATCGAATACGTGGATGACGAAGACAGAGCAATTCATAATGTGTGCTCTGGCATTCTTAATTAATAGTAGATCGGGATGCCGTTCAGAGATCGTGTTGCGAATGATGCTGCCCTTAGTTCGCGAATATTTGCTTCCGTTCTCGGTCGGGAGGGCAGCGCGCATTTTGACATTCATCTCGACTCGCGTCAAATCCCAACGCTTGGCGCAGGATCGGCGCTGGCGTCCGGAACGGACCGCCCGTATACGCTCATGGAACGAGAAGAAATAAATGTAAGATTAGGGGCCGCCAACCCCAAATACTCGTTAGACCAAAATGGTTATAACATACTTTCCGATGTTTTAACACTGGTCAATCAGAATAAAAATCAAGCTGCACTGGAATTGTTGATCTCAGGCAAAAGCGGTAACCCATCACTTGGAAGGCGGCTTTCGGAACCGGAAAGAGACAATCTTCTTCGATGGGAGATAGATCAGCAGCTCGATGCTACTGATAGGAATTTCCGGAACAGGCTTGCAGAGTTGGTCCGGGACGGGCAGACGCAGGCTACTATCCAATCACTGGTAGAGGGAATGTCAAGCAACCAAGTTGAGGGGGTCTTCATCGTCAACAATGTGACCGTAGATTTGAACGCTGCCGGCGGAACCTACATCGACTGGGCCTGCGCCTGAAGGAGAGCACCATGAATTATGACATTCGCTATCGCGAGGACGGCCGGGTGGTCACTTAGGCCGAGTTCGTCAATACTCTCGGGCATGTAAGCCTCCCCGCGTCGGTGACCACGGAAACCCTGGCAGCCTTCGGCGTCGATGCCGTGTTCCCGGGGGCGCAGCCCACGCTGGGGCGCTACGAGGCGATGCGCCGGGTCGGGCCTGTCCTGGATGAGGCGAAGGGCATCTGGGAGTGGCGCCACGAGGCGCATGATTACCGCCGCGACATGGACCAGGCGCAGCTCTCCGCCCTGCTCGAGGCGCGCCGCGCCGAGATGCGGACGCAGGTCACGGCGCAGCGCGAGGCCCGAATGGCGGCTGGGTATGAGCATGATTTCGGTGCCCGGGAGGCGGAACTCGAGGACGGGACCGTCGAGCCGGCGGGCATTCGCCGGCTGCAGACTCGTCCGGAGGACCAGCTGCGTTGGACCACATTGGGGCTTTCCTGCCTGGCCGAAATGTCGGCTGGACGCGGCGATGCGCCGGTGCGTCCGCTGAAGACCGCCGACAACGCAGAGGTTCCGGTTACCGCAGCGGAGGCATTCACCGTCGTCACCGCTCTCCAGGGCCACATGGGACAGATCCTGGATCGTGAGCGGGCGCTGAAGAAGGCGATCGCCCGAGCGGCATCGCTGAAGGCGCTCGATGCCACGCAGATCAATGAAGGCTGGCCGGGTGAGCCGGAAACTCCCAGGAAGCCGAACGGCAAGCGGCAGCCAAAGATTTGAGGTCGGCAGCGGATCGGGACGAGGTCGGCATTGTGCAGGACCATTCCCGATTTCCATAAATATCCATATCCCGTTCGGCTGCGGTTTTGGGGTGGACTCAAAATTGAGGTGCGACAAACCAATGTTTTCAGTGGTTTGGCATGGGAGTCGCACATGGGGTCCACCTACTCTCACCTGAGCCTGGGCGAGCGCCGCTGGATCGAGGAGATGTTGAACGCCCGGTTCTCGGTGACGCGCATCGCGGACGAGTTGGGCCGGCATCGCTCAACCGTGCACCGGGAGATCGCCCGCAACTTCCACCACACGGCGTTCCGCGACCGCTTTGGCAACGGCTACCGCGGCTACCACAGCGTTGCCAGGGACCGGTCCCCGGCGGCGCTGTCAGCGCTCAGCGACAAGCTGAATGCCACGCCAAGACGATGCCTGGGCTACCGCACCCCGACCGAGGTCTTCCAAGCCAGGCTGGCACAGCTTATGGGGGCTGAGTAGACTAGGTGAACAACCTGTCGCACTTCGGGTTGAGCCCATCGCGGGTAGAAGAAATCGGGCGCGACCGCGACCGCCGCCTGTGCCCATGAGGACTGCCTGGCTGAAAGCGGCTCCGGCGTCGGGGACTGCCCCGCCGCCCGCCCCGGATGGCGCTCCCGCTCCGGCGCGCGAGCGGGTTGCCGATCCTCGTCCGACCTGGAATGCTGCCGGCCTGCCCGCAGAAGGATGCGACGATGCCCATGACCCCGTTCACCCAGGTCCTCGCCATGGCCGACGGATCGGGCGCCGACGTGCCCGACGACTGGTCACAGGGACGGGCCGGCTTCGGCGGTATCGTCGCGGCCCTGGCGCTGACGGCCGCCCGCCGGGAAGTGACGCCGGACTGGCCGCTGCGCTCCTTCACCATCAGCTTCTGCGGCCCGGCCGTGGGCGGGGTGGAGTTCGCGGTGCGGACCCTGCGCGCCGGCCGGACGGCCGCCTTCATCGAGACGCTGGTCCACCAGGGCGGGAGCGCCTGCGCGTCGGCCACCTTCTGCTTCGGCCCGGCGAGGCCCTCCATCGTCGCCCTGCCCCCGTCCCTCCCCATGCCCGCCGGGCCGCCGGAGGACCACCCGGCCATTCCCGGGCAGGCGGAGGGCGTGCCCGCCTTCATGCGCCATTTCGAGGTCCGGCCGGTGGCCGGCATGGTGTTCGAGGGCAGCGACGGGACGGAGCTGCGCTGGTGGGTCCGGCACCGGGACGCGGCCGCGCGGGGCACCGAGGCGGGGCTGGTGGCGCTGCTGGACACGCTGCCCCCCGCGGCGTCCGTGCGGCTGCCGCGGCCGGCGCCGATGGCCAGCCTGCAATGGATGGCGGACCTGGACGGCGGCGGCATCGCCACCGACGAGGGCTGGTACCTGCTGCGCAGCGCCGCCGACCATGCCGGCGGCGGCTTCTCCGGCCAGACCATGACGGCGTGGGACCGCGCCGGCCGAGCGCTGGTCCATCACCGCCAGTCGGTCGGCCTGTTCGCCTGAGGCGCCTCCGGCGCCGGGCCTCAGAGCTGGAAGGCCACGGTCACGCTGGTGCCGGGGCCGTTATCGAGGGTCAGCGTGCCGTCGACCTGGCGGACCAGGCTGCGCACCAGCTGCGAGCCCACCCCCTCGCGCCGCCCCGCCGCGTCCGGCATGCCGGCGCCGTCGTCGGCCACGGTCAGGCGGACCAGTTCGCCGGCCCGCTGCAGCCGCACCGCCACCCGGCCGCGCCGGCCGGCGGGGAAGGCGTGCTTGAAGGCGTTGGTGATGAGCTCGCCGGCGATCATGCCCAGCGGGATGGCGCGGTCGACCGGCAGGGTGACCGGCTCCACGTCGCACTCGATGAGGATCTCGTCGCGCCCGAGGGTCCCGTCGACCCCGGTCGCCACCTCGCAGATGAACTCGTCCAGCGGCACGTTGGTCAGGTCGCCGCCCTTCATCAGCCGCCGCTGCACCGCCGCGATGGCGCGGACCCGGGCCGCCAGCCGCTGGAAGGAGGCGACCACCACCGGCTCGGAACGGTAGCCGGCGGCCTCCATGTCGATCAGCGCCAGGATGAGCTGCAGGTTGTTGTAGACCCGGTGCACGATCTCGCGCATCAGCAGCTCGCGCTCGTCCAGGGCCCGGCGCAGCGCGGTGACATCGGTCAGCAGCCCCTCCATCTCGCCGCCGTCGCCCGGCACCGGCCTCAGATCCAGCAGGGCGGAGACGGTGCGGCCGGAGGGCGTGCGCAGCGCCACCTCCCGCCCGGCGATGCCGGCCCCGGCGGCCTCCCGCCAGAGCCCGGCGCCGTCCGTGTCCTCCAGCATCGCCCGAAGGTCGGCGCCGCCCGCGTCCTCCAGCCCCAGGATGTCCGCCATGGCGGGGTTGGCGTCCAGCAGCCTGCCGTCGCCGCCCGTGGCGAAGACGCCGACCGAGACGCCCGTCCACAGCTCGCGGTAGCGCCCTTCCGCCCGGCGCAGCGCCTCGCGCTCGGAGCGGCGGCGGGCCAGGCCCAGCAATGCCGCGTGCAGCCGGGGCAGCCGCTCCCGCCCCTTCACCACATAATCGTCGATGCCGGCCTTCATCGCCGCCACCGCGCCGTCCTCGCCCAGCGACCCGGTGAAGAGCACGGCGGCGCAGTCCGGGTCGGTGGCGCGGATGCGCTTGAAGACGCTGAGCCCATCCGACCAGCCTAGCGAGAAGTCCAGCACGGCGATGTCGATCGGCCCGCCCCGGCCCAGCGCACCCTCCAGCTCGTCCGCCGTGCCGACCTCCATCAGCTCGGCATGCGGAAGGGCCCGCTCGATCTCGCGGCGGGTCAGGGTGCGGTCGTCGGGATTGTCGTCGACGAGGATGACGCGCATGGAACCCGTCAGCGGCATGAGGACGCGCCGTGCCACAGGTTCGGACGGGTGACCCATGTCGCCCTTCGGCGGACTAGGCCATTTCCCGTCGAAAGCCCGGCTGGCGGCAACACAGAGGGGAATGGCTTCATGGCCCCTCTGGTTCCGTCCCGCCTGCCGAAGAAGTCGATGTCCTTGAGAATCCTGATCGCCGAAGACGAGGCCCTGATCGCCATGGAGGTCGAGGACGCGCTGATCGAGGCGGGGTACGAGGTGGTGGCGGTGGTGAACCGGGCGTCGGACGCGCTGGCGAAAGCCGAGGCCCTGCGGCCGGACCTCTGCGTGATGGACATCCGCCTGCTCGACGGCAGCAGCCTGGAGGCCGCCGGCGCGATCCTGCGCGGCGGCGTCCCCGTGGTGCTGGCGTCAGGGCATGGCGGCGGTGAGGCGGCGGCGGCGGTCGGTACGCGCCACTGGCTGCACAAACCGTACAGACGGGCCGACCTGGTGAGGGCGGTGAAGGCCGCGGCGGCTCAGGCGGCGACGGCGACCCGGGCGGAGACCGGCGCCTCGTAGCCGCAGACGGCCTGCAGCCCGGCCCGGTCCAGCACCGACAGGAAGCCGCCGCCCAGCTGCACCAGCCCGCGGCCCTCCAGCTCCTGCAGGGTCCGCGAGACGTGCGTCACCGACAGGCCCAACGCGTCGGCCAGATGGGCGCGCTGCAGCGGGAACGGACACCAGCCGCCGCGGCACAGCGCGCGCTCCTCCATCCGCGTCAGCACGTCCAGCATCAGCCAGCTCATGCGTTCCAGCGCGTCGCGCCGCCCGATATTGGCCAGGAAGGTCTCCGCCCGCTCCGCCCTGAGCGCCAGCCGGCGCTGGACCGACAGGGCGAGGACCGGGTCGGCCGCCAGGTCGGCGGCCGTCAGCGGGGGCGAGCGGCGCACCGTCGCGGCGGTGACCGATTCGATGCAATGGCGGGTGGTGCCGTGCAGGACGGTGTCGATGCCGGCGGCGTCGCCGGGCAGCAGGATGTCCAGCACCTGCCGGGCCGAGTCCCCGACCGCCCGCGTGCGGATGGCCCAGCCCTCCTGCAGCAGCACGAGGCGCGCCGGCATGCCGGGGCCGACCAGCGTCACGCCGGAGGCGACGCGGACCGTCTCGGTCGCGACCGCCGCCAGTTCGGCCTCGATGAGGTCGAAGCCACCCCCCGTCCCGCTCGCTGGGTGTGACATATGTGCGCTCTGATGATCCATGTTGATCAAAGGGAGGTTAGCCCCTATGAAACGTTGGTCAGACTGCCACTTCCGCCCGGACTAAGCCAGACTTTCCCGGCGCGCCCAGCTTCGACCTTCCCATGCCCGTCAGCCCCCCGTCCCGCAGCAACGTCACGCCGCTCCCCGGGTCCCGCCGCAAGGTCCTGATCGTGGAGGACGACGCCGCCATCGCGCTGGCCGCCTTCAACCGGCTGCAGTCCCGCCGCTTCGAGGTCTGCGGCATCGCCGCGACCCTGGACGAGGCGTTGCGCATGGCGGCCGAGCACTGGCCCGACATCGTGGTCATGGACATCAGGCTGAAGGAGGGCAACGGCATCGAGGCGGCGCACCTGATCCGCTCCAACTACGCCTCCGCCATCCTGTTCGCGACGGCCTTCTGCGACGAGCACCGCGACCGGCTGCCGGAGGACACCTGGTGCCTGCAGAAGCCCTACGATATGAACGAGTTGCAGGACGCGCTGGAGGCGCTCTGCCTGAACCGGGAGGGGCTGCCGATCCCGATCGCCCTGCCGCCGTCGCTGGTCCGGCTCTGAGGGTTCAGCCCGGGCACGGCCGCGATCCGGGGCAGCGTCGAGGGCGTGCGTGCTTCGACAGGCTCAGCATGAGGATGTTTTCGCTGCTCCCGATCGTCGAATGAAGCGGAGTGCTTGGCACTCCCCTCCCTCATCCTGAGCCTGTCGAAGGACGCACGACGCCCCAGCCTCTCCCCGGGCTCGAGGCGCCGCCCGGCTCTCACCCCGCCGGCGGGCGGTTCAGCACGACCCAGTAGAGCTGGAGCGTGCGCACCATCTCCATCAGGTCGGCCGCCCCCACCGGCTTCACCAGGTAGGAGTTGGCGCCGAGGTCGTAGGCGCGGGTGATGTCCGAATCCTGGTTGGACGAGGTCAGCACCACCACGGGGATGCGCGAGACGGGCGGGTTGACGCGCCGCCATTCCAGCACGTCGAAGCCGGTCCGCAGCGGCAGCTTCAGATCCAGCAGGATGACCGCCGGCACGTGGCACCGCGCGCGCAGATCCGCCGGCCCGTTCCCCGCCAGGAAGTCGAGCGCCTGCTGACCGTCGGACACATGCACCACCGGGTTGCCCAGCCCCGCCTTGCGGAAGGCCCGCTTGATCAGGTCGGCGTCGTCCTCGTTGTCCTCCACCAGGAGGATGCAGGGCGCGCCCGTATCTTCGATCGTCATGGTTCCTGCTCCGTCCCCTCGCCCTCGGTCCGGCCGGCCGCCGGCAGCTCCACCCAGAAGCGGCTCCCCTCCCCAACAGCGCTTTCCAGCCCCAGGGTCCCGCCCATCCGCTCCACCGCCTTGCGGACGATGGCGAGGCCGATGCCGGTGCCGGGATAGGCCGTCCGCGCGTGCAGCCGCTCGAACACGTTGAAGATGCGGTCCCGGTGGTCCGGCGCGATGCCGATCCCGTTGTCCTCGACCCAGAGCCGCACCCGCTCCCCCGGCAGCGTCTCTGCCCGGAGGCGGATCAGCGGCGCCGTGCCGGGCGCCACGAACTTGGCCGCGTTGCCCAGCAGATTGTCGATCACCTGCCGGAGCGCCGCCGCGTTGGCGCGCACCGGGGGCAGCGGCTCCAGGACCTCGATCCGGCCCGGCGGCGGCAGGGTGGCTGACAGGTCGGCGACGCTCCGGGCCGCCAGTGCCGCCAGCGAGACCGGCCGCAGCTCCAGTTCGTTCTGGGTCAGGCGGCTGTAGGCCAGCAGGTCGTTGATCAGCTCCTCCATCGCATGGGCCGCCGACCGGATGCGGTCGGCATAGCGTCGGCCCTCGGGCGGCAGGGCGTCGGCATGGTCCTCCACCAGCGCCGTGGCGAAGCCCTCCATGGCGCGCAGCGGCGCCCGCAGGTCGTGGCTGACGGAGTAGGCGAAGGCCTCCAGCTCGGCATTGACCTCGGCCAGCCGGCGGGTGCGCTCCTCGACCCGCACCTCCAGCGTCCGGGTCAGCTCGGCCAGCGACCGCTCGGCCCGCCTGGCCTCGGTGATGTCGAGCACGGCGCCGACATGGCGCACCGGCCGCCGCTCCCCGCCCTCCCCGGCGAAGAAGGTGCGGGCCAGGGCGTTGACCCAGCGCTCCTCCCCGCATGGCCAGACGACGCGGTAGACGGCCCGCAGCATGCCGTCGCCCGCCGGGTCCATGCTGCGGGCGACGAGGCCCAGCAGCATCTCCCGGTCCTCGGGATGGATGGCGGCGTTGATCCGCTCGGCGGTGATGGCGGCACCCGGCTCCACGCCGAGGATGTGGTAGGTCTCGGGCGTCCAGACATGGTGGTCGGCCGTCACGTCCCAGTCGAAGATGCCAAGACCCGCGACCTCCAGCGCGACCCGCAGCCGCTCGGCCGTCTCCTCCAGGCGCCGCATCGCCTGGTCGCGCTCGCCCATGAAGCGCCGCCGCTCCTCACGCAGGCGGCGGGTCAGCAGCATGGCGGCCCAGCCCAGCGCCAGGAAGGCGATGAGGGTCGTGGCCGCGGCCAGCAGCGAGGCCCTGTCTGACTGGCGGTCGAGATTGCCCACGCGCTGCGCCAGGCGCCCGTCCTCCAGCCGGCGGATGCCCTCCACCCGGGCGCGGATCTCGTCCATCAGCCGCTTGCCCTCGCCGCCGCGCAGGATGGCCAGCGCCTGGTCGCGGTCGCCGGCGGCGGCGAGCTCGACCGTCCGGTTCAGCTCGTCCAGCTTCTCCTCGATCAGCCGTCGCAGGCGCTCGACATCGGCCGCCGGCACCTCGAACGAAGCGGCGCGGCGGGTGAAGTCCGTCATCAGCGCCCGGGTCTGCTCCTGGCCGTTGCGGAACGGCACAAGATAGCGGTCCTCGCCCGCCAGCAGATAGCCGCGCTGGCCGGTCTCGGCATCCTTGACGGCGGAGAACATGCGCTCGGTCAGCAGCAGGAAGTCGGCGGTGGTCCGGGTCTCCCCCTGCGCCGCCCGCAGCCGGTCCAGCGCCTCTCCCAGCAGCAGCGCCACCCCCACGGCCAGCAGGAACGCCGTCCAGATGGCGACCAGGCCGAGCCGCCCGGCCGCCTGCGGGCCGGGGGGCGCCGTCGCCGTCCTGTCCTCACCGGGCATGCCGCGCCCCTCCCGATCCCCCGCTCCCGGAGCCGCGCCGCTCATGCCGCGGGGAGCTCCACCCAGAAGACGCTGCCGCCGCCCGGCCGTTCCCCGACGCCGACGCTGCCGCCCATGCGCTCCACGCCCTTGCGGACGATGGCGAGGCCGATGCCGGTGCCGGGGTACTCGCTCATGGCGTGCAGGCGCAGGAAGACGTCGAAGACGCGCTCGCGGTGCTCGGGCGCGATGCCGATGCCATTGTCCTCCACCAGCAGCCGCACGCGGCCGTCCGCCGCCTCCGCCCGGACCCGCACCTCGGGCACCGTTCCCGGGGCGACGAACTTGACCGCGTTGGACAGCAGGTTCGCCAGCGCCTGCACCAGCACCGCCCGGTTCGCCCGCACCACCGGCAAGGGCTCCTCGACCGTGAAGCGCGCGGCGGCGAGCGGCTCGGCGATCTGCTGCCGCGCCTCCCGGAGCGCCTGGTCGAGCTCCACCCGGTCCGAATGCAGCTCCTCGCGGGCCAGGCGGCTGTAGTCCAGCAGGTCGCGGATCAGCCGGTCCATGCGGGTGGCGGCGGCGGCGATGCGGTTGAGATAGCCCCGGCCCTCCGCATCCAGCCGGTCGCCGTAATCCTCGAGCAGCACGGCGCTGAACCCCTCCATGGCGCGCAGCGGCGCCCGCAGATCGTGGCTGACGCTGTAGGCGAAGCGCTCCAGCTCCTCGTTGGCGGCGCGCAGCTGCCGGGTGCGCTCGGCCACGCGCGCCTCCAGCGTGCGGTTCAGCTCCAGCACCTCCCGCTCCGCCGCCTTGCGCTCGCCGATGTCCTGGACCACGACGATGAAATGCTCGGGCCCGCCGGTCGCGTCACGCTCCAGGGCGACCGTCAGCGCCACCCAGACCGGGGCGCCGTCCTTGCGCACATAGCGCTTCTCGATCTGGTAGGTGCCGATGTCGCCCGCTTTCAGCCGGCGCCCCTGGTCCTTGTCGGGGCCGCGGTCCTCGGGATGGGTGATGTCCCAGGTCTCCATCGCCAGCATCTCGTCCCGGCCGTAGCCGAGCATGCGGCAGAGCGTCTCGTTCACCCGGAGGAAGCGGCCCATCGGGTCGATCAGGGCCACGCCGACGGCGGCATGCTCGAAGACACCGCGGTAGCGCCGCGCGCCCTCGCGCAGCTCCCCGGCCGCCCGGGACAGCCGCTGCGCCCGCTCCATGGCCAGCAGGCCGGCGCGCAGGGCGATGCCCAGCAGCAGTGACAGACCGGCGCTGACCGCCAGCACGATCTCCGGCAGCACCGTGGTCCGGCCCGGCCCGGCGGGCGCGTGCAGCCCCACCGTCCAGGCGAGCCCGGCGACCTCGAGCGGCAGCTCCACCTCGGGCGGCCGGGCCATGGCGCGGCCATAGACCCGGGTCCCCCCGGCCGTGACCTCCAGCGCGTAGCCGGCGGCGATGTTGCCCAGGATGCGCTCCGTCATGGCGGCCAGGTCGATGGCGCCGTAGACGAAGCCGTCATCCTCGCCGCCGGCAGGAACCGGGACCGCGACCAGCATGCCGGTGCCGCCCTGCACCAGGGGGATGGGCGGCGACGCGGCGGCTCGGCGGGTCTTGCGCGCCCGGGCGTAGATGGCGGCGCGCACCGGTTCGCGGTTCACGTCCAACCCGAGCACCGCCTCGTTGCCGGCCAGGGGGCTGACCCAGCGCACCACCAGGTCGGGACCGACCCAGCCGATGGCCCGGAACGCCGGGAAGCTCTCCCGGGTCGAGGCCGCTTCGATCTCGAACTCCTCGCGTGAGCGCCGGCCGCGCAACTCCCACCGCCGGGCGATGCGCTGCAGCACGGCGATCCGTTCCCGCAGGCCGGCCTCCAGCGCCCGGCGCGCCGCCTGCGCCTCGGCCTCCATGATGCGGGACAGCTGCGCGGTTTCCGCCTGCCGTAGCGCCTGCCAGAAGACGACCGACACGCCCAGGGCGACCAGCGCCGCGGCCAGCGGCAGCCAGCGGCTCAGGACGGAGAGCCGGAGAGGGGCCGTCATCGCGGCTCTCGGCGGCTGGACGGGGGCATCGGCGGAACGGGACGGGACATCTGCTGGGCCGCGGAACCGGGTTGTCTCAGGGACAACGACTCCATCCCCGGATCGGTTCGGCGGGCTAAGCAATTCTGGCGGAAGACTGCATTCCCAGCGTCACACGTGGAAGGAGGCGCCGCCATTTTCCTGTAGCGGCAAGTGCTTAGGCTCACCAAAGGCCTATCCTATCCGTCGGGGTAGACTACCCATAAATTAACAATCTGTTAGTCATGGAGGCCTAGAGGTGATCACCTCAAGCCGAAAGCCCGCCATGACCGATATCCCCCGGAACCTTGCCCGCTTCTTCCTCCGGGTGACGCCATGAGCGGCGGCGGAAAGGGCAGCCGCACCCGGGGCGGCAAGCCGTCCAGGCGCCTGGTCCTTGAGCCCCGGATGATGTTCGACGCGGCGGCGGTCACCACGGCCGCCACGCTGGCCGACGACCATGCCGACGCCGCGCCGGCGACCGCGCACCGGGACGCCGGCGCCGACGCGTCGCGGGATGCCGCGCCCGACCACGCGGCACCCGCCGCCCTGGCGCAGGTGCCGGCGCCCGAGGCGCCGCGCGCCATCCTTTTCGTCGATGCCGGCGTGCCCGGTCGGGACATGCTGACGTCGGGCCTGGCGCCGGACGTGGAGCTGGTGGTCCTGGACCCGTCGAGGGACGGGCTGGCGCAAATCACCGCGACCCTGGCCGGCCGCGACGGCGTGCAGTCGGTCCACATCGTCAGCCATGGCGAGCCCGGGGCGCTGGTCCTGGGCAGCACGCGCGTGTCTCAGTCGGTGCTGACGGCCAACGCCGACGCCATCGCCGGCTGGCGCGACGCGCTGTCCGACGGCGCTGACATCCTGCTCTATGGCTGCGACGTGGGCGCCGGCGAGGCGGGCGCCGCCTTCGTGGCGCAGCTGGCCGACCTCACCGGCACCGACGTGGCCGCCTCCACCGACGCCACCGGTGCCGCGGCGCTGGGCGGCGACTGGGTGCTGGAGCTGAAGTCGGGTGCGGTCGAGAGCGACCTGGCGCTCTCATCGGCCGCCATCGAGGCCTATGACCGGCTGCTGGCGCCGCAGCCGGCGGGCGGCGACGCCACCGTCACCACGACGGCCGGCGGCGCGCTGAGCATCACCGAGGATACCGGCACACCGACCGACATCCGCCTGACCGTGCCGTCGCGCGGCGCGGCGGTCGAGGTGCGCATCCTCGCGGTCACCGGCGGCACGCTCACCCGCGGCGACGGCAGCGCCATCACGCTGGGGGCCAACGGCACCACCCTGCCCCTGACCGGTGCCGGCACCAATCTGCTGGACCTGAAGTTCACGCCGGACGCCAACCGCGACACGGCCGCGACCTTCACCTACGTGCTGGTCGACCCGGCCGACAACGCGGCCGCCAACAACTCGCCCGCCAGCACGGCGACGATATCCATCACCGCCGTCAACGACGCGCCGACCCATGACGGCGCCGGCACGGTCCTGGACGTGGCGGAGGACACCGCCGCGCCGGCCGGCACCAGCGTCGCGGACCTGCTGGCGACGCTGACCGTCGTCGACACGGACACGGGTGCCCAGGGCGGCATCGCCATTACCGGCGCCGACCTCGCCAACGGCGTCTGGCAGTACTCGACCAACAGCGGCGGCAGCTGGCAGGCGATCGGCCTGCGCGACGACACCACGGCGCTGCTGCTGTCGTCCGACGCCGCCAACCGGGTGCGCTTCGTGCCGGCGGCCGACCATAACGGCACCGCCACGCTGACCGTGCGCGCCTGGGACCGGACGGCGGGCACCTCCGGCAGCACCCATCCCATCACCGCCACGGGCGGCGACAAGGCCTTCTCCGCCGCCACCGCGACCGTGACGCAGACGGTGACGCCGGTGAACGACCGGCCGACGCTGGACACCGGCTACACGGTCCGCCTCGCCCCGACCGACGAGGACACGACGCCGACCTTCACCGTGGCCTCGCTGATCGCCGGCCTGACGGCCAACGCCGCGCTGAAGGACCCGGACGGCACCACCGCCTTCGGCATCGCCGTCACCGCCACCGGCACCAGCGGCACCCTGTCCGGCACCTGGGAATACCGGCTGGACGGCGGCTCGCCCTGGACGGCGCTCGGCGCCGTCAGCGCCGCCGCCGCCCGCCTGCTGCCCGCCGCGGCCGAGTTGCGCTACATCCCCGCCGCCGACACCGGCGGCGAGGCGACCCTGACCTTCCATGCCTGGGACCAGGAGTCCGGCACCGGCACGCTCGACACCACCACGGGCACCGGCACCAGCCCCTTCACCGCCGCCACCGCCACGCTGAGCCAGCCGGTGACACCGGTGAACGACGCGCCGGTGATCGTCACCGCCGCCGCCACGCTGACCGAGAGGCAGACGCTGACCCTGACCGCCGCGCAGCTGGGCATCACCGACGTGGACAGTACGTCGGAGCAGCTGGTGGTGCGGCTGGAATCGCTGCCGGCCAACATGGAGATCACGCGGCTGTTCGGCGGCGTCGACGTGCCGCTGGCGGTGGGCGGCCTCTTCAGCATGGCCGACCTCGCCGGCGGCCAGATCAAGCTGCGCTACACCGGCGCGGAGCTGACGGCCGACGCCTCGCGCAGCTTCACCTACACGGTGCGCGACGGCGCCGGCGGCGAGCTGGCCAACCAGACCTTCGCCATCACCGTGAAGGACGTGAACGCCCAGGTCAGCGTCACCTCCACCAGCCTGACCGCGACCGAGTATCTGGCGCCGGGCGACTTCACCACCATCACCCTGACCAGCAGCGACGCCGACGGCAACGCGGCGCTGACGACCTACACGGTCAAGAGCCTGCCCAGCGCCACGGTCGGCAAGCTGGTGTTCGACGTGGGCGGCACCGGCACCTACACCGACGTGACGGTCGGCCAGACCTTCACCCAGGCGCAGGCGACGGCGGGGCGGCTGCGCTTCGTCGGCACCGGCGCGGAGCCCACCGGCGGCAACGCGTCGGCGAGCTTCACCGTGGACGTCACCGACGGCCACACGGTGCTGGCGCCGACGACCCAGGCCAACGTCGCCGTCACCATCGCCATCAGCCCGCGCAACGACGACCCGTCGGTGGTGCGCAACGTCGCCGCCACCGTGACGGAGGGCGGCGAGGTCGTCATCACCGACGAGACGCATCTGGACCACGCCGATCCGGACAGCGCCCGCAACCAGCTGACCTACACCATCTCCACGGCGCCGACCCGGGGCGTGCTGTACCTGAACTCGGTGCGCCTGGGCGCCGGCTCGGCGTTCCAGCAGATCGACATCGATGCCGGGCGCCTGAAATACGTCCATGACGGGGTGGACCCGGTCACGGCGTCCGACAGCTTCGGCTACACGCTGCGCGACGGCAGCGGCGCCGCCCTGCCCGGCACCTTCACCATCAACGTCACGCCGGTGGACGACGCGCCGACGTTGCGGACGCGCACCGTCTACATCAACGCGGCCAATCTCGGCACCGACACCGCGACCGTCACCGCCGGCAACCTGCAGGGCGAGGACGTGGACACGGCGGCCGGGGCGCTGGTCTACGACATCTCCGCCGCCAGCCTGCCGCCGAACACCCAGTTCCACAAGGGCGGCTCCCCGGTCCTGACCTTCACCCAGGCCGACATCAATGCCGGGCTGGTGACGCTGGTCCATACCGGCGACCTGGATTTCGGCAACTACACCGTCAACCTGACGCTGAAGGACGCCACCACCACGGTGAACGGCACGCTGACCGTGTCGCTCACCATCGGCGGCGGCGGCCCCGGCAACGAGGACCCGACGCTGAAGGTCAACCGGCCGCTGGTGACGGCGGAGGGCAGCGGCGGCACCGTCATCGGCACGACGCTGCTGCAGTCGACCGATCCCGAGCAGGGCGCGGCCGCGCTGACCTACACGATCGGGACGGCGCCGGGCCACGGCGACCTGTATCTGGGCGCGACGAAGCTGACGGCGGGCGGGACCTTCACCCAGGACGATCTGGACAAGGGCCAGGTCTCCTTCACCCATGACGGGACGGAGCCGGTCGGCGCCGCGGCCGGCACGACCTTCACCTTCACCGTGACCGACGGTGCCGGCGGCAGCACCGGCACCAAGACCTTCACCATCGACTTCACGCCGGTGAACGACGCGCCGACCCTGGTCGCGAACGGCGGGCTGGCGGTGTCCGAGCACGACACCGACGCCACGGACGATGGCGACGCGGCGACCCTGGCGGACCAGGCGAACGCGGTGCTGCTGAACACCGGTCTGCTCGGCTCCAACCTGCTGCAGTACGCGGACCCCGACACGACCGACCCGCAGCAGCTGGTCTATGTGCTGGTCTCCACCCCCGGCGGCGGCACGGTCAGCCGCCTGACCGGTTCGACCTGGGAGGCGCTGGGCGTCGGCGGCCGCTTCTCGGTCGACGAGGTGCAGAGCGGCAAGGTCGCCTATTTCCACAATCCCGACAGCGAGCCCGACGCGGCGGCCGACCAGTTCCAGGTCCGCCTCACCGACGGCGGCACGCTGGGCGGCGGCGGCGAGGCGACCAGCGGCACCGTCACGATCAACGTGACGGTCGCCCCGGTGAACGACGCGCCCCAGGCCAGCGGCGGCGGCTTCACCCTGGCGGAGGGCGGCACGCATGTGCTGACCACGGGCCAGCTCGGCGCGTCGGACAGCGACAACGCCACCTCCGCCCTGACCTACCGCCTGACCCAGCTGCCGACGCGCGGCACGGTGGAGATCGACGCCGGCGGCGGCTTCGCCGCCGTCACGGCCGGCCAGCTCGGCACGGCGGCGGCGGAGTTCACCCAGGCCATGATCACGGGCGGCAAGCTCCGCTACATCCATGACGGCACGGAGAACTTCACCGACAGCCTGAAATTCGCGGTCAAGGACCCGGGTGGCCTGGACTCCGGCGCGGCGACGGTGACCGTCACCATCCGCCCGGACAACGACGCGCCGACCATCACCGTCAACACCGGCATCGGCCCGACCCAGGGCTACGAGGGCGAGGTGACGACCATCACCGCCGCCCTGCTGGACGTGGACGACACGGACAATACCGGCACGCAGGTCCAGCTGCGCATCACCCAGGCCACCACCGTCGGCAAGCTGTTCATCGACAATGGCGGCAACGAGGTGACGCTGGGCGTCGGCTCGGTCTTCACCGAGACGCAGCTGAAGGCCGGCCTGCTGAAGTACCGGCATGACGGCAACGAGATCCATGCCGACAGCTTCAAGTTCACCGTGTCGGACGGCAGCGGCGACGGCGAGCCGACCGGTACCTTCGCCATCACTGTCGGCGCGGTGAACGACAGCCCGGTGCTGACCGTGCCGACGGCGAAGACCGTGGACGAGGACGCCTCCCTCGCCATCACCGGCATCAGCATCGCCGACGTGGACGTGGCGTCGGCCACCATGACCGCCACCCTCACCGTGCTGCAGGGCACGCTGACCGTGAACACCGGCGTCCCCGGCGGCGTGACCGGCGGGCAGGTCGGCAACAACGGCACGGCGACCGTCACCGTCACCGGCACCCGGGCCGAGATCAACGCGACCCTGGCGCATGCGACCGGCCTGACCTATGCCGGCACGGCCGAGTACAACGGCGCCGACACGCTGACCGTCACCGTTTCGGACGGCGGCACCGGGCAGGGCCGCGATCCGGGCGACGGCGGCAACCCCGCGATCCTGAACACGAAGAACAGCGGCGACACCACCAGCCAGCAGGACAGCAAGACGGTGGCGATCACGGTGCGCGCCCTCAACGACGCGCCGTCCGCCACCTACAATGGCGGCAACCTGACCGGCGGCGGCGCGGCGACGGTGGACGAGGACACGACCCTGTCCCTGTCCGACATCACCGTCTTCGATCCCGACATCAACCGGAACGAGACCAACGGCACCAATGACGGGCTGATGCAGGTCACGCTCGCCGCCACCAGCGGCCAGGTCTGGCTCGCTTCCGCGGCCGGCGTCACCGGCACGGCGCTGACCACGCCCGCCGCCAGCATCGTGGTGACCGGCACCAAGGCGGCGCTGGACGCGGCCCTGTCCGGCGGCAACGTCAAGTTCAAGGGCGCGCAGGACTACAATGGCGCGGCCAGCGTCGCCATCACCGTCAGCGACCTCGCCAACGAGGGCAGCGGCGGCGCCAAGACCGTCGCGGGCACCGTCAACGTCACCGTCACGGCGGTGAACGATGCGCCCACCGTCACCCTGCCGGCGACGCTGACGGTGAACGAGGACGCCGCCTTCACCTTCTCCGGCGCCGACAAGATCGTGCTGGCCGACCCGGATTCCGGCGGCAACCTGGAGGTGGCGCTGTCGCTGATCCAGGCGGCGGGCGTCGGCCCGTCGGACGCCAACGGCACGCTGAAGCTGGTCACCACCACGGGCGTCACCTTCGTCAGCGGCGCCAACGAGTCCAACGCCTTCACCATCAAGGGCACGGTGACCGACCTGAACGCCGCGCTGGCGACGATGCAGTTCCATCGGACCCAGCATGATTACGGCGTCTTCACCCTGACCGTCAGCGCCGACGACAAGGGCAATACCGGCACCGGCGGCACGCTGACCGACACCGAGATCTCCACCATCACCGTGCGGTCGGTGAACGACGACCCGGCCCTCTCGGTGGGCGCCACCGCGCTGGGCGGCACCATCACCGCCGCGACCTTCCAGGGCTTCACCGAGGACGCGGCCTTCGCCGCCGTCCGGGGCGCCAACGGCACCGACGTGCTGTCGCTGGCCGATGTCGACCTGACGGAGACCGGCACGCCCGCCGGCAGCCCCGACGATCTGATGACGGTGACCGTCTCGCTCCCCTCGGCCAACGGCCTGCTGCGGGTGACGACGCTCTCCGGCCTGACCCCGGACGCGATCTCCGGCGGCGCCGCCGACGCCCTGACCAGCTTCACCAGCGTCACGCTGACCGGCAGCCTCGCCAACCTCAACGCGGTGCTGGCGGCGCTGCAGTACCAGCCGAACGCCGACTTCAACACCGCCACGCCGGCCACCGGCCCGAACGCCGAGACGCTGCGCCTCGTCTTCAACGACAACGGCAACAGCCGGCCCGACGTGAACGGGCAGGCCGGCATCGCCGGCGCCGGCGCCATCACGCGCAACATCCCGCTGACCGTCGCGGCGGTGAACGACGCGCCGACCCTGACCATCGCCACCCCGACCTTCAGCTACGCCAAGGCGAACGACAACGACGCGCTGTCCATCACCGGCCTCAGCATCGCCGACGTGGACGTAGCGCGCGGCGAGACGCCCACCACCCCGCCGATGGAGGTCACGCTCGACGCGACCAGGGCGGAAAGCCGGCTGACGCTGGGGACGACCACCGGCCTGACCTTCACCGCCGGCGCCAACGGCGACAACAGCTTCACCATCCGCGGCACGACGGCCAACCTCAACGCCGCGCTGGCGACGCTGCAGTACCGCCCGGGCGAGGACCCCAGCACCGCCAACGGCGCCGCCGACGACAGCATCGCCGTCTCGGTGAACGACCGCGGCAACCGCGGTACCGGCGGCACGCTGACGGCCAACGGCTCCATCCAGATCGACAATGTCGACCCGGTCAACGACGCCCCCACGGTCAGCGGGCCCGCGACCGTGACGGTGGCGGAGGACGGTTCCGTCGCGCTGAGCGGCGCCAGCCTGGTGACCGTCGCCGACGTGGACGCCCGCAGCAACGCGGTGCAGCTGACCCTGTCGATCCCCAGCGGCTCCCTGACCCTGGGCGACACGACGGGCCTGACCCTGCAGTCCGGCGCCAACGGCAGCGGCACGATGGTCTACACCGGCACCGTCACGGCGCTGAACACGGCGCTGGCGACGCTGAGCTACGCGCCGGCCGCCAACGTCAACAAGCTGAACAGCACGGACGCCGCCCGCACCCTGACGGTGACGCTGAACGACCTCGGCTTCGGCGAGAACAACGTCAGCACCGGCAGCGGCCTGACCGGCACGAAGACCATCGTCATGGACGTGACGGCGGTGAACGACGCGCCCGCCATCACGGCGCCGGCCAGCCTGACGCCCAACGAGAACGTCGCCAACAGCATCACCGGCGTGTCGGTGGCGGACATCGACAGCCCGGACACCGGCTACACCCAGCTGAAGCTGACCCTGACCGCCACCCACGGCAATATCTCCTTCACCGACGCGGCCCTGGGCGGGGCGACGGTGGCGGGTGCCGGCGGCCGCACGGTGAACGTGACCGGCACCCAGGCGCAGGTGAATACGCTGCTGGGCACCGGCAACCTGCTCTACACGCCGGACAGCAAGTACAGCGGCGCGGATTCCATCGTCCTGTCGCTGACCGACCAGGGCAACATCGGCGCTGGGACCGCCCTGACCGATACCGAGACGATCAGCCTGACCGTCTCCGGCGTGAACGACCCGGCCGAGGTGACGGCGCCGGCCAGCATCGCCGTCAACGAGGATTCCAGCGTCACCATCGGGTCCAGCACTTTCCGCTTCGACGATCCCGACGTGGTCGACAACCCGATGATCCTGCGCCTCGCGGTGACCAAGGGCACGCTGACGCTGGCGACGACCACGGGGCTGGATTTCGGCTTCACCGAGACGGCGAACCCGCTGACCGGCGACGGCGGCACGACCAACGGCGCCGGCGACGGCACCGCCGACGCCAGCATGACCTTCAAGGGCACGCAGGCCCAGATCAACGCGGCGCTGAACGGGCTGGTCTACACCCCCACCGGCAACATGAACGGCGCCGACGGGCTGAGCTACACCATCACCGACCTGGGTGCGACCGGCACCGGCGGGGCCAAGCAGGTCGGCGGCACCGTCACCATCGGCATCACCGCCGTCAACGACGCGCCCACCGCCACCGGCAGCACGACCCTGGCCGCCGTGAACGAGGACGCCGCCGCCCCGGCCGGCGCCACCGTCACCGACCTGTTCGGCGGCAACTATTCCGACGCCACCGACCAGGTCACCAATACCGGCGGCAGCTCGGCCCAGCCGCTGGCCGGCATCGCCATTGTCGCCAATACCGCTACGGCGGCGCAGGGGATTTGGGAGTATTCCACGGACGGCGGGTCCAACTGGACCGCGGTCGCCACCACCGTTAGCGCCACCAACGCCACGGTCATCCCGGCGGCGGCCCTGCTGCGCTTCCTGCCGCAGCCGGACTTCAACGGCACGCCCGGCCACCTGGATGCGCACCTGTCGGACGGCACCGGCCTGTCCACGGGCACCGGCCGCAACCTCACCGGCCTGCTGGGCGGGACCAACGGCTATTCCACGGCCACGGTGCGGCTGACCACGTCCATCACCGCGGTGAACGACGCGCCGCAGCGCACCGTCGCGACCACGACCTTGGCCGCCGTGCTGGAGGACACCGCCACCGCCAGCATTCCTGGCGCCACCGTCACCAGCCTGTTCTCCGGCACCTTCAAGGACACGCGCGACACGGTCACGGTCGCCGTCGGCGGCAGCGGCTCCACAGCCAACTCCTTCGCCGCCATCGCCGTCGGCGCCAACGACGCCAACCCGGCGACGCAGGGCGCCTGGCAGTTCTCGACCGACGCCGGCGGCAGCTGGACCGCGCTGCCGACGGGCATCCCGGCCGGCAAGGGCTTCGTCCTGGCGCCGACCGACATGCTGCGCTTCGTGCCGGTGGCCGACTATGCCGGCACGCCGACCGGGCTGACGGCGCAGCTGATCGAGACGGGCGGACCGACCACCACCTCCACCCCCGGCAACGACGCCACCTACGCCACCCTGCCGGCCAGCGGCGGCACCGGCCGTATCAGCGGCACCGACGCCCACACCGTCACGCTGAACACCACGATCACCGCCGTGAACGACGCGCCGGTCCTGGGCGCCATGGGCGGCACCGCCGCCTATACCGAGAACGATCCGGCCATGCTGGTCGACGGGTCGGTCAGCCTCGCCGACGTGGACAGCCCTGACTTCAGCGGCGGCTCGCTGACCGTGGCCTTCACCGCCAACGGCACTGCGGCGGACCAGTTGGGCATCCGCAGCACCGGCACCGGCGCCGGCCAGATCTCCGTCTCCGGCACGACGGTCAGCTTTGCCGGCACGGCGATCGGCACCATCGTGCAGGACGGCAGCAACGGCGGCGCGCTGAAGGTGAACTTCACCAGCGCGGCGGCGACGCCCCTGGCGGCCAAGGCGCTGATCGAGGCGGTCACCTTCGCCAACAGCTCCGATGCGCCCAGCGACCTGACCCGCAGCCTTACCTACACGCTGGTGGACGGCGACGGCACCGCCAATGGCGGCGGCGACACGGCGACCGGCACCGCCACCGTGACGGTGGCCCGGGTCAATGACGCGCCGGGCTTCACCGGCCTGGGCGGTACCGTCGCCTTCACCGAGGACGGGACCCCCGTGGCGCTGGACGCCGACGCGTCCTTCGCCGACCCCGAGCTGCGCGCCGGCGACAATTGGAACGGCGCCACCCTGACCGTCCAGCGCTCCGGCACCGCCTCGGCCGACGACCTCTTCGCCGCGTCGGGCACGCTGTCCTTCGCCGGCGGCGATGTGAAGATCGGCGCGACCAAGATCGGCGCGGTGACGACCAACACCGGCGGCGTGCTGGTGCTGTCCTTCGATTCCGGCGCCACCAATACGCTGGTCGACCAGGCGCTGCGCCAGATCACCTACGCCAACGCCAATCAGGCGCCGCCCGCCTCGGTGACGCTGTCGCTGAACCTCAACGACGGCAACCCGACCATCGACCAGGGCTCGGGCGCGGCGCTGTCCGGCAGCGGCTCGGTCACGGTCGCCATCACCGCCGTCAACGACGCGCCGACGCGCACCGGCACCGCCACGGAGTCCCTGGACGACGTCGTCGAGGACACGGCCGCGCCGGCCGGGGAGCGGGTTGACGCGCTGTTCCAGACGCGCTTCGCGGATGTGGATTCCGCCGCCGCCTTCGCCGGCATCGCCGTCACCGCCAACGCCGCCACCGCGGCGGAGGGCAAGTGGCAGTGGCGCACGGACGGGGCCGGCACCTGGACCGACATCGCCACCGGCGTCTCCAACGCTACGGCCGTCGTGCTGGACGCCGACGCCGAGCTGCGCTTCCTGCCGGCCGCCAACTACTGGGGCGCGCCGGGCGCGCTCACGGTGCGGCTGTGGGACGGCGCCGGGGGCTTCACGGAAGGGGCCGCGCGGAACATCACGGCGTCGGTCGGCGGCATCGGCGGCTTCTCCGCCGACGCCAACACCGTGGCGCTGGGCGTGACGGTCACGCCCCTGCCCGACACGCCGAGCGTCACCAACAGCACGACGGCGGAGGACACGCAGACCACCACCGGCCTGGTCGTCACCCGCCACGCCACCGACGGGGCGGAGGTCACCAACTTCCGCATCACCGCCATCACCGGCGGCCGCCTGTTCCTGAACGACGGCACCACGGAGATCACCGACGGCAGCTTCATCACGGCGGCCCAGGGCAATGCCGGGCTGAAGTTCACGCCCTCGCCCAACCGCACCGCCCCCGGCAGCTTCGACGTCGAGGCGTCCAGCAGCGCCGGGCTCGCGGGCATCAGCGGCGGCAAGGCGACGGCCACCATCACCATCACCGCGGTCAACGACGCGCCCGTCGCCAATCCCGATACGGCCACCCACCAGGTCGGCGCGGCCGCGGCCACCGGCAATGTGCTGACCAACGACACGGACGTGGACACGGGCACCACGCTGACCGTCTCCGCCATGGGCATCCAGGACGGGGGCGGCGGCTCGGTCGGATCGGCGCTGGCCGGCAAGTACGGTTCCGTCACGGTGAACGCCAACGGCACCTGGAGCTACGCGGCCAATGCCGCGAACGCCGACGTGATGGCGCTGGAGGCCGGCCAGACGCTGCAGGAGGTGGTCACCTACACCGCCGCCGACGGGTCCGGCGGCACCGCCGCCAGCACGCTGACCATCACCATCACGGGCATCAACGAGGCGCCCACCGTCAGCGGCGGCACGCCGCTCAAGCTGGCCGCCGTGGCTGAGGATGCGGGCCTGCCGACGGGCGCCGCCGGCTCGCTGCTGCGCGACGCCGTCACCAATATCGCCGACGCCGATACCGGCTGGCTGAAGGGCATCGCCGTCACCGCCGCCGACACGACGCACGGCCAGTTCCACTATTCCACCGACGGCGGCGCGACCTGGCAGGCGCTGGCCGCCGTCGGCGCCGACAGCGCCCTGCTGCTGGCGCTGGACGCCAATACGCGGCTGTATTTCCGCCCCACCGCCGACTTCAACGGCGACGCCGTCTCCGCCCTGACCTACCGCGCCTGGGACCGCACCTCGGGCACGGCCGGCCTCACCGCGGACCTGACCGGCGCGGGCGCCACCGGCGGCACCACCGCCTTCTCCACCGGCGTCGGGCAGCTGACGGCGGTGGTCTCGGCCGCCAACGACGCCCCCCGGCGCAGCCAGGCGACCGTGACCCACGGCAACTCGGCCGAGGATTCGGCGGCGCCGCTGGACAGCTCCGTCTCCGGCCTGTTCCTGGCCGCCTTCACCGACGCGATCGACGACCGCACCGCCAGCAACGGCTCGGCCGCCGACGCCCTCGCCGGCATCGCCGTCACCGCCAACGGGTCGGACGCGCGTGGCGCCTGGGAGTACCAGCTGAACGGCTCCACGACCTGGACCGCCGTCGGCGCCCGCACCGACGCGACGGCGCTGCTGCTGTCGGCCGACGACCGGCTGCGCTTCACCCCGGCCGCGCACTTCAACGGCCCCGCCCCCACGCTCACCGCGCACCTGATCGACGCCTCGGGCGGCGCGATCGCCGGCGGCGGCACGGCCGACCTGTCCGGCGCCGGCGCGACTGGCGGCGGTACCCGCATCTCCGACGCCGCCATCCGGGTGACGCTGCAGCACACGGTCACGGCCGTGAACGACGCGCCGGTTGCCTCCGGCCTGGCGGTGCTGGCCGGCATCGCGGAGGACAGCGCCCAGACCGACATCCCGGGCGACACGGTCTCCAACCTCTTCACCGCGCGCTTCAGCGACGCCACCGACCTGGTGAGCGGTGGCAGCGGCGCCAACAGCCTGGCCGGGATCGCCATCACCGGCAACGCCGCCACCGCCGCGCAGGGCGTCTGGCAATGGTCCTCGGACGGCGGCACCGTCTGGACCGACGTCGGCGCCCGCACCGAGGCGACGGCGCTGCAGATCCGGCAGGACCACAAGCTGCGCTTCGTGCCGGCGCAGGACTTCAACGGCGACGCCCCGGCCCTGACCGTGCGCCTGATCGACAGTTCGGCGACCGTCACCACCGGAACCGCCGCCGACCTCTCCGCCGGCGGGGCCAAGGGCGGCACCACCGCCGTCAGCGCCGCCACGGTGCAGCTGGTCACCGCCATCGGCTCGCAGAACGACCGGCCGCTGCTGACCCTGCCCGCCGCCCAGACGGTGGCCGAGGACACCGGCCTCGCCGTGCCGGCCATCACCATCGCCGACGTGGACGTCGCCGACGCGCCCGGCGACGGAAAGGTGCAGACGACCCTCGCCGTCTCCAAGGGCACGCTGACCCTGGGTACCGTGACGGGCCTCACCTTCGACGGCGCCGCCAAGAACGGCGAGGCGACGGTCAAGGTCACGGGCAGCCTCGCCGACGTGAACGCGGCGCTGGCGACCCTCACCTACAAGGGCGCCGCCAACTTCAACGGCGACGACAAGGTGACCGTGCTGGTCACGGATCTCGGCAATGTCGGCACCGGCGGCGCCCGCACCGACACGGGCGAGATCGCGCTGACCGTCACCCCTGTCAACGACGCGCCCGTCCTGTCGCCGGCCAGCTCCGCCATCGCGGCGGTCAACGAGGACACGGCCGCCCCGCCGGGCGCGACCGTGGCCTCCATCCTCGGCACCAGCTACACCGATCCGGACAGCGGCGACACCTCCGCCGACGGCGGGCCGGACTACGTTTCCGTCCGCGGCATCGCCGTGACCGGGACGTCCGGCATTCCTGGCGCCTGGCAGGTCTCCTACGATGCCGGCGGCAACTGGGCGGCGCTGCCGACGATCGGGGCGGGCGACGCCCTGCTGCTGGACGGCGCCGCCATGCTGCGCTTCCTGCCGGCGGCCAGCGCGTCCGGCACCGCCACCCTGACCTACCGCGCCTGGGACCAGACGAACGGCACCGCCGCTCAGGCGGGCACCGTCGTGGCGGTGGGTGTGCCCGGCGGCGCCAGCCCCTTCGGCGCCGAGACCGGGACCATGACCGCCACGGTGACGGGCGTGGCCGACACGCCCGCCCTCAGCGTTCCGGGCAGCCTCTCCACCAAGGAGGACACGCCTGTCGCCATGCCCATCAGCGCGTCGGTGACCGACTCCGACGGGTCGGAGACGCTGCTGGTGCAGGTGTCGGGTGTGCCCAGCGGCGCGGTTCTGTCGGCCGGGAGCACCCAGGGCGGTGGCGTCTGGACCCTGCCCGCGGCGAACCTGTCGGGCTTGACGGTGACGCCGGCCAAGGACTTCTCCGGCAGCTTTACCCTGACCGTCACCGCCATATCCGCCGAGCAGGGCGGCGCGACAGCGACGAGCACGTCCAGCGTGACCGTCACCGTGGACGCGGTGGCGGACGTGCCGGCGCTCACCCTCGCCGCCGCGCAGGGCGAAGAGGATACGGCCATCCCGCTCGATCTCCAGGCCGCCATCGCCGACATCGACAAGTCGGAGACTCTGAGCCTGCGCATCGCGGGCGTGCCGGCCGATGCCAAGCTTTCCGCCGGCAGCCGCGGCGCCGACGGCGTCTGGACCCTGGCCGCCGGCGACCTGTCAGGCCTGACGCTGTCACCCGCCAAGGACAGCGACACCGACCTCACCCTGACCGTCACCGCCACGGCGACGGAGCCGAACGGCAGCACCGCCTCCACCACCGGCACCCTTGCGGTCACCGTGAAGGCGGTGGCCGACATGCCGGCGCTGACCGCGCCGACGCGGCTGGTGGGCAAGGAGGGTGCGCCGGTGGCGCTCGGCATCGCCTCGGCCCTGTCGGACATCGACACCTCCGAGGCGCTCACCGTCACCATCACGGGCATGCCCGACGACGCGACCCTGTCGGCCGGCACCCGCACCGCCGCCGGCTGGGTCGTCGCCGGCGACCAGCTGGCCGGCCTGACGGTGCAGCCCGCCAAGGGCAGCGACAAGGACTTCACCCTGACCGTCACCGCCACCTCCACCGAGAAGGCGGGCGGGGCGGCGTCGAAGGTGGCGACGATCGACATCGACCTCGGCGCCGTCGCCGACGCGCCGACGCTGGAGATCGGCGGCCCGGCGGACGGCGAGGAGGACAAGGCCATCTCCCTGCCCGTCACCGCGCTGCTGGCGGACCGCGACGGCTCGGAGACCCTGACCCTGCGCTTCGACGGCCTGCCCGAGGGTACCACCCTGTCCCAGGGCGCCCGCACCGCTGACGGCGGCTGGGAAATCAAGGCCGCCGGGACCGACCTGTCGGGCCTGACGCTGACGCCCGCCAAGGACAGCGACGCCGACTTCACCCTGACCGTCACGGCGACGGCGGAGGAGAAGGACGGCGGCAAGGCCACGGCCACCGGCACCATCGCCGTTACGGTCAAAGCCGTGGCCGACGCGCCCACCCTGGCCGCGCCGGAGACGGTGAAGGCCAAGGAGGGTGCCGCGACGGCGCTGCCGCTGACCTCCGCCCTGGTCGACACCGACGGGTCGGAGACCCTGACCCTGACCGTGGCGGGCCTGCCGGACGGGGCGATCCTGTCGGCCGGCGGTCGCCAGGCGGACGGCACCTGGACCCTGGCGGCGAGCGACCTCTCCGGCCTGACCGTGAGCCCGCCGCGCGGGGCCGACGCGGACTTCACCCTGACCGTGACCGCCACCGCCACCGAGAAGGCAGGCGGCACCGCCAGCACGGTCGCCACGGTGCTGGTGGACGTCACCGCCACCGCCGAGGCGCCCAACCTCACCGTCTCCCCCGCCCAGGGCAAGGAGGACACGGCCATCGCCCTGACCCTGGCCGCCGATCTGGTGGACAAGGACGGGTCGGAGACGCTGTCCGTCACCATCTCGGGCGTGCCGGAAGGCGCGGTGCTCTCGGCCGGCACCGACCTGGGCGGCGGTACGTGGGAATTGGCACCAGACCAGCTCGCTGACCTGACCGTCACCCCCGCGAAGAACAGCGACGCCGATTTCACCCTGACCGTCACCGCGACGTCCAAGGAGAAGACGGGCGAGACCGCCACCGTGACCGCCACCCTGGCGGTCACGGTGGACGCGGTGCCCGACATGCCGACGCTCGCCGCCCCGGCCGCCCTGGAGGGTAATGGCGGCGTGCCGGTGCCGCTGGACCTCGCCTCCGCCTTGGCCGACCTGGACACGTCCGAGGAGCTGACGCTGCTCGTGTCGGGCGTGCCGTCGGCGGTGAGTCTGTCGGCCGGCACACGGGGCGGCGACGGTGTCTGGACGCTCAAGGCCGCCAGCCTGCCCGGGCTGACCATGACGGCCGACCCGACCATGACGCCGCCGGCCGGAAGCCCGCCGGGCACGGCCGCCTTCACCCTGACCGTCACCGCCATCTCCGCGGAGAAGCAGGGCGGCGACGCGCGGACTTTCGCCACCATCCCGGTGACGATGCGCCTGCGCCCCTTCACCGCGCCCGACGCGCTGACCATGAACGAGGATGTCCGCGACGCCATCGGCGGCATCGCCATGGTGGCCGGCACCGGCAGCGTCGGCATCACCCTGTCGGTCGGCCAGGGGACGCTCGCCACCGGCGCCGGGGCGGGCAGCGCCTCACTGACCCTCAGCGGCACCCCGGCCGAGGTCAATGCCGCGCTGGCCACCTTGAGCTACCAGGGCGCGCTGAACTACAACGGCGCCGACACGCTCACCATCAGCTCGGGCTCCAGCACCGCGTCGGTGCCGATCACCGTGCGCCCGGTCAACGACGCGCCGACCGTGACCCAGCCGCTGCCGGCGCGCACCGTGCAGACCGGCCAGGCGCTGACCGCTCCGCTGCCGGCCGGGCTGTTCCAGGACGTGGATCTCGGCGATGTGGTCACCGTCTCGGTTTCGGGCATGCCCGGCTGGATGGGCTTCGACGGCACCGCCCTGTCCGGCACGCCGGGCGCGCTCGATGTCGGCACGGTGACGCTCACCGTGACCGGCACCGACAAGGCCGGGGCCAGCGCCTCCACCACCCTGACCGTCTCGGTCACGACGCCTCCCCCGCCGCCGCCTCCCCCGCCGCCCGTAGTAGTGGTGACGGCACCCGCGCCGACGCCGGCGGCCGATGCCGGGCCCGCCACCGGCACCGCTCCCGCGCTGATCGTCACGGCCGCCCCGGCGGCCGTCGCCGCGACCCCGGCCGGCGGCACGCCCGCCGCGACGCCCGCGACCGCCACTGCCCTGCCGGCGACGACGTTGATCGCCACCGGCGGCACCGCCACGGCCGCGCCGGGACCTTCGGTGGCTACGGCCACGAGCCTGGCCACCAGCCTGCCGAGCTCCGACAGCGGCGCGCCCAGCACCCGCGCGGCGACCGTGGCGCCGGGCCTGTCCACCGCCGATGGCACCGTCTCCTCGGGCGGGTCTCAGGCGGCGGGCGGCATCGGCAACCTGTCCGGCCCGGCGCGCCAGATCAACCTGATGGTGGCCGGCACCATCACCGACCAGGTACTGGTCCAGAATGCCAGCAAGGCGTTCCAGGTGCCGCAGAACGTCTTCCGCCACACCAACCCGAACGAGCAGCTGGTCCTGGAGGCCAAGCAGTCGACGGGCGAGCCGCTGCCGTCCTGGCTGCGCTTCGATCCCTCGACCCGCACCTTCTCCGGCACGCCGCCGGCGGGAACGGAGGGCGTGCTGGAGATCGCCGTCAGCGCCCGCGACAGCAGCGGCGCCGAGGCGGTTACCCAGTTCCGCATCCAGGTCGGCGAGGACACAGAGCCCGGCAACGAGCGTCCGGCGCAGCAGAACCGCGGCGTCCGCGGCACGCCGGCCGAGGGCGCGCCCGGCCAGCAGAACGGCACGGCGCCGGACGGCAACGCCCCGCCCGCCGAGGGAACGCCGGCAGAGGGCGCTCCCGCCGAGGGTGCGCCCGCCGAGCGCCGTGCCGACGCCGGCACGGAGACGGAGGTCGCCCGCGCCGAGCTGGGCCTTGCCGCCCCGGCCGAAGGCGCGCCACCGGCGCCGTCGGAGGGTCCTGTCGTCGCCAAGGCCTCCTTCGCGGCGCAGCTGCGGGCGGCGGGCAAGCCGGGGCTGCTGGCCCAGGGCCGCGCCCTGCTCGACAGCCTGCTCGGCCCCGATCCCGCCCCGCCGCCCGCTCCCGTCGCCGCCCCCGGCGCCGATAGCCGCACCGCCTGACATCCCCCGAGATGAAGACCGACATGCCCGTCACCGCATCCCGCCGCACCTCCCCCGTGCCTGCCGCCCGGCGGACGGCCGCCCTTCTCGCCCTGGCGCTGCTGGCGGGCTGCGCGGTCAAGCCCGACCCGATCGCGCCGTCCGAGCATCTGCGGCAGGCGCAGGAGGACCGCGCCCATCTGTTCGACGGGCAGGAGCCGGTCTCCGGCCCCATCGCCATCGAGGAGGCGGTCGCCCGGGCCATCCGCTACAACCTGGACCACCGGCTGGCGCTGATGGAGCGGGCGATGCAGGACAGCCAGTTGGGCCTCGCCAACATCGACCTGCTGCCCCGGTTCGCCGCCAGCGCCGGCTACAATTTGCGCAACAACACCAACGCGTCCAGCTCGCGCTCCATCCTGTCGGGGCTGCAGTCGCTGGAGCCCTCGACCTCGCAGGACAAGGGCCGCGGCTCGGCCGACCTGACCTTCACCTGGAACATCCTGGATTTCGGCCTCAGCTACTTCCAGGCCAAGCAGCAGGCCGACCGGGTGCTGGTGACCGAGGAGCGCCGCCGCCGGGTGCTGAACAACGTGGTGCAGGAGGTGCGCGGCGCCTTTTGGCAGGCCGCGTCGGCCGAGATGCGCATGCCGGCGATCGACGCCGTGCTGGCCGAGGCCGAGGCGGCGCTGGCCAACGCCCAGCGGGTGGAGCAGGAGAAGCTGCGGCCCCTGGTCGAGATCCTGCAGTACCAGAAGGGCCTGCTGGAGCTGACCCGGCAGCTGCGCGCGCTGAAGACCGACCTGATGCTGTCGCGGGCGCGGCTGGCCGCGCTGATGAACATCCCGCAGGACCAGCCCTTCACGCTGGTCATGCCGGCGGAGGACAGCATCCGCCCGCCCGACCTGCCCGCCGACATCGAGCGCCTGGAGCTGGTGGCGCTGTTCAACCGGCCCGAGCTGCGCGAGGAGCGCTACCAGGCCCGGATCACCCGGCAGGAGGCGCACAAGGCGCTGATCCGCATGTTCCCGGCCCTGGCGGTCACCGGCAGCCTGAACTGGGACAGCAACTCCTTCCTGGTGAACGAGACCTGGGCCGAGGCCGGGGCACGGGCCACCTGGAACCTGATCGGCCTGCTGAGCGGCCCGAGGGGCATGGACGTGGCCGAGGCGCAGAAGGCGGTCGGCGATATCAGGCGCAAGGCCATGACCATGGCGGTCATCACCCAGGTCAATGTCGCCTACCGCCAGTACCGCCGCTCGCAGGAGGAGTTCCAGGACGCGGTCAAGCTGGACCGGATCGAGCAGCGCATCTTCCAGACCGTCACCGCCGGCCAGAACAGCGAGGCGCGCAGCGAGCTGGACCGCATCCGCAGCAGCACCACCGCCATCGCCGCCCAGTTGCAGCGCGACCGGTCGCTGGCCGACATGCAGACGGCGCTCGGCAACATCTACGCCTCGCTGGGCGCCAATCCGGTCCCGGAGCTGCCTGCGGATGTCGATCTAAAGTCGCTTGCCGCCGCCGTCCGCACGGTCCAGGAATCCTGGGCGCGGGGCGAGATGCCGGAGCTGCCCGCGCTGGCCCCCGCTCCGGCCTCCTGACGGGAACCTATGCGCCGCCTCGCCTGTCTCCTGCCCCTGCTGCTCGCGGCCGGCGCCGCCATGGCCCAGACCGTTCCCACCCCGGCCCTGCCGCCGACGGCGCCGGAGATCCGGGCGCAGCTGGTGCCCAAGCGCGGCGCCGTGCTGTCGGCTGGCATGGCGGCCCGGGTGGAGCAGCTGCCGCTGCGCGACGGCGACCGGTTCGACGCCGGCGCCGTGCTGGCCGCCTTCGACTGCAAGGTGGAGCAGAGCCGCGTCGCCCGGGCCCGCGCCATGCGCGACAAGGCCCGCAAGGTGTTCGAGACCAGCGACCGCCTCTCCAAGATGGACAGCGCCAGCGGACTTGAGCTGGACGTCGCCGCGGCCGAGCTGAAGCAGGCCGAGGCCGAGCTGGCGCTGGAAGAGGCGGTGGTGGAGCGCTGCGTCATCAAGGCCCCCTTCCCCGGCCGCGTCGCGGCCCTGCCGGTCAGGCGCTACCAGTTCGTCGCCGAAGGCCAGCCGGTCATCGAGGTGCTGGACGACCGCGAGCTGGAGGTGGAGATGATCGTGCCGTCACGCTGGCTCTCCTTCGTCCGCCAGGATCATCGTTTCGGTATCGAAATTAATGAGACCGGGCGCAGCTACCAGGCCAAGGTCACGCGCGTCTCGGGCAAGGTCGACCCGGTCAGCCAGTCGCTCCGCCTCTACGGCGCCATCGAGGGCGACCATCCCGAGCTGATGGCCGGGATGAGTGGCCGGGTCGCCATGAGCCCGCCATGACCATCCTCCAGGAGCGCCCGGCCGCCGACGGGCTGAACCGCCAGCTTCTGCGCATGAGCCTGCTGCTGCAGCTGGAGGGCCGCGCCCGGCGCGCCGCGACGCTGGAGGAGCTGGGCTTCGTCATCGTCAACGAGACGCACGGGCTGACGCCCTACCAGCAGGCGGTGCTGTGGCTGCCGGAAGCGGGCGGCAAGGCGGCGGGCAAGGTGGCCGCCGTCTCCGGCGTGGCAATGCCCGACCGCCAGGGGCCCTATTTGAGCTGGCTGGAGCGGGCGGTGACCGCCCTGGGCATGCCTGCCGAGATGCGTACCGCCACCGCCGCCGACCTACCGCCCGAGCTTGCCGCTGGCTGGGCCGAATGGCTGCCGGGCTGCCTGCTGCTGATCCCGCTGCCGGGGGCGCGCGGCGCCCCGGGCGGGCTGCTGCTGCTGGCCCGGGCCGAACCGCTGAATGATGCCGAGAAGCCGCTGCTGGCCCAGCTGGGCGACGCCTACGGCCATGCGCTGGCGGGCTTCCAGTCGGCGCGACCGGCCTGGGTGGAGCGGCTGCGGGCTCGGCGCGGCCGCATCGCCATCGGCGCCTCATTGGCGCTGCTGCTGGTCGCCGCTTTCCCCGTCCGCCAGACCGTGCTGGCCCCGGCCGAGGTGGTGGCGCTGGACCCGACGCTGGTGCGGGCACCCGTCGAGGGCGTGGTCGAGCGGTTGCTGGTGCTGCCGAACGACCCCGTCACCCGCGACCAGCCGCTGGTGGCGCTGGACCCGACCCGCCTGCGCAGCCGGCTGGAAGTGGCGCGCAAGGCCCTGACCGTCGCCGAGGCCGAGTACCGGCAGGCGGCACAGCAGGCCTTCGCCGATGCCCGCGCCAACACCCAGTTGGCCGCTTTGCAGGGAAAGCTGGAGCAGCAGAAGGCCGAACTGGACTATCTGGTGGCGCTGGAGCAGCGCCTGACCGTGACCGCGCCGCATGACGGCGTCGCCCTGTTCGACGATGCCGGCGACTGGGCCGGCCGCCCGGTGGCGCTGGGCGAGCGGATCATGCTGGTGGCCGACCCGGGGAAAGCGGAGCTGGAGGTCTGGATGCCCGTATCGGACGCGGTGGACATCGCCCCCGGCGCACCGGTCAGCCTGTTCCTGAACACCGCCCCCGGCCGGCCGCTGGCGGGGACGGTCACGCGCATCGGCTACCGGGCGCAGGTGACACCGCAGGGCGTGCTGGCCTACCGGGTGAAGGCGGCCTTGGAGGGCGCGCCGCCGCGCATAGGGCTGCGCGGCACCGCCAAGCTCTATGGCGACCGGGCGCCGCTGGGCCTGTTCCTGCTGCGCCGGCCGCTGGGGGTGCTGCGGCAATGGCTGGGCTCCTGAGCCTGGGAGGCCTCGGCGGGCCGCCGGCGCCCTACCCGCCGCTGCGCGACGACATCACCCTGCTGCCCGGCCCGGCCGCGGCCGACGGCTCGCCCAGCTGGACCCTGTTCGACGCCGCCGCCAACCGCTATGTCCGCATCGGCTGGCTGGAGTTCGAGGTGCTGTCGCGCTGGGATCTGGCCGGCGCCGCTCCCATCGCCGCGGCCATCAACGCCCAGACCACATTGCGGGTCGCTGCAGAGGAGGTGGAAGGCATCAGGCGCTTCCTGGACGGGGCCGGGCTGTTGCGCGGCGCCGGCGCCGCCACGACCGAGCGGCTGCTGGCGCAGCGCAAGGCCGGCCGCATGGGCGCCGCCATGTGGCTGCTGAAGAACTACCTGTTCGTCCGTATCCCCCTGGTGCGCCCGGCCCGCTTCCTGGCGGCGACGCTGCCGCGGGTCGGCTTCGTCTTCACCCCAGGCTTCGCGCTGGCGGTGCTGGCGGCGGGGCTGCTGGGGCTGTGGCTGGTGGGGCGGCAGTGGGAGAGCTTCACCCACGCCCTGCCCGACCTGTTCACGGCGGAGGGCGCGGTCATGGCGGCCCTGGCGCTGGCCCTGTCCAAGCTGCTGCACGAGGCCGGCCACGCCTACACCGCCACCCGCCACGGCTGCCGCGTGGGCAGCATGGGCGTGGCGCTGCTGGTGCTGTGGCCGGTGCTCTACACCGACACGACCGAGGCTTGGCGACTGACCGAGCGGCGGAAGAGGCTGCAGATCGGCGCCGCCGGCATGGCGGCGGAGCTGGCGCTGGCGGCCGTCGCCACCGTCGCCTGGGCGCTGCTGCCCGACGGGCCGGCGCGCACCGCCTGCCTGGTGCTGGCGACCACCGCCTGGGTGCTGACCCTGGCGGTGAACCTGAACCCCTTCATGCGCTTCGACGGCTATTTCCTGGCCAGCGACTGGCTGGAGGAGCCGAACCTGCAGGACCGCTCCTTCGCGCTGGCGCGCTGGTGGCTGCGCGAGCGGCTGTTCGGCTTCGGCGACCCGGTGCCGGAGGAGATGCCGGCCCCGCGCCGCCGCCTGCTGATCGCCTACGGCCTGTGCACCTGGGTGTACCGGTTCTTCCTGTTCCTGGGCATCGCGCTGCTGGTCTACCATCTCTTCTTCAAGCTGCTGGGGCTGCTCTTGTTCGCCGTCGAGATCGGCTGGTTCATCCTCCGCCCGGTGTGGCGGGAGCTGGGGGAATGGCTGAAGCGGCGCGGCGCCATGCGCTGGAACCGGCCGAGCGGCCGCACCGCCGCCTTGGCCGGCATCTTCCTGCTGCTAGCGCTGCTGCCCTGGCGCGCGGAGGTCTCCGCCCCGGCCCTGCTGCGCGCGGGCCAGCAGGCTACGCTTTTCGCGCCCCGGCCAGCCCGGGTGGTGGAGGTGGCGGTGCGCGAGGGCGCCGCCGTCGCCGCCGGGCAACCGGTGCTGCGGCTCGCGTCGCCCGAGTTGGAGCAGGACCTCCGCATGGCAGAGCTGAAGGCGCGCTCCGCCGCCGCCCAGATCGGCGCGTTCAGCGCCCAGGGTGATGCCGCCGGCCGGGCGCCGGTGCTGTGGGAGGAGTACGCCGCTGCCAGCGCCGACTTGGTGGCGCTGGGCACCGAGGCGAAGCAGCTGGTGCTGGCGGCGCCGCTGGACGGGCGGGTGGCCGAACTGGCCGACCATCTCCGCCAGGGCGACTGGGTCGGCCCTAAGGAGCCGCTGGCGCTCGTGACCGATGCCGGCCCGGCCGTCGTGGAGGCCTATGTCGGCGAGGCCGACCTAGCCCGGCTGGCGGTGGGGCAGAGCGCCGTCTTTCAGCCCGTCTCCATCCTGGAGCCGTCGGTGCCGCTGGTGATCAGGGCGATCGACCGCGCCGCCGTGCGCGACCTGCGGGCGCCGGAGCTGGCCTCCGTCCATGGCGGCGAGATCGCCGTGCGCCAGGCCGAGGGCAGGCTGCTGGTGCCGGACGCCGCCCTCTACCGGGTGCTGCTGGCCGCCGAGACCGGCGCCCCGTCCCGGGCGCGGCCCGGCCGCGTGTCCATCGCCGCCGAGCGCGAGAGTCCGGCCCTGCGCCTGATCCGGCACGTCGCCGGCGTGCTGATCCGCGAGAGCGGCTTCTGAGGCCGGCCCTGGGGTCGACCACCCGCCACGCCGCGCGCTGGGAGGCGGCGCTGGAACGGGCGCCGGCGCCCCTGACCTTCGCCTGGGGACTGGCCGACCCGATCTCCGGCGCGCACATGCCGGCGCGCATCCGGGAGCGCTGCCGCGGCGCCGACATCCGCGGCTGGGACTATGTCGGCCGACCGGCCTAGGCGCCGGCCCCTTTCACCTGTCCGTTTCCGCTACCACCAAGGACGCATGGCCGGGCCCGGCCGCCGCCCTAGCTTTGGGTGGCGGAACGGGATGCCGGATCGCGGCGCCGCTGGGAAGCGCGGAAGGGAATGGACATGATCGCAGGGCAGAGCCGCCTGGACCCTCATGAGGACGGGCTGCTGGCGACGGCCGGGGTCGCCGTCTGGCGGCTGGCCGGCACCGGGACCCGGCCGTCCTGGCGGATCGACTGGTCCGACGATGCCGACCGCATCCTCGGCGCCAGCCCGGCCCCGGCGCTGCCCAGCGATCTGGTGCGGATCGTTCCGGCTTCGGAACGGACCCGCTTCGCCGATTGGTGGGCGGAGGTGGTGCTGGCCCCCGACGCGCCGCCGCCGCCGATCGAGGTCAAGGTCGCCGATGCCGCCGGTGGGTTCCGCCATCTGCGCTTCGCGGCGGCGCCCGGCGGCCGGGCCGGCACCGTGCTGGACGTGACCGGGCCGCGTCTGCAGGCGATCGAGTTGGAAGCCCTCAGGCAACGGGCGGAGGAGGCGCGGCACGCCAAGGCGCTGTTCCTGGCCAATATGAGCCACGAGCTGCGCACGCCGCTGAACGCGGTCATCGGCTTCGCCGAGCTGATCAAGGCCGAGGCCGGGGAGAGCGCCGCCGGCGCCGGCCTCATCGATTACGCCAACGACATCTCCTTCGCCGGCCGGCACCTGCTGGACGTGCTGAGCGACTGCCTGGACTTCGCGACGGCCCAGGCGGGGCGGCTGGCGCTGGAGGACGATTATTTCGCGGCTTGCGACCTGCTGTGCGACGCCGAGCGGCTGCTGAAGGCGCGCGCCGCCGGCAGCCGCATCGCCCTGACGGTGGAGCTGCCGCCGCCCTCGCTGCTGCTGCGCGGCGACCGGCGCCGGCTGCGGCAGGCGTTGGTGAACCTCATCTCCAACGGGGTGAAGTACACGGCCGGCGGCGGCACGGTCTGGGCGTCGCTGCAGCTGCTGGCGGACGGGCAGCCCTGCCTCGTGGTGTCCGACACGGGCGTCGGCATCGAGGCGAAGGATCTGCCGCTGGCCCTGGCGCCGTTCGGGCGCGTGGCCAACCCGCTGACCCAGGAGCGCGAGGGCGCCGGGCTGGGTCTGCCCATCGCCCGCTCCATCGCCGAGCTGCATGGCGGCAACCTCTTCATCAACAGCGTCCCCGGCGTCGGCACCACAGCGTTCCTGGCGCTGCCCGTCGAGCGCGTGCTGACGCCCGGCGGCGTGGCGAAGCCCACCATCGCCGGCCTGCAGGCGTTCTTCCACCTGGACGGCCGCCATGTCGGCGAGGTGGTGGACACGCTGGACCAGGAGGCGCTGGACGCGCTGCCGATCGGCACCGTGCTGCTGGACTCCCGGGGAACGGTGCTGCGGTACAACGCCGCCGAGGAGAGGCTCGCCGAACGCCCGGCCGAGCTGGTGCTGGGCCGCAACTTCTTCCGCGAGGTGGCGCCCTGCACCTTCACGCCCGACTTCTTCGGGCGGTTCGAGGCGATGCTGCGCGACGGCGCGCATCCGGCGGGCGCGGTGTTCAGCTACGTCTTCCCCTTCCCCGGCCGCCCCACCAAGGTGCTCGTCGAGCTCCGCGCCGGCGCCGATCCGGGGACCGTGTGGGTGCTGGTGCGCTGGGCATGAGCCCCTACCCGGACGGGGGCACCGCGGCGCGGTCGTGGCTACCCCCGCCGGCCGTCTTGATCGGGGCGGCGCCATGACCGACTTAGCTGCTCCACCGGAATGCGGAGATGGAAAATTGGCGGAAGCGCGGGCGACATTGCGGGCGGAGCAGCTCCTGAAGGCCTGGGGCAAGTCGAAGGCCATAGAGGTCGCCGGGCGCAACCTGGCGGAGGCCAAGCGCACGGGCTCGCGGGAGCACCAGGCCTTCTGCGCCGCCGTCTGCGACGAGCTGCGCCGCCTCACCGGCGCGCCCGCCCCGGTGTGACGGCCGTCATGGCCGGCGGCGCTCCTCATCCTGCGGAATGATGCCGGATTTCGGCATCTGTAGGCGGCGCGCCCGGCCGCCGCCCTCTGGTACTTGTTGCACCCGGGCCGGCATCCCCGATGTCCGATGCGCCCGATCCCTGGAGCGTCCGCGTGCACCGATCCATCCTGTCCAGCGAGATGCCCAGCCTGCCGGCGCTGCAGGACAACAATGCCGCGGACCTGGTCTTCGATCCGGCCGGCGCCTCCGGCGTCCGCGCGCTGGAGACCTACCGGGACGTCGCCGCGCTGATGATCGACCAGCTGGAGACGGACTGGCCGCGCGCCGCGGCGATCATGGAGCGCCTCGCCCACTACGTCACCGGGCACCTGCGCACCGGGCGCGACGACGTCGTGCCCTCCCGGCCGCTGGTCTACACGATCTTCGACATGGGCCTGTGCGGCTATTACGAGGCGCGGAACAGCGCGGACGACCTGCGGTTCGCCGCCTTCATCCGGGCCGTCCTGGCCGAGGCGGCGGGGCGGATGGGCGGCATCGTGCTGGCCGCCGGCACCCGGCGCTGGTGCCCCGCCGGCGGCGTGCCGCTCTCCTGGTGGCTGGAGGATGTGGATTCTCGGTCGGTGCAGGTGCATCAGCGCCGGTCCGGCGCCGACATCTCCGCCGCGCTCTCGGCCTTCATCCTGTGCGACGCCGATCGCCGCATCCTGAGGCGGGCGGCATGAGCAGGCCTTTACTTGACGTTAAGGTCCACCGCCCTAGAGTCGCTGTCATGAGACAATGGCTCCAATCCTCGGTGCTTCTCGTCCTCGGCGGTGCCGCCCTGCTCGCCGCGCCGGCCCTGGCCGCGACCGCGAACTTCAACGCCACCGCCATGATCATCGGCCCCATCAACGTCGCGCCGGTGACGCAGCTCTCCTTCGGCAGCCTGTTCGCCGGCGCCTCGGCGGGAACAGTGACGATCGACGCGTCGGGCAACCGGAACACCAGCGGCGGCGTCACCGCCGGCGGCGGGTCGGTCTCGGCCGCCAGCTTCACCATCTCCGGCCAGGCCTCGCAGGCCTACACCATCACCCTGCCGGCGGCGACCAACCTGACCAGCGGCGCCAACACGATGCCGATCAGCATCGCCGCCGCCGACCTCAGCGGCGGTTCCACGACGCGCGTCACCGATGCCGGCGGGAACGACAGCTTCAGCCTGGGCGGCACGCTGTCCGTGGGGGCCAACCAGGCGCCCGGCTCCTACGCCGCGACCCTGACCATCACAGTCAACCACTGACGCCGGGTCAGTAGTTCACCGTCATCACGAAGCTGCCGGTGTAGCTGCCGGCGACCTGCGTCGCCGACACGTTCAGCACGGCGCCGACCGACAGCGTGTCGGTGCCGCTCGCGTTCAGCATCCGCACCAGGGTGCCGCCCGTCACCAGCGTGCTGTTGAACGACACCGACATGGTCTGCGCGCCCGAGGTGATGTTCGCGGTCGGCGGCAGGGTGATCGTGTAATTGACGCTGGGATCGCCGGTGATGTTGAACCGGGCGGCGGCGATGGTGCCGCCCGTGAGCGCCACCACGCCGCCGGTCACGGTCCGCGTCCCGGTGGCGCTGACCGTCAGCGTGCCGGCGGTGTTGGTGCGGGTGAAGCGGCCGAACTGCAGCTGGGTCGCGGTGGTGATCTTGATGGGCTTGGCCTCGGCCGCGCCCCAGGCCAGCGCGCCCAGGACGCACAGCAGCGCCGCGGCCCTGCGGCGGGTGCGGGCGCGGCGTTCAGCGGTCGGCGGGTTTCGTTCCATCATCGGCGTACCTTACATCCAGATGCAGGTCGAAGCGGCTCAGATCTTCGGCCGACAGGGTGAAGGCCACCGGCTTGGCGGCGATGGCGCGGCCGCGGTATTTCTGGTCGGGCGCCAGCCGCAGCGTGTAGTCGCCCGGCTCCATCCGCCCGAGGTTGAAGACGCCGTCGAAGGCGGTGCGCGCGGTGCGGACCTCGCCGGTCGCCGCCACCACCTCGACCGTGACGCCGCGGAGCGGCATCTCGCCGTCGCTGAGCCCCACCAGCACCAGCCCCTCGATCTCGCCCAGCTCGACCATGGGCATGTCCAGCGGGATGACGACGCCCGGCCGCGGCACCACCGTGACCGCGGAGGCGGCCGGCTGCAGGAACGGGTTGTCCACGGCCGCCGGGTCGAGATGCATCGCGACGGGCACGCCCGAGGTGAGGCCGCTGACCAGCACCTCGCCATCCGCGGTGTCGCCGTCGCGGGCCGAGCCGTTGACCGTGAGCCGGGCGCCGTCCATCGGCTTGTCGCCCGGCCCGAAGCGGCCGTCGCGGTCGATGTCGTGGAAGACGCGGCCGGCGACGCTGCCGCCTGAGGCCAGGGGATTGCGCGAGACCACCGTGCGTTGCGGCGTGGCCCCCAGCGAGAAGGTGAAGCCGAGGCCGACATAGACGCCGCCATCGGTGTCGAGGCGCGCCTGGAGGCCGCCGGCGAAACGGCGGAAGGACCGGGTGGCCGAGGCGCCGACGGTGCCGACGCCGCTCTCGAAGTCCCAGGCCCCCTGGGCGACGAAGCTGGTGTCGGTGAAGCGGTCGTCGCTCAGCGTGGCCACCAGCCGCTGCGCCTTGCCGTCCCAGATGTCGTGGATGTAGGCCACCGACAGCTCGCTCACCCCCAGCCGGTACCCCAGGTCGAGCGAGGCGATGGCCTCGTACCGCGCCGGGGCGCCGGGATTGTCGGTGCTGCGGCCGGCGACGTAGGTGTGCACCGCCAGCCCGTCGAAGCGGTTGCGGAAGCTGGCGGCCAGCTCCTGCGTCACCGACCCGTTGGTGCGCTCGGCCCGCAGCCCCTGCAAATCCACCGTCGTGCGCGGCAGCAGGCCGGGCGGGATGCTTCCGACCAGGCGGAAATCGGTGCCGCGCCGCTGCGCGCTGTCCCCCTGCCCCAGGACGGCGCTTTCGAAGTCGTGGTACTCGCCATGGCCCAGGCTGAGGTTGACCGGGCCGATCGCGGTGTTCACGGCCCCCTTGAAGGCGGTGCCGCCGCCCGCCGTCATCACCGCGTCGCCGCGCAGGAAGCTGCCCAGCGCGGCGCTGCGGAAGCCCAGCCCGGCGAAGCTGTCCATCTGCTCGCTGACCTGCTCGACATCCTCCTCGTCCGGATCGGGGATGAACTGCCCGACCTCGTCGGCGGGACCGCGGTCGACGATCGGCGCGTCGAGCCGGCGCTGCAGCCGGATGCGGTCGCGGACCGGCACATGGGCGGCGAAGCCCGACAGCGTCAGCATCTCGCCGACGCCCCGGTCGTGCTCCAGCGTCACCGCGGCCTGGTCGGCCCGGTCGGGCGCGTTGGGCGCGCGCCGAACGCTGTCGAAGACCGAGCGGCCGCTCTGGGTCAGGCTGAAGCGCGTCGCCGAGGCGCCCTTGGCCAGCAGTCCGGTGGAGATCAGGACGTTGCGCGTCTCCTCGATCTTCTGGCCCTGCGGCCCATACAGCACGACGCGGAACCGGTTGTTGCCGGAGGTCAGCGGCACGTCGTCGAAGACGTAGCGGCCGGTGGGGCCGACCCGCTGGACCGCGATCAGGTCGCCGTCGAGATAGAGTTCCGCCTCGTAGCCGGCCGGCCCGTCGCCGTCCAGCGTCACCCGGTCGAACTCCGGGTTGAAGTCCAGCGGCGTCGTGGAGAAGTAGACGCCGCGGTTGAGGCGGCTGTTGGCGACCAGGCCGATGCTGGGGGTCACCACGTCCCCTAGCACGAACTCGCGCAGCGGCCCGATGCCCAGCACCCCGCCGGCATCGTCCGCCCGCTCCAGGCTGAAGCGGCCGGAGCGCACCGGCACGCCCTCGTCGCCGGTGATGGTCAGCCGGGCCGACATCCAGGCGAAGTCGCCGGCGGCCAGGATCGAGTGGTTCAGGAACGGCCCCGGCCCGCGCTCGTAGCCGCTGTCCACCGCGACGTCCAGGCTGGGGACGGACAGGAAGCCGTGCGCGCTGGGATGGCGGGGCGGCAGCTCCTTGCGGTCGCTGCGCCGGGCGCCGGAGAGTTTGGCGCGCCGGTCCTCCCGCTGCAGCCGCTCCTCGATCGGCAGGGGCTCCCTCGGGTCGAGATAGAGGTGGCTCTCTCGCTGGTTCAGCGACACCTGGACCGGCCAGAGCCGCCCGAGCAGCCCGCCGCTGACGAAGATGGCGCCGTCGAGCAGCATGGCGTCGCCCGGCGCGATCGGCCGCTTCTGGCCGTCGACCACGGCCTCGCGGGCATGCACGTCCAGGCCGAAGCGCCGGCTCTCCTCGACCACCCAGCCGTCGGCGACGCCGCGCTCCTCGTCGGCGTCGATGGCGATCTCCAGCGCCTCCGCGATCTCGCGCAGCGGCACCAGCACCTCGTCGCCGCGCAGGAACACGATGGTTCCCTGGATCAGGCCGGACTTCCGGAGGTAGACGTCGACCACCAGCTCCTCGAGGTCCGCCTCGTAGCGGCGCTCCAGCACGGGAGAGGCCGCGGGCTGGGCCGGGACGGCGGGAACGACGGGCGGCGGGGTCAGCGGCACCGAGGTGCGGGTCTGGCCCGGAATGCCCCTATGCCGCGCCGGCAGCGTCTCCACGGGAAGCCCGCGCTGCGGGTCGCGGGGCGCGGCCGGGTCGGGCGGCGCGTTGCGCTGCTTGCCCGGCGGCGGGACGGGGACGACGGCGGCCTGGGTTCCGTTCGGCGCCGACCAGGGCGGCGTCTTGGAGAGGATCTGCGAGCCGGGCGGCGGCGGCTTGGGCGCGGCCGGCGGCAGGGTCGGCTTCAGCCGCGGCTGGGACGCCGCCTCCGCCACCCGCAGGATCGGGGCGGCGGGTTCCGACGGGGCTCCCGCCCCTTCGCCGACACTGGCGAGGGCGAGGGACAGTGCCGCCGTCGGGAGGAGCGCCATTCAGGACTGCCGTCAGCTTCCGACAGGGATTTCCGCCAGGACCGTCCCGCCCTGGTCGGACGGCAGGCGGTAGCGGATGCGGGTGCCGGCCGGCAGCGGGTCCTTGGCGGCGAGGTCGAGGGGAACGCGCACGCTGCGGCGCGGCTGCTCCAGATAGACGGCGACGCCGCGCAGGAGCCCGATCACCTTGTCGTTGCCGCTCACGATCTCGCAGTCGCCGTAGAGGCTCTGGGTGCCGGTGCGGGCGATGGCGAAGCGGATCTCCTTCTGCTCGCCGGCGGCCACCACCGTCGGCGCCTCGATGGCCGCCGTCGCGCTGCCGCCCGCCGGGCGGTAGACCACGGGGATCGACACCGCCAGGGCGAACTTCAGGTCGAACTGGATGCCCTCGGCCGGCTTGGCCTCGCCATCCTTCGGTGCCGCCTCCGGCGGGATGGTCACGAAGCGCACATGCGTCCGCATCTCGCCCTGCGGCGCCTCGCCGCCGCGCAGCAGGAAGCGCACGCTCTGGCTCTCGCCCGGGCCCAGCGTCACCTGGCGGGGGGAGTAGCGCAGCAGGCGCTGCAGCTGCACGCTGTCGGGACGGGGCTGCTCCGGCGTCAGGTAGGAGCCGTCCTCCTGCGCCGTGTACTCGATGAACTCCACCCGGTAGGTACGCGGCTCGGCGGCGGTGTTGTTCAGCGTGACCGAGGCGGACTGGGTCTTCTCGTCGAACTGGACACGGGTGGGCGCCACCAGCAGGTCGGCGGCGGCGGGGCCGCCCGCCAGCAGCGTGGCGGCCAGCAGCAGGGCGGAAAAGGCGGTGCGGAGAAGCGGCGAGGAGGCGTGGCGCATGGATCACCTGGTCTCTGAATCGAACGGGGGCGCACGAAGCGCCCCCGCTACCACTTCAGTATAGCAGATAACCCGACCGTCTTAGTAGTTCACGGTCATGGTGAAGGTGCCGCTGTAGGAGCCCGCGGCCTGGTTGGCGCCGACGGACACGGTGCCGCCGAGGTTGAAGGTGTCGGTGCCGCCCGCCGTCAGGGTGCGGGCGGTGGAGCCGCCGGTCAGGTGGGTGGCGGCCGCGAAGGCCACGGACATGTTGTCGCCGCCGCTGCTGATGTTGGCGCTGGCCGGCAGGGTGATGTTGTAGGCGGTCGAGGGGGCGCCGGTGACGTTGAAGCTGGCCGCGCTCACGGTGCCGCCCGAAGCGGTCGCGCCGCCCGTGGTGCTGCGGGCGCCGGCGGCGTCGATGACCACGGTGCCGGCCGAGGCGCTGGCGATGATGCCGCCGAACGACAGGTTGGTGCCGGTGGTCACCGCGATCGGCGCCACGACGGTCGCGCTCGCCGTGAAGTTGCTGGTGGCGGCGTTGGCGCTGCCGGCGACGGCGGCCAGAACCAGCGTGGCGGCGGCGGACTTCAGGATCGTGCTCAGCTTCATGGTCTCGAGACCCCCCTCTTTTTGAGTTGCGGAGCGCGGATCAGCGCACCCGCCCGGTTTCCACAAACGGGGCACAGCCACTCAGCCGGCAGGCCTTCCGCTTACGGGGGAGAAGCTACAGCGGGTGGGGGGAACGGCGCGCCTGACTCAGATGAGGAAAAACTGCATCAAATGCCGGATTCATTCTCGCCGAATGCTGACGAGGTACCCCGCCGCGGGGAGCCGGGCGGAACGGGGCCTCAGATTCCGGGATCGTGGGCCCAGGCGGCGCGGGCGCGGACCAGCAGGGCCCAGGCCTTGGCATCGAGCGTCACCGTGTGCAGGGCGAGCAGGATCACGGCCTCCTCGTCGGGGTCCAGGCTGCGCGGCTCCTGGTGGAACGGTTCGCAGGCGACGAACTCGTCGAAGGGAACGCCGTCCAGCGGGTTCCATTCGCGGCCGCTGGCGGTGACGATCCGCTGGCCGGCCAGCAGCCGCGCCGCCTCCGTCAGCAGCCCCTCGACGAAGCCCATCAGCCGGAAGTCGTCGGGGTCGCCCGCCAGGAGGCGCGCGCGCCACTGGTGCAGCCCGTTCCGGCAAGCCAGGTCCAGCAGGCTGTGGTCGCCCACGGCCGGGTCCACCACCCGGATGTCCCGACCGATGAAGCCGGCGAGCCGCTGGACCAGGACGCCGGCGATGGGCCAGTCGATCAGCATGGCGTCGCAGTTCCGTTCCAGCCCTTCGCTGGAGAACCGTTTCGCTATTTCCTTCAGGAGCTTAGGCACCGGCGGCGTTCCATTGAGGGCCCGTCGGGCGATCCCCCGGGCAGATGACCAGGACAGGCTGGCGCGGCGGCCGGATGATGCATCCGTGAGGCGCGGAAGTTAAGTTATTTCTGCCTGCAGGTTCGCCAAGTCGGCGGTCGCTCCTCTGCACTTCGGCCACCGAGTGCTATGGCCAGCTCGGCCTAATTTCAGGCAGACAGGTCTACTCTTTCGGAGTATTTTACATAAGTTAAGGAAAGTTAACCGCCACGGCTCGCAGAAGCCGGGCGGAAGCCCCGGCACGGGGCGCGGAGGGGATGGGGCGCATGGCCGAGTTCGAGGCCGATATCCGTGAGTTGAACCTGAGCTACCTGGTTCTGCTGCAGCAGGCCGCGCGCAAGGCGCCGGCGCTGGCGTCGGCGCTGTTCAACATCCCGCTGGAGGATGCGCGGCACGTCGCGTCCCTGACGACGCCGGACCTGGTCGCCGCCGCGAACGTGCCCATGTCCCTGGTCCGGCCCACCCAGCTCCTCTCCCAGGTCCTGAAGCCGCGCCGCGCGAGCGGGCAGTACGCCGCCGCGCTGCTGCGCACCGTCAGCGCCGCGGACGAGGGCGGCGGGGCCAAGCGGGAGGAACGATGACACCGCGGCTGCAGAACATCGCCAGCCATCGCATCGTCCTGCGCCTGATCGAGCACAAGCTGCGCACGCCGCTGATCGTCTACCACACCGACCTGTCGCCAGCGTATCTGCGGGAACTCTACAAGGAGATGCACGGGGAGTCGCCGAAGGCGGGGCGCGTGCCGGAGGCGCAGAACATCCTCAGCAGCCGCATGCGGGTGATCGAGGCGTCGCTGCTGATGAACCTGTATCTGCGCTACGCCGACCGGGAGGGCGCCCGCCGGGCCATCCAGATCGAGCCGCTGGTCGACGCCTACGACGCCTATCTGCAGATCCGCGCCGGCATGGCCGACAAGAACCTGCTCGACATCAACGAGGCCTGGGTACTGGCCCGCCAGTACCGCTCCGAGGAGTTGAGCGCGAGCCGCTGCGCGCCCTGCGCCGCCGTGTTCTTCACGGTCCCGGACCAGAAGGTCGAGACGAACTGCCCTGCCTGCGGCGTCCAGGCCGGGGCGGGCGGCGCCGCCGACGAGCCGGAGGGCGAGACCTCCTGGACCGACGTCCACGGCCAGGTCGTCCTCGCTTTTTGACGCCGGGTCCCGCGCTTCCCCTTTGACAAGGCCGCCCCGAGGCTGCTAACAGGACGGCCCTTCCGCCGGGAGCCCAGCGCCCGCGGCCGGAAGCAAGACGCGGGTGTAGCTCAGTTGGTTAGAGCGCCGGCCTGTCACGCCGGAGGCCGCGGGTTCAAGTCCCGTCACTCGCGCCATTTTCCCCAGACCCCGCGATCCCCGGTCGATGCGTGCCGCGCGCCCGCGTGCGCCTTGTGCGCGGCCGGCGGACGCGCCGCGCCGGCCCCCGCGGACAGGACCCCGCCGCCCCCATGTCGCTTCTCGGTTACTGGCAGTGGGTCGACATGCTCGATCCCCCCGCGCTGCGGCTGCCGGCCGGTCCCGGGCCGCTGCGGCCGATGGCTGCCGATGAGCTGGACGCCTTCGTCGGCTGCCGCGCCAGCCTGGAGCGCGACGGCGGCCGAACAGCCCCCCGGGCTGTCAGAATCTTCTTCGGATGCCATGCGCGCGGCCATTGGGACGACGCGCTGCACCAGGCCTTCCTCGGCCATTCCCGCGGCAGGCCGGAAAGGGAAGGGCCGGATCGGAACGCGAGGCGGGAGCAGGACATCTGCTATCTCGGCTGCGTCTCCTTCCTGCCGGACGGCTCCCCCGTGCTGGAGACGCTGCGCGCCGCCGCCCATCTCTGGGCCGCACAGGCGTTGCGGGGCGGCCGGCGCGAGGCGCCCGACATGGAGGCGTGGCAGGCCTACCGCCGATCGCTGCTGGGGCTGACGGACCGGCTGGCGAAGGAGGGCGCCGGCCCCGCCGCCATCGTCGAGGCGCTGCGGCTCCGGGCGACGGATGTCTCCCTGGTGCCGCTGGCGACCGAGGAGGGGGTGTTCCGGGCGGAAGAGCATGTCCACGACCCGGACGAGACGGCGCCCGCCGACGAGGAGGACGGCGACGCCAGCCGGCCGACCGGCTGCCTGTTCGTGAAGGATCTGGCGCTCGCCGCCGGGGAGGCCGCCGCCGGCCCGCTCGCCGCCTATCTCGGCACCCTGCCCGCCGGCCCGCGCATCGACACGCGGGTGGACCGGCGGCCGGTCTACGGCCTGCTCGACCCGCGCATCCCGGCGGCGAGCTGGCCGCATCCGGGCGACCATCCGGCCCGGCTGTCACAGCGCCTGGCGCTCGGCGCCGCGCTGGGCGCCGGCGGCCCGCATCCGCTGCTCAGCGTCAACGGCCCGCCGGGCACCGGCAAGTCGACCCTGATCCGCGACCTGGCGGCCGAGACCATCCATCGGCGCGCGGCGCGGCTGGCCGCCTTTGACCGGCCGGAGAGCGCCTTCTTCCGCTGGGGGCAGGCCTGGCGGCCGGATGCCGGGATCGTCGGGTTCGAGATCATGGTCGCCTCCTCGAACAACGAGGCGGTGTTCAATATCTCCAAGACCCTGCCGCTGGCGGCGTCGGTGTCCGGGAGCCTTGCCTACTTCTCCGCGGCGGCGGCGCGCTACGCAGCCATCCTCGGCGACCCGTCGGAGGCCAGCGACGTCGCCGCCTGGGGCACCGTCGCGGCGCCGCTGGGCGCCATGAAGCAGCGCCGCGCCTTCGACGCTTCGGTCTGGGTGCGGATGGCGGGCCGGCCGGCGGAGGGCGGCGCCGGGGTCCGCGACGCCAAGCGCATGGACCTATCCCGCCCCTATCTCAGCACCATCCTGTACGGCCGGTCGGCGCCGGAGGTGGCGGCCGCGGCCGAGGCGGCCGAGGCGCGCGACGGACGCCCGCCCGCCTGGCTGCAGCTGCCGGACTGGGCCGCCGCCCGTCGCCGCTTCCGCCACGCCGTGGAGGCGTTCGAGGCGGCCACATCCCGCGCGGCGGCCCTGCATGCGGACACGGCCAAGCGCCTCGCCGTCACCGCCACGGCGGCGGACCTGGAGACGGCCATCGCCCTGTCGGAGCGTCACTTGCGCGAGCTGGAACGCATCGAGCGGCACCATGCCTGGCTGGACCATCTGGAGACCGTGCTGGCGTGCCGGCGGCGGCAGCTGGAGTGGAAGGCCGCCCGCGACGCCTTCCTGACGCTGAAGTCGCAGGGGGCCCGGACATCCGACGTGATGGCCGCGGACACGCGGGTGCGGGAGGCGCGGCAGGCGCTCGACCAGGCGGAGCGGGACGTCGCGGACATCGATGCCGGGGACCGGCGGCTGGACGACCCGATCGACGGCATCGACCCCGGCGCGCCCGCCGCCGAGGCGGATTTGGAGCGGCTGCGGCAAATGGTGGCCGCGCATGAGGCCGGGGTCGCGCGGCGCGCGGCGGAGTCGGCACCGCCCGGCACCGCCATCGCCCGGACGCCGGCCGAGCTGGCCCGGCTGCGCGACGCGCTCGCCCTCGCCCGGGGCGTTCCGGAGAACACGGCCCTGGCCCGGCGGACGCCGGGCGGCATCGGGGTCGAGGCATGGCTGTCGGGGCCGCCCGACGAGCTCGCCACGCCCTGGTCGGGACCTGGGCCGGGCGGCGCCCCCGACCCGGTGCAGGCGGCGCGGCAGGAGTTGTTCGCCGCGTCGCTGGCGCTGCACGAAGCCTTCATCCGCGCCGCCGCCCTGCCGGTGCGCGAGAATCTCAGCACCCTGTTCGGCTTCCTGCGTAGCGGCCAATGGCCGCCCGGCATCGGCGGCACGGAGATCGAGGCGCTGTGGCGGACCTTCTTCCTGGTCTTCCCGGTGGCGACGACCACGCTGGCCTCGGTGCAGTCGCTGTTCCAGGGGCTGGGGCCCGGCACGCTGGGGCTGGTCATCGTCGACGAGGCCGGCCAGGCGACGCCGCATTCGGTGGTGGGCGCCCTCCGGCGCGCCCGGCAGGCCGTGCTGGTGGGCGACCCGCTGCAGCTGGAGCCGGTCGTGACCCTGCCGCCCGCCATCGGCGACTGGCTGGACAGGGCTTTCGACATCGAGCCGGGGATGAGCGTGGGCCACGCCTCGGCCCAGTCGGTCGCCGACGCCGTCTCGCCCTACGGCACGGAGATCGCCGGGGCGGACGGGGAGGCCGTGCGGGTGGGGCTGCCGCTGCGGGTCCAGTACCGCTGCCATCCCCACATCGCCGAGATCGCCAACCGCATCACCTATGGCGGCCTGATCATCTCCGGCGTCCCCGCCGACCGTCCTCCGCCCTTCACGATCGCCGACAGCCGCTGGATCGACGTGCCCTGGGAGGGGGACGACACGCAGGGGCATTTCGACGGGGCGCTGGGGCGCACCGCCTCGCTGCTGCTGCGCTACCTGTTCGAGGCCAGCCCCGACGGCGCGCCCGACGTCGCGGTCATCAGCCCGTTCCGCGACGTGCGCGACGGGCTGCGCCGGGATCTCTGGCCGCAGGACTGGGCCCAGGGCGTGGGCGGCGACGCGAAGGCGCGGCGGTTCTGGATCAATGCCCGGGTCAACACCATCCACAGCTTCCAGGGCAAGGAGCACGACATCGTGCTGATCGCGCTGGGCGGCGGGTCGGCGGGGGCGATCCGCTGGGCGGCGCAAAAGCCCAATCTGCTGAACGTCGCGGTCACCCGCGCCCGGCACCGGGTCTTCGTGATCGGCGATACCACGGCCTGGTGCGGCGGCGCCCCGCATCTGCGCCATTTCCGATGCTTGCGCGACGCGCTGGGTACGGTCGGTGTCGACCGGTTCGAGGAGGGGATGCGGCGACGCTCCGCCCGGGCCCGCCCGGGCGTCACTTCCGCCTCATCAGCCGGGACAGCAGGCTCCAATAGGTGACGGGCGCCGCCCGCTCGATCAGCGAGACGATCTTGGCGTCGGTGCCGACCAGCACCCGCGCCTCCCGCCGCTCGATGCCCCCGGCGATGATCTCGCCGGCCTTTTCCGCCGGCAGGCGCAGCATGCGGTCGGCCTCGGCCCGGCCGCGCGCCACCTCCTCCGGCGGCGCATTCCCGGCCACCCGGGCGCTCCGGGCGATCTGGGTCGCCACGCCGCCCGGATGCACCACCGTGACGCCGATGTTGGTGCCCAGCAGCTCGTGCCGCAGCGCCTGGGAGAAGCCGCGCACCGCGAACTTGGCCGCCGAATAGGCGGTTTGGCCCGGCGGCGCCACCAGCCCATACAGGCTGGAGAGGTTCACCAGCCGCGCCTCGTCGCTCTCCCGCATCAGCGGCAGGAAGGCGCGGGTCATGCGGACCACGCCCCAGAAGTTGATCTCGAACAGCCATTCGAAATCGGCCTCGGAGACCTGCTCGAAGGTGCCGCCCAGCGCCACGCCGGCATTGTTCACCACGATGTCGGCGCGGCCGTGCGCCGCCCTGACCACCTCCGGGAAGGCCGCGACGGCGGCGCGGTCGGCCACGTCCAGCCGGTGGCTGCTGACGCGCACGCCGCTTCCGGCCAGCCGCGCCGTCTCCGCCAGCCCCGCCTCGTTCAGGTCGGACAGCGCCAGGTCGCAGCCTCGTTTCGCCAGCGAAACGGCCAGCGCGCGGCCGATGCCGCTGGCCGCGCCGGTGATGACCGCCGTGCGTCCCTTCAGCCTCATCCTCTCAGCCATGCGCCGCCCTCCCCGTCCGTTGGTTCCGCCGCCCGCCGAATTCCATGGTGCCGTCGTCCACCGCGCCGAAGCGGAGCGCGGCCATGTCCAGCGCGTAGTTCTGGTGCAGGCGCCACGGCTTGGCCGCGCCCTGCCTCGGCAGCGCGTCCATCGCCCGCTGGACGTAGCCGGAGGTCAGGTCGATGGCCGGCAGCACCTCCATTCCCGCCGCCGGCCGGCGCGGCACGCACCAGGCATGGCCGCGCGCGTCCATATGGTTCAGCAGGCGGCAGACATAGCGCGAGGTCAGCTCGCATTTCAGGGTCCAGGAGGCGTTGGTGTAGCCGATCGCGGCCGCCATGTTGGGGATGTCGCTGAACATCATTCCCTTGTAGGTCAGCGTCTCGGGCAGGCGCACCGGGGCGCCGTCCACGCTCAAGGCCATGCCGCCCATCATCCTGAGCCTCAGCCCGGTGGCGGTGACGACGATGTCGGCGTCCAGCGCGGCGCCCGAGGCGAGCGCCAGCCCCGTCTCCGTGAAGCGCTCGATCCTGTCGGTCACGACCGAGGCCCGGCCCGATTTCAGCGCGCGGAACAGGTCGCCGTCCGGCACGAAGCAGACGCGCTGGTCCCAGGGATCGTAGCGGGGAGTGAAGTGCGCCTCGTGGCCCGGCCCCAGCGCCGCCGCCACGCGCCGCGCCAGCAGCCGCTTCACCAGCTGCGGCCGGCGGCGGGACAGCTGGTAGAAGCCCATGGCGAACAGCACGTTCTTCCAGCGCGTGGCACCGTGCGCCCAGCGGGTGGGCAGCAGCGCCAGCAGCAGCCGTTCCACCCGATCCCGGCTGGGCAGCGCCACGACGTAGGAAGGGGAGCGCTGCAGCATGGTGACGTGCACCGCCCGCTCCGCCATGGCCGGCACCAGCGTCACCGCCGTGGCGCCGCTGCCGATCACCACCACGCGCCTGCCGCTGTGGTCGATGTCCTCGGGCCAGTGCTGGGGATGGACGATACGGCCTCGGAACGATTCCATGCCGGGCCAGGTCGGCGCGTGGCCGGCCTCGTAATCGTAATAGCCGCTGCAGAGATAGAGGAAGTTGCAGGTGAGGCGCACCGGCCGCCGCTCCGGCCCCGCCTCCGCCTCCACGGTCCAGCGGGCCTCCCCGGTGCTCCAGCGCGCCGCGGTCACCCGGTGGCCGAAGCGGATGCGCCTGTCGATCCCGAACGCGGCCGCCGTGTCGCGGATATAGTCGCGGATGGACGGGCCGTCGGCGAAGACCTTGCCGCCGGTCCAGGGCCGGAAGCTGAAGCCCAGCGTGTACATGTCGCTGTCCGAGCGGATGCCGGGATAGCGGAACAGGTCCCAGGTGCCGCCGATGGCGTCGCGCGCCTCCAGGATCGCGAAGCTGCGGCCGGGGCATTCCGTCTGCAGGTAGTAGGCGGCGCCGATGCCGGACAGGCCCGCGCCCACCACCAGCACGTCGACATGCGCGGCGTCCGTCGCCTGGCCCATCCGATGCTCCTCCCCTCGCCCGCCTCTTCCGGCCATGGACCGGGCCGGGCGCGGCTGGCATAGTGGCAGCCTAAGGTGAACACCTTGGATCGGTCAACAGGCGTCCACCTCGGGCGGGCCGGGAACGGGCGGGGGAAAGGCGGCATGGCGAACGGGACGGCGGCGGGTCGGCCGAAGACGCGGGAGCGGATCCTTGCCGTGTGCCAGACCCTGTTCAACGAGCGCGGCCCGGCCGACGTGACGACGGCGGAGATCGCGGCGACGCTCGGCATCAACGAGGGCAACCTCTACTACCATTTCCAGCGCAAGGAGCAGATGCTGGAGGCCCTGTTCGAGGCGTTCGAGCGGGAGCTGGGCCGCGTCGCCGCCGCCGACCTGGAGTATGGCGGCGATCCCACGCACTATGCCGATTATCTGCGCGGCTGGTTCGGGCTGATGTGGGAATGGCGCTTCTTCTACCGCGACGGGGCCACCGTCCACCGCCTGGCGCCGGGGCTGCGCGCCCGCATCCAGAGCCTGTCCGACCAGGGTCAGGCGGAAATCCGCCGCGCCATGGCCGCCATGCGCGCCGCCGGCCTGATCGACGGTACGCCGGAGGAACTGGAACGGGTGATGGTGAACGCCTGGATCGTCTCCACCTACTGGATCGACTATCTGCGGACCCGCCACGCCGTCACCGCCATCACCCGCGAACATCTGGACTGGGGCGCCGCGCAGGTCATCGGCCTGTACGCCCCCTACCTGACGCCGGAGGGCATGAGGATCGCCCGTGCTGGGGGAGCCGCCCCGGCCTGAGATTTCGATAAGTTTCAAAATATCTGCTTGACCGGCAGGGGCGATACCGATATTTCTGTGTCTATCGAAATATTGGAGGTCGCCATGCCCCTCGTCACTGTCCTGGCCCGTCTCCTCGCTGGCCTGTTCCCCACCGGCCGTGCCTCCCGTCAGGCCGTCCTGCCTTCCGCCTCGGCCCACCTGCTGGCCGATATCGGCGCGGTCTGCTGCCGTCCCGGCTTCCGCTGAGGCGAGATCGTCCAAGGCGAGATCGCGCCGTATATTTCCACATTTCTCTAACCGTCGTGCCGAACCCGCGCTAAGCTGGCGGCACCCGCCCCGGAGGCAGCCATGAGCACACTTCCCATCGTCGTCATCGGCGCCGGCCCGGTGGGCCTGGCCGCCGCGTCCCACCTGCTGGCGCGGGGACTGGAGCCGCTGGTTCTGGAGGCAGGCGCGGAGATCGCGGCGAATGTCCTGGACTGGGGGCATGTCCGGATCTTCTCGCCCTGGCGCTACAACATCGACAAGGCCGCCCGCGCGCTGCTGGAGCGCCGGGGCTGGCAGGCGCCCGACGCCGACGGGCTGCCCACCGGCGCGGAGCTGGTGGAGCGCTATCTGCGCCCCCTGGCGGAGCTGCCGGAGATCGCCCCGCGCCTGCGCCTGTCACACCGGGTCACCTCCATCACCCGGCAGGCGGTCGACAAGGTGAAGACCACCGGCCGCGAGGCCTCGCCCTTCCTGCTGCGGGTGGAGACGCCCAAGGGCGAGACGGAAATCCTGGCGGCCGCCGTGCTGGACGCCTCGGGCACCTGGACCTCGCCCAGCCCGATGGGCGCCAACGGCGTGCCGGCGCTGGGCGAGGCCCGGCATGGCGGGCGCATCCGCTACGGCATCCCCGACGCGCTGGGCGCCGAGCGGGCCCGCTATGCGGGACGCCGCACGGTGGTCGTCGGCTCCGGCCATTCCGCCGCCAACGCGCTGCTGGACCTCGCGACGCTGGCGGCGCAGGCGCCGGGCACCTCGGTGGTGTGGGCCGTGCGCGGCACCGACCTGCGCCGGGCCTTCGGCGGCGGCGAGGCCGACGCGCTGGCCGCCCGGGGCGCCCTGGGCTCGGCCCTGAAGGCGCTGCGGGCCGGCGGCGCAGTGGAGATCGTCACCGGCTTCCGCGCCGCCCGGGTCGAGGAGGATGGCGGCGCCCTCGCCCTCACCGGCCAGGACGGGCACCGGATCGACGGGCTGGACGAGCTGGTGGTCGCCACCGGCCAGCGCCCCGACCTGGCGATCACCCGCGAGCTGCGCCTGGGCCTGGACCCCTGGCTGGAATGCACGGAAGCGCTGGGCCCGCTGATCGACCCGAACCTGCACAGCTGCGGCACGGTGCGGCCGCACGGCGTGCGCGAGCTGTCGCATCCCGAGCCGGGCTTCTGGACCGTGGGCATCAAGAGCTACGGCCGGGCGCCGACCTTCCTGATGGCGACCGGCTACGAGCAGGTGCGCTCCGTCGCCGCCTTCCTGGCCGGCGACCTGGAGGCCGCGCTCGACGTGCAGCTCGACCTGCCGGAGACGGGCGTCTGCAGCACCGACCTGGCGCGGCCGGCGGCGGCCGAGGCCGGCTGCTGCGGCCCGGCCGAACCGGTGCCGGCGCCCGCCTCCTGCGGCACCGGTTCCTGCGGCACGTCGAAGCCGGAACCGGCCGGCTGCCGCGCGGGGGCGTGTTGAGCGGGGCGGCGGCCGGGGCGGCCGCGCCCGGGCCGCACACCCTGTTCCTGGCCGGGCTGGGCGTCGGGCAGATCGTGTCCTGGGGCACGCTGATCTACGCCTTCCCGCTGCTGGCCGGACCCATGGCGGCGGAGACCGGCTGGAGCTGGACGGAGACCTACCTGCTGGCGTCGCTGGCGCTGGGCATCGGGGCGCTGTTCTCCTACCATCTCGGCAGCGCCATCGACCGGGGCCACGGCCGGCTGGTCATGGCCGGCGGCTCGCTGCTGTCGGCGGCCATGCTCTGGGCCTGGTCGGCGACGGAGGGGGGATGGCCGCTGGTGGCGGTCTTCGCCGGCATCGGCCTCGCCCAGTCCATGACGCTGTACGAGCCCGCCTTCGCCGTGGTGGCCCGGCGCTTCGGCGCGGATGCGCGGCGCGGCATCACGACCTTGACGCTCTGGGGCGGCTTCGCCTCCACGGTCTTCGTGCCGCTGACCCAGCTGCTGATGGACCAGCTGGGCTGGCGCGGCGCGCTGCAGGTGCTGGCGGCCCTGCACCTGGCGCTCTGCCTGCCGCTGCACCTGGCCGTCATCGAGCGCCTGCCGCCCAAGGCCGCGACACCCGGCGTGACGACCGACGACCCCGACCGGGGCGCCGTCGGCTGGGCGCTGCGCCAGCCGGCCTTCTGGGCGCTGGCCGCCTGCTTCACCCTCTACTACGCCACCTTCTCCGGCCTCAGCTTCCACATGTACCCGCTGCTGGCCGAGCGCGGCCTTCCGGCGGCGGAGGTGGTGGGCGTCATGGCGCTGATCGGGCCGGCGCAGGTGGCCGGCCGGATGCTGGTGGCGGCGGTCGCGGCGAAGGCCTCCATCCGCGCGGTCGGCCTCGCCACGACGCTGACGCTGCCGGTCTCCATGGCGATGCTGCTGGCGCCGGGCGGGGGCTTGGCGCTGATGGCGGCGTTCGCGCTGGTCTACGGCGCCGCCAACGGCATCATGACCATCGTGCGCGGCGCGGCCGTGCCGGAGATGCTGACGCGGCGGGCCTATGGCGCCGTGAACGGGCTGATGGCGGTGCCGACCCTGGCGGTGCGCGCTCTGGCGCCGACTCTGGTGGCCCTGCTGTGGACCGCGACCGGCTCCTACGCCGCCGTGGTCGTGGCGGCGGTGCTGACCTGCCTCGCTGTGGTGGTGAGCTTCGCGGCCGCCGCCTGGACCCGGCCTAGCGGCAACCCTTGACCGCCTCGGGCGCCGATCCGTCCGCCGGGCGCTGGCAGCATTGCTCGGTCAGGAAGCCCAGCAGCGCGTCCATCCGGGGATAAACCGGGCGGCAGTAGAGCGTGCGGCCGTCGCGCACCTGCTCCACCAGCCCGGCCGTGACCAGCTGCTTGATGTGGTGCGAGAGGGTGGAGGGCACCACGCCCAGCTCCTCGCCGATGACGCCGACCGGAATGCCGCCGTCGCCGCCCTGCACCAGCCGGCGGTAGATCGCCAGCCGCGTGGGGTGCCCGAGTTCGGCGAAGCAGAGGGCGGCGGTCTCCAGGGTCATGCTGTTCATCGGTCGGCGGTCCCGTCACGGTGTCCCCCGAAGATGGGGCCGGTGCTCCTGGAATTCCAGAATCATCGAAAGTTCACATCTCGGCCGTTGACGCCGGGTATCTGTTCCATGCATTTCGAAAGATGGAACCGATATCCTTCCCCCGCCGACGGAGCCTTCCGTGTCCGACCGCGTGCTGAACGTCCTGTTCCTCTGCACCCACAACAGCGCCCGCTCGGTCATGGCGGAGTGCCTGCTGAACCGGGAGGGCCGGGGCCGCTTCCGGGCCTTCAGCGCCGGCAGCCGGCCGTCCGGCAGGATCAACCCCTTCGTCCGCGACCTGCTGGAGCGGCAGGGCTTCGAGGTCGCGGGCCTGCGCTCCAAGACATGGGATGAGTTCGCGGCGCCGGACGCGCCCCTGATGGACATGATCATCACCGTCTGCGACAGCGCCGCCGGCGAGGTGTGCCCAGTCTGGCCGGGGCACCCTATCTCCGCGCATTGGAGCTTCCCGGACCCGTCCGGCGCCACCGGGTCCGATGCCGAGAAGGCGGCCCTCACCGCCGACGTGTTCCGCCAGATCCGCAACCGCGTCCAACTGCTGGCGAGCCTGCCGGCGGCGGGGCTGGAGCGGCTGGCGCTGAAAGGGCATCTGGACGCGATCGGCCGCGCCGCGGCGGGAGCCGCCTCGTGACCGCCGCCTTCCAGGAAACGGCGCCGCCCGCCCCCGCCATGGGCCTGTTCGAGCGCTGGCTCAGCCTCTGGGTGGCGCTCTGCATCGTCGCCGGCATCGCGCTGGGACACCTGTTCCCCGGCCCCTTCGCCGCCGTCGCGTCGGCCGAGCTGGCCCGGGTCAACCTGCCGGTGGCGGCGCTGGTCTGGCTGATGATCGTGCCGATGCTGCTGAAGATCGACTTCGGGGCCCTGGGGCAGGTCGCGCGGCACTGGCGCGGGGTCGGCGTGACGCTGTTCGTCAACTGGGCGGTGAAGCCCTTCTCCATGGCCCTGCTGGGCACGCTGTTCATCGGGCATCTGTTCGCGCCGCTGCTGCCGGCGGACGAGATCCCCTCCTACATCGCCGGGCTGATCCTGCTGGCGGCGGCGCCCTGCACCGCCATGGTGTTCGTCTGGTCGAACCTGTGCGACGGCGATCCGACCTACACGCTGAGCCAGGTGGCGCTGAACGACCTGATCATGGTGTTCGCCTTCGCGCCGCTGGTCGGCCTTCTGCTGGGCGTGGCCTCCATCACCGTGCCCTGGGACACGCTGATGCTGTCGGTGGTGCTGTACATCCTCGTGCCGGTGGCGGTGGCGCAGCTATGGCGGCGGGCGCTGCTGGCCCGAGGCGGTGGGGCGCTGGGGCGGACCCTGGCCCGCCTCCAGCCGCTCTCGCTGATGGCGCTGCTGGCGACGCTCGTGCTGCTGTTCGGTTTCCAGGGCGAGCAGATCCTGGCGCGGCCGCTGGTGATCGCGCTGCTGGCGGTGCCGATCCTGATCCAGGTCTATTTCAATGCCGGCCTCGCCTACTGGCTGTCCCGGCGCCTCGGAGTGGCCTGGTGCGTGGCGGCACCGGCGGCGCTGATCGGCGCCAGCAACTTCTTCGAGCTGGCCGTGGCCGCCGCCATCGGCCTGTTCGGCCTGCATTCGGGCGCCGCGCTGGCGACCGTCGTGGGCGTGCTGGTGGAGGTGCCGGTGATGCTGTCCGTGGTGCGGCTGGTCAAGACCACCCGCCCCTGGTACGAGCGCCGGCAGGCCTGACCGCCTCCGTATCCGGCCCGCCCCGCCTTCCCTGCAAATTGGGAGCGACGATCCCAAAATGCAGGGATGACGGCTCGTCGGCCATCCTGGATCGGCTCGCGCCGCCCGGAGGCTTCCCACCGAGGGGGCAAGACCGCCCCGGCCCATGGGACCGCCGCCGTTCCGGTCAGGGCCGCCCCCGCAGCAGCGCCTCGGCCTCGGCGACCGCGTCGCGGCAGGCGGCGTCGCCCTTCTGGTCCAGCGCCCGGGCGCGGTTCAGCGCGGCCTTGGCCCGCATGACGCCGTCGCCCCCGCCGGACGCGGCGTCCGCCGCCTGCTGCACGGCCTGGGCCTCCTTCCCCTCCTTCTGGTAGGGGGCGGCGGGCTCGCGCACGGGGGCGTCGCGCCGCTCCGCCTCCAGCGCCTGGCCCTCGCGGGCGCCGGCGACGCCCTGGCCGCCGGAGGAGCTGGAGATCGCCGCCTCCGCCCCCTCGTCGATCTGGGCCTGCAGCCGCCCGATCGCCTCGCCGCAGGGGGAGGCGGCGGCACCGCCCGTCAGCCCCGTCAACAGCAGGACCAAGGCGGCGGTCCCTATCACGTGTCCCATGTTCTCCTCCTCCGCTCAGGCCCTGAGCTGGTCGCCGACGGGCAGCCGGCGGATGCGCTTGCCGGTCGCGGCGAAGATGGCGTTGGTGATGGCCGGCACGACCGGCGGCAGTCCCGGCTCGCCGACACCGCCCAGCGGCATGGCCGGATCGTCCCAGGCGATCTGGTGCACGCGGATCTCGCGCGGGGCCGTGTCCATGCGCGCCAGGACGTAGCCGTCGAAATTCTCCTGCACGGTCCGGCCCTTGTCGAAGCTGATCTCGGCGGTCAGCGCCTGGCCCACCCCCATGACGACCGATCCCTCCATCTGCGAGCGCACCCGCTCCGGGTTGATCCTGGGGCCGCAATCCACGGCGATGTCCACCCGGGGGATGGTCACCCGGCCGCGCGCATCCACCGCCACCTCCGCCGCGACCGCGACATAGGTGACGAAGCTGTAATGCGCGGCGATGCCGAGGCCGCTCCCCTTGGGCAGCTGCCGGCCCCAGCCGATGCCCTGCGCCGCCGTCTCCACCACCTTGCGCAGCCGCCCGGTGTCGATGGGATAGCGCTTGGGGTCCTCGCCATGGTTCCAGACGTCGCCCAGCTCGGTAGGCTCCACCACGCGCGGCGGGCCGATCACCTCCAGCAGATAATCCTTGGGATCGCGCCCGGCGGCGTGCGCCAGCTCGGCGATGAAGGACTGGATGGCGAAGGCGTGCTGGATATTGGCGACCGACCGGTACCAGCCGATGCGGACATGGGCCGGGGCCTCCGGGTTCTCCACCCGGAAGTTCGGGATGGCCAGCGGTGCGTTGGTCAGGCCCATACCCAGCTCGAAGGGCAGCAGGTGCTTGGGATCGGGCGCGAAGATCGAGCCGATGGTGGGCGAGGCGCTGCGGTGCAGCCAGGCAATCGGCCGGCCGTCGCGGTCCAGCCCGGCCTCCAGCCGCTCCACCGAGACGGCGTGGTAGTAGCCGTGGCGCAGATCGTCCTCGCGGGTCCAGAACAGCTTCACCGGCGCGCCGTCCATGGCCCGGGACAGCAGCCCCGCCTCCAGCACGAAATCCGGCTTGGACTTGCGGCCGAAGCCGCCGCCCAGCAGCGTGACGTTGACCCGCACGGCCTCCGGCTGCAGGCCCAGCCGCTTGGCCAGGCGCAGCCTGGTCACCTGCGGCGCCTGCACGCAGGCCCAGATTTCGGCCTTGCCGCCCTGGACCCGCGCCACCGCCGCCGGCGGCTCCATCGGCGCCTGGGCGAGGTGGGGGATGTAGTACTCGGCCTCGACCCGCTTCGCCGCCTTGCCCATGGCGCCGGCCAGGTCGCCCTGCTCGCGCACCACCTTGGCCGGCTTGCGCGCGGCCTCGGTCAGGGCGTCGCGGTAGGCGGCCGAGGAGTAGCCGGCGTTGGGACCGTCGTCCCACTCGACCTGCAGCGCCTCGCGGCCCTTGATGGCGGCCCAGCTGTTGCGCGCCACCACGGCGATCCCGCCCAGCGGCTCGAACTCGGCGGGTCCCTCGGGCGGGTCGATCGTCACGACCTTCACCACCCCCGGCACCTTCAGCGCCGCCGCCGCGTCATGCCGGCGCACCTTGCCCCCGAAGACCGGCGGCCGCGCGACCACGGCGTAGAGCATGCCGTCCAGCCGGACGTCGATGCCGTAGACGGCCTTGCCCGTGGTGATGTCGGCATTGTCGACCAGCCCGACATCCTCCTTGCCGATGTAGCGGAACGCCTTCGGATCCTTCAGCCGCACGGCCGCGCGGTCGGGCACCGGCAGGGCCGCCGCCGCCTTGGCGAGATCGCCGTAACCGAGCGACCGGCCCGAGGCTTGGTGGAGGATGCGGTGGTTCTCCGCGCGGACCTCCGCCGCCGGCACGCCCCACTGGGCCGCGGCGGCCTGCTCCAGCATGGTCCGGGCGGTGGCGCCGACGCGGCGCATCGGCATGTGGAAATGGCGCAGGCTGCGCGAGCCGTCGGTGTCCTGGTTGCCGAAGCGCTCCTCGTCGCCATGAGCCTGGACGACGCGGATCTTCGCCCAGTCGGCCTCCATCTCGTCCGCCACCAGCATGGCGATGGAGGTGCGCACCCCCTGTCCCATCTCCTGCCGGTGGCAGGTGACGGTCACCGTGCCGTCCTCGGCGATGGCGACGAAGAGGGCGGGGTCGTCGCGCAGGCCGTTCGGCATGGCCTCGCCGCCGAACTTCTTCTCCTTCTCCTGCTGGGCGAAGGCGCCGGCCGGCAGGCCCGCGGCCAGGACGAAGACGCCGGTTCCGGCAAGGAAGCCGCGGCGGCTGACATTGGCGATCCCGCGCATCAGATCCTCCCGCCCTTGGAGCCGC
>DASPNP010000036.1:0-47047 GCA_035626475.1 Azospirillaceae bacterium
AGGTTCTCGGCCACGACCTGGCCGTCGAACAGGTTGATGATGCGGCGCGCGTACTGGGCGTGCGGCATGGAGTGGGTGACCATGACGATGGTCGTGCCCTCGGCGTTCAGGTCGGTCAGCATCTTCATGACCTCGTCGCCGTTGGCGCTGTCGAGGTTGCCGGTCGGCTCGTCGGCCAGGAGCATCTTGGGCTTGGAGACGACGGCGCGGGCGATGGCGACGCGCTGCTGCTGGCCGCCCGAGAGCTGCTGCGGCAGGTGGCTCTCGCGATGCGCGATGTTCACCTTCTCCAGGGCGGCCTTGACCCGCTCCTTGCGCTCGCGCGCCGGGATGTCGTGGTACAGCAGCGCCAGCTCGACATTCTCGAAGACGGTCAGCTCGTCGATCAGGTTGAAGCTCTGGAAGATGAAGCCGATGTTGCGCTTGCGGATGTCGGCCAGCTTGCGCTCGCCGTAGCCGGCCACGTCCTCGCCGGCGAACCAGTACTCGCCCGAGCTCGGGTTATCGAGCATGCCGATGATGTTCAGCAGCGAGGACTTGCCGCAGCCCGACGGGCCCATGATGGCGACGAACTCGCCGTCCTTGACGTGGATGTTCACGGAATTGAGGGCGGTCGTCTCGACCTCCTCGGTGCGGTAGACCTTCTTCAGGTTCACGAGCTTCAGCATTATTTTGCTCCCCTAATGATCAGGCGTGTGTCGGTGCGGTTCAGTTGAGCTGGATGCGGTCCATGCGGGCCATGTCGCCATAGGCCGAGGTGATGACCCGCTCGCCGGGCTCCAGCCCGCCGCGCACCTCGATGGACTGGGCATTGCGCCGGCCGAGCTGGACGCGGCGCTTGGTGGCGTACTTGCCGGAGCCGTCGACCACGAAGATCCAGTCGCCGCCCGTGTCCTGGAAGAAGGCGCCGTTCGGGATCAGCATCGCCGTGGTGGTGGCGCCCAGCTTCAGGCGCATCTGCAGGGTCTGGCCGCTGCGGATGTCCTTGGGCGGCTCGGCCGCGAACTCCAGGTCGACGCGGAACTGGCCGTCGCGGACCTGCGGGTAGATCTTGGCGATGCGCAGGGCCGTGGTCGTGCTGCCCATCTGCACCTCGGCGGTCTGGCCGACCTCCAGGCGCGGCAGGTAGAACTCGTCGACCTGCGCCGCCACCTTGAAGCCGTCGATGCGGTCGACCCGGCCCAGCCGCTGGCCGCGCTGCATGGTCTGGCCGATCTCGGCGTCCAGCTGGGTCAGCTGGCCGTCCACCGGCGCCTTGACCACCAGGTTCTCCATGTTGCGCCGGGCGAACTCGAGGTTCTCCTGCAGCTTCACCGTGGCGGCCTTCAGCTGCTCGTACTGCTCGGTGCGCATGCCGTCGGTGACGCGGATGTTCTCCTGCAGCACCTCTCGGCGCTTCTGGAAATACTCGAACTCGTCCTTGGTGTCCTCGTACTTGGCCTGGGAGACGGCGTTCGTCTTCACCAGCTGCGCGTTGCGGTCCAGGTCGCGCTTCAGCTGCACCAGCTTGTACTCGACCTCGACCAGCTCGCGCTTGTTGGACAGGCGGTTGGTCTGCAGGCCCAGCTCCACCGTGCGCAGCTGGTTCAGCTGCTCGATCACCTGCGCCTCGCGGCCCAGCACCTCGAGCTGCAGGTCGGTGTTGGACAGCTCGACCAGCGGCTGGCCGGCCTTAACCATCTGGCCGGCCTCGGCGAACTTGCGCTCGACCCGGCCGCCCTCGACCGAGTCCAGGAACACGCTGTTCAGCGGCTCGACCGCGCCGCGCACCGGGATGAAGTCCTCGAACTGGCCCTGGGTCACGGGCGCGACCACCAGCCGCTCCTCCGCCACCCGCACCGTCGTACCGCCCGAACCGCCGGCGAAGAACACGCCCGCGGTGCCCAGCAGCAGCGCGCCCACGGCCGCGCCGATCAGGTGCTGGCGCTTGAAGCGCGACTTACGCTCGATCTTCTTGTCCATGCCCATCTTGATCTCGTTCCCGCTCGAAGTTCCGTCCCCGCCCCCAGTTCCGCCGGGGGGCACCAGCTTCAGATCAGGCCGCCCAGGCACCGGATCACCACGACGACAAGGGCGCTGGCCAGCCAGACGTCCGGATTGACCGCGGTGACGGCGTCCTCGAAGCGCTCCACCGCGCCCCGCCCCTCGCCCATGCTGGCCTCGGTCTGTTCGGTCATGATCGCAACTCCCCCGGATGCACTGGTTCCGCCCCCTTACTGGCAAGGGGCGTGCCAGCGGCTAAGTACCTGGAATCGCTTGCAGCGGGGGACGCATCGCCACGTCCGTTTCCGAACAGTGTCCGAATGCGGACATCGCGGGCGGACAGGGTCGCAGCGGAGCGATGGGAGGATGCGAAGCCCCTCCCTGCGGCCAAACGCCGATCCGCTTCCGAGCGGCCCCCGCCGGAGTACGGCGCGTGCCCGTCTTGCGCCAGGGCGGTTGCCGGCCTCTGCTCGCACCGGGCGAAACGCGGGAATGCGGCGACGATGACTCCGAACGCGCGGTTGCGGGCCGAGCAGCTGATCCGGGCCTGGGGAACGCGGCGGGCGCTGGAGATCGCCGAGCGCTACGTCACCGATGCGCAGCGGTCGGGCGCCGGGGCCATGCTGGACCTGAACCAGTCCATCCGCGACGAGGTCCGCCGCCTCGCCTTCGTCGCCACCCCCAGGCACTGATGCGCTTGGCCGGGCTCAGCTCGCGTCCTCAGGCTTCCAGATACCGGCCAGCACGCGGCCGACCAGCGTTTCCAGCTCCAGCACCTGCCAGGGCTTGCGCAGGTGGGGCAGGTCCGAGGGGCCGGTCCAGGGCGCGGCCGAGGTCATGATCAGCCCGACATCCGGCTTGATGCCCCGGGCCATCTCGGCCAGCTGGAGACCATCGGTCCCGCGCAACGCGACGTCGATGACCAGCAGGGCGATGCCCGGATTGCCGGCCAGGAGATCCAGTGCCTGGAAGGCGTCGTCAGCATGATGGAGCTGAAAACCAAGACGGTTGAACTGTTCCTGGGCTTGGCGATGGATCATTTCATCGCCGTCCACAACCAGAACTGTGGCTCGTGTTGGCATGTTCTTGTCGGAAAGACCGGAAATCCGTGCATGCCTTAGCACAGGACGCGGCTTCGCACTGTGATAAGCGACAGGGTTACCACTTAAGGAGCAAACATAGGTTAACTCCCATCCAAAGTGGTTAATCCCTTGCACATAGCCGAACACCGTAGTGCTGATGACCACGGGGCGGGTATTTCCACCGAAACTGTGGATAAGTATGTGCACAGCTCCACCGGAAGGGGTGCCCGCGATTGCGAACCAGCCGCAACGCCCCTCATTGCCCAGTTTTTGAGCAAGCCGCGCTCCGACGCTCTAAGCCGAAGCGTATAGTCGCCAGCCCTCCCCACCCGATGTTCCTAACCGTGGCTAGTCTGCGAGCCCGCTACCTAGCCGTAGGTCAGGATTTCCGTTACGCATCTCCAAAGGTAAGCAAACCTTCGGAACCTGCTGCGAGCGACGGATGAGCCAGGCGATCAATCAAGGAGCGGAGATCCTGGTGGTCGACGACCACCCGGTCGACCGTTACCTGCTGGCCCACGTCTTCGAGGATCTGGGCTATACCGTCCACCAGGCCTACAGCGCGACCGAGGCGGTGAAGGCCCTCGATCGCCATCCCGGGATCATCGGCCTTGTCGCCGACATCGTCATGCCCGGGCTGGACGGGATCCGGCTGGCCGAGATGGCCTGCGAGCTGCGGCCGGGCCTCCGCGTGCTGCTGGTGTCCGGCCAGGTCGCCGCGCCGCAGCCGTCCGCCTTCCCCTTCCTCTCCAAGCCGCTCAGCCCGGAGACGCTGCGACGCGCGGTGGGGGCCATCTTCCCGGCCAACCGCGACGATCCGCACGAGGAAGCCGCCCTGGAAGGCCCGCTCCAGCGCAGCCAGTAGGCCGGCGCGGGCTGCCCCTCCCGGACCGGCCCCCGGCGTCGGGATGAGCCCCCGGCGCTACCCCGTCATGCCCCGGGCGGTTCCGGGAACGGCGCCCCGGCGCGGCCGTTCCGGTCGCGGGCTTTCGGGGGACGCGGCGCCGGCCTGACCGGCATTTCCCTGAAACCGCCTCATTCCCGCCGGGTTCCCCTTCTATCGATAGGGCCTCGCGGGTGTCCCCGGCGAACCGAACCTGGAGCGGTATGATGAAGGCGAGCGTGTTTGTTGTGATGGCGGGTCTGGCCCTGGGCATGTCGGCCCCGGCGCAGGCGGGCAGCGGCGCCAAGGACGCGGCGCTGGGCGCCGGTATCGGCGCGCTGGGCGGCGCCCTCATCTCCAACGGCGACACCAACACCACCGTCGGCGGCGCCGTGATCGGCGGCCTGCTCGGCTACGGCCTGTCGGGCGACAGCGGCAAGAAGAAGGTGGTCGAGCACCATCACCACCACTATGTCAGCAAGGACCGCCCCGGCCCGCGCCGCCACAAGCACGACAATGGCCGCCGCCGCCACGGCCGCGACTGACGTCCCTCCCCTCCGCCAAAAAAATCGGCCCGCCCTCGGTTTCCCGGGGGCGGGCCAGGTCTGAGCAGGGAAACGGGTCAAGCCTGCTCGGTCTTACTGAAACTCACTCGTAGCGCAGCGCGTGGATCGGCCTGGCGGCGGCGACGCGCAGCGCGTGGCCGGCCACCGTGATCCAGGCGACCAGAAGCGTGGCGAGGCCCGCCGCCAGGAACAGGGCCGGGCTCAGCGTCACGCGCTGGGCGAAGCCCTCCAGCCATTGGCTCATCAGCAGCCAGGCCAGCGGCCAGGCGATGAGGATCGACAGGGCCACCGGCCGCGAGAACTGCCACACCATCAGGCGCACCAGCCCCGGCACGCCGGCGCCCAGCACCTTGCGCACGCCGATCTCCTTGGTCCGCCGCTCGGCCTCGCTGGCTGCCAGGGCGAACAGGCCGAGGCAGGCGATGACCAGGGTCAGGCCGGAGAAGCTCGCCAGCACGCCGGCCAACCGCTGCTCCTGCAGGTACATGGCCTCCAGCTGGTCGTCCAGGAAGCGGCGGCGGACGGGCAGCTCCGGCGCCATGCGCTTCCAGGCGGCGTCGATCCCTGCCAGGGTGGCGTCGAGGTTGCGGCCTTCCAATGCCACCAGCATGTAGCCCTGGGCGTAGCGCCCCACCGGTTCCGCGATGTAGAGCGCCGGGCGGATGGCGCTGCGCGTGCTCTGCTGGCGGACGTTCTCGCTGACGCCGACGATGACCAGCGTCATCGGGTCCCGCCCGTCATCCTGGAAGATGATCGTCCGGCCCAGCGCCTCGGCCGGCGAGGCGAAGCCCAGGCGGCGCGACGCCTCGGCGTTGATGACGGCGTTGACCGTGCCGCCGGCCGGCGCCGACGCCTGGGCGGCCGGGGTGCCGACGACTGATGTGCCGGCGGCCGGGATCGGCATGCTGTCGCCGGTGTTCTGCCGCGACAGGGTGCGTCCGGCCAGCATGCGCACGCCGAGGACATCGTGGTACTCGTGCCCGATGCGGAAGAGTTGGACGTTCATGTTCTCTTCCGGCGGCTGGTCGGTGCGGCGGATGGGTCGACCCTGCGAGCCGGAGGCGCCCGGCACGATCCAGGCGGTGGTCGCGTTGACGACGCCGGGCACGCGCAGCAGCTCCTGGCGCAGCGCTTCCTGCTTGGTGGCCAGCGGTGTGCGATCGATGCCGGGCAGCACCACCCGCAGGTCGCTGCGGAATCCCAGGTTGGCGCTGCTGCCGTAGCGGGCCTGCGCATAAACGACCGCGGTGCAGATGGCGAGCACGACGGCCGTGGCGAACTGCACTACAACCAGGGTCTGGCGCAGCCGCGAGGCCGGCCCGACGCCGATCCGGGCCGAGCGCAGCACCGCCGCCGGCCGGAAGCCGCTCAGCACCAGCGCCGGGTAGAAGCCGCCCAGCACGCCCAGCACCAGGGCAATGATCACCCCGGCCAGCAGCACGACCGGTTCCTGCAACACGCCCGAGGTGAACTTCAGGCCGAGATGGTCGGCGAATGCGGCCTCGGTCAGCTCCACCAGCACGATCGCCAGCACCAGGCCGACGAGCGAAAGGGAGACGGACTCGCCGATGAACTGGCGGACCAGCTGCGCCCGCCCAGCGCCCAGCGTCTTGCGCAGCCCGATCTCCTTGGCGCGCAACGTGGCGCGGGCGGTGGAGAGGTTGGTGTAGTTGATCGCCACCATGGTGAGCAGCGCCAAGCCGATGCCGATCATGGCGTAGACCGTGTCGGCGGAGGCCGGAGGCACGTTCATCTCCACCCAGCGGCCGGAATGAAGGTGCGTGTCGGTCAGCGGCTCCAGCACGATCCGGAAGTCGCCATTGTCGTCGCGTGCCTCCTGCGGCAGCAGCCCCTGCAGCGTCTCGTCCAGGCGGCGCTGCAACTCGGCGCGGTCGAGACCCTCGCGCGCCATGATGAAGCTGGGGCCATTCTGGTTCATCCACTGCGCCTTGCCGGAGAACCGGTTGTTGACGTTGATGTAGATCTCGCCGCGGAACTCGGTCGGCCCGGGCGGATCGTCCAGGACGCCGGTCACGCGATACAGGTCCATGTTGTTGACCAGGATGGTGCGGCCCACCGGATCGCCGTCGCCGAAGTATTTCCGCGCCATCGCCTTCGACAGCACCATGCCATCAGGCGCCTTCAGGGCCGTCTCGCGGTCGCCGTAAAGGAAGGGGAAGTCGAAAATGCGGAAGAAGTCCGCATCGACCGTGCTGGCCCGCTCGAAGAAGCGGTCCTCGTCGCGGGCGAGGATCAGCCCGGCCGACTCATAGCGGCTGGCGGCCTCGATGCCCAGCCGGTCGGCCGACTGCATCAGAAGCCCGGCCAGCGGCTGCGGCGACAGCGCGTCCTTCACCCCGTCGCCCTGCGGCGCGTTCAGCGGCTCCATCGCCAACCGGTAGATGCGACCAGCTTCCGAGAAGTGCCGCTCATAGGCGAACTCATGCCGCACGAACATGAAGATCAGCAGGGCCGCGGCCAGCCCCACGCTCAGCCCCAGCAAATTGATCGCGGCGTGCAGCCGGTGCCGGGCCAGCGAGCGCCAGCCCACGGTCAGATAATGCGCAAGCATCGGTTCCCCTCCCCGTCAGGTACCCTCTGCCTCTTGTCAGGCATGCCCCGTCCTCGTCCCCGCGCGAGGCGCCCCCTCCCACAGGGGCGCCCCCGCCCTCGTACTCTCACATGAAGCCGGCGAACAGCTTCACGGTCACGCAGGCCAGCGCCGCCGCGACGGCCAGCGTCGGATCGGCCAGCTCGGCCCCCACGGCGCGCAGGAAGGCGCCGATGCGGGCGAGGCTGTCGGTGCCATGGGCGGTGGTGTGCGTCAGGTCGGTCATGGTCGTCTCCGTCGTGCGGCGTTGAACCCTGCACTCACAATGGCAAGCGGCGTGCCAGAGGCCGGAGCCTCGATTCTCCACGGGTTCGAAGCCGCCCGCCGGAAAGCAGATGCGTTCACATCTGGTCATGTGTACGTTATCGGACACCGATCGTGTCCGCTGACGGACACCTCTTCCGGAGAGTTTCCCCATGGCCACCGCCGGCCGCGTCCTCATGGTGGACGACGATCAGGACATCCTCATCGCCGCGCGCCTGCTGCTGAAGCGCGAGGGGATCGCGGTCCATACCGAGTCGCAGCCGGACCGCATCCCGGTGCTGCTGAAGGAGAACGCCTTCGACGCGGTGCTGCTGGACATGAACTTCGCCATCGGCGCCAACACCGGGCGCGAGGGCTTCCAGTGGCTGAAGCGGGTCCTGGAGATCGAGCCGACCCTGTCGGTCATCCTCATCACCGCCTATGGCGACGTCGGCACGGCGGTGGACGCCATGAAGCAGGGCGCCACCGACTTCGTGCTGAAGCCCTGGCAGAACGAGCGGCTGGTGGCGACGCTGCTGTCCGCAATGAAGCTGACGGCCAGCCGGCGCGAGGCGGCGGACCTGGGCGCCAAGAACAAGGAGCTGACCTCGGCGCTGGACGGCCCGCCGACGGCGCTGGTGGGCTCGTCCGCGCCGATGCGGCGGGTGCTGGGCATCGTCGACCGCGCCGCCCCCACCGACGCCAACGTGCTGATCCTGGGCGAGAACGGCACCGGCAAGGAGGTCATCGCCCGCGAGATCCACCGCCGCTCCCGCCGGGCCGACCAGGTCTTCGTCTCGGTCGACCTGGGCGCGGTGGCGGAGACGCTGTTCGAGAGCGAGCTGTTCGGCCACAAGCGCGGCGCCTTCACCGACGCCAAGGAGGACCGCATCGGCCGCTTCGTCGCGGCTAACGGGGGCACCCTGTTCCTGGACGAGATCGGCAATTTGCCGCTCTACCTGCAGAGCAAGCTGCTGTCGGTGCTGGAGCAGCGCGTGGTGCAGCCGGTGGGCGGCAACAAGCCGGTGCCGATCGACGTGCGACTGATCTGCGCCACCAACATGCCGCTGGACCAGCTGCAGAGCGAGGACCGGTTTCGCCAGGACCTGCTCTACCGCGTCAACACGGTGGAGCTGATGCTGCCGCCGCTCCGCGACCGGCCCGACGACATCCCGGCGCTGGTGGAGCATTTCATCGGCATCTACGCCCGCAAGTACAACATGCCGCGCAAGCGCGTCTCGGCCGAGACGCTGCAGCGGCTGATGAGCTACCGCTGGCCCGGCAACGTCCGCGCGCTGCGCCACGCGGTGGAGCGCGCCATGATCCTGGCCCCGAACGAGGTGCTGGAGGCGGACGATTTCTCCCTGCCCGGCACCGGCGGCCAGTCGCCGGCGCCCGCCCCCGCCGCGGCCGTCCCCCTGGTGCCGCCCAGCGACGCCGAGCTCAGCCTGAAGACGCTGGATCTTGAGGCGGTGGAGCGCGAGGTCATCCGCCGGGCGCTGGACAAGCATGCCGGCAACATCAGCCACACGGCGGAGGAGCTGGGCATCACCCGCGCCTCGCTCTACCGGCGGATGGAGAAGCATGGCCTATAGGACCAACCGCGGCCTCGGCTCCCGCGCCTTCGAGCTGAACGTCACCATCCGCGTGGCGCTGCTGGCGCTGACCTCCATGCTGCTGGGCATCCTGCTGGTGGCGACCGAGTACCGGGCGACCTCCTTCCTGGTGGCGGTCGGCCTGCTGCTGCAGATCGGCGGGCTGCTGCGGGTGGTGCAGACGACCAACCGCGAGCTGTCGCGCTTCCTGACCGCCATCGCGCATTCCGATTTCCAGCAGAGCTTCTCGATGACGGGCCTCGGCACCGCCTTCGACGAGCTGGGCGCCGCCTTCTCCCAAGTGCTGGACCGGTTCCGCGCCGCCCGCGCCGACAAGGAGCAGCAGGCCGACTATCTCAACGTCCTGGTGGAGCATGTGCCGGTGGCGCTGGCGACCGTGTTCCCCGACGGCCGCGTGGAGCTGCTGAACAACGCCGCGCGCAAGCTGCTGGGGTTCGACGAGACCAACGCCAGGCTGGCCGAAGGCGGCACGCTGGGCGACGCGCTGCGGACGCTGAAGGCCGGGGAGAAGCGGCTGATCAAGGTCGCCGGCGGCCCGTCGGTCCAGCAGCTGACGGTGCAGGCGACGCAGCTCAGCCTGGGCGGCGAGACCCGCACCATCGTCTCGCTGCAGAACATCGGCGGCGAGCTGGAGGCGACCGAGGTCCGCGCCTGGCACGACCTCGTGCGGGTGCTGACCCACGAGATGATGAACTCGCTGACGCCGGTCTCCTCGCTGGCCCGCACCGCCCAGTCGCTGCTGCACGATCTGAAGGACCGGCTCGACGACCGGCCGGAATTCGCCGAGGACCTCAAGGACGTGGCCGAGGCGATGGACACGGTCACCCGCCGCGCCGGCGGGCTGCTGCGCTTCGTCGAGCGCTATCGCCAGTTCACCCAGGTGCCCCGGCCGCAGATCGAGCGCGTCCGGGTGCGCGAGGTGCTGGACCGGCTGGACCGGCTCATGGGCGGCGCGCTCGCCGAGCGCGGGGTGAGGCTGGAGACGCTGGTCCTGCCGCCCAGCCTGGAGGCGGGGTTCGATCCCGACATGCTGGACCAGGTGCTGATCAATCTGGTGAAGAACGCCGCCGAAGCCCTTGGGAACAAGGAGGGCGGCCACATCCGCGTCACCGCCCATCTGGACGATTACGGCCGCATCGTCCTGTCGGTCGCCGACAACGGCCCGGGCATCAACCCGGAGGTCGCTGACAAGATCTTCGTCCCCTTCTTCACCACCAAGCGCGAGGGCTCCGGCGTCGGCCTGTCGCTCTGCCGCCAGATCCTGCTGGCCCACGGCGGCACCATCGGCGTCGGCGAGGCCGAGGGCGGCGGGACCGTGTTCACGTTGAGATTTTGAGAGGCGCGGGCCAGCCTCGTAGGTCGCATGGAGCCGGAGGCGCAATGCGACGAACCCCGGCCTTGGCATGTCGCATTGCGCTGCGCTCCATGCGACCTACTCTTTCGACGCTCGTCGCACTCTCCACCGTCATCCCCGCGGAGGCGGGGACCCAGCCATTCCCTTAGCGCCGGAGGGTGGGGGAGGAAGCGCCACGTTGCCCGCAGCGCCGTTCCGACCAAGGGCTAGGACGCTCATTAGCTGGGTCCCCGCCTCCGCAGGGACGACGGGTGAGAGTGGAAGCGACGGAAGCGCTCCATCCGCCCTTCGCAGCCCCTCAGACCCACCCACACCCCGGCAGCTCCAGCCGCCGGGTCCCCGCCGGGCCGGAGAGGGTCAGCACCATGGACGGCACGGCGCCCGGCACCAGCCTCACCACGCCGGCGGCCTCGAGCGCCCGCAGGTCCGCGCCCGGCTCGCCCGAAACGTCAAGCTCCACGCTGACGATGTCCGTCAGGCCGGTGGCGGTCTGCCGCTCCCCCGCCCTTCCGTCGGTCCAGGCGTCAGGGCGGGTGGCGCCGGGGGAGACGAAGATGAAGGGCTGGGCGGGGTCCTCGGAACCGAGGGACACCGGAATGGCCATGCCGGGCGGCAGGTAGGGCGGGGTGAAGTCCCAGGTCGGGAAGGGCAGCCCCTCCCCCGTCCGCCGCAGCCCGATGCCGAAGGGCGAGGTGCCGGTCTCCCGCCAGCGCGAACGCTCCGCCAGCCGCGTGCGGGCGATGGGCGGCGAGGCCAGCTCGCCCGCATCCTCGACCCACAGCAGCTCGATATAGGCGTTGTCCAGGCAGTAGCAGACATTCGTCGTGCCCTGCCCCGGATGGCGCCGGCGGAAGCTCTCCCGCAGGCCGGCCGCCTCCAGCGCCGCGCGCTCCGGCGCCCCGGGCGAGACGAAGGCGAAGACGTGGCAGAGCGCCAGCTCAGTCATAGGGCCATACCTTGGCGTCCAGCAGCCGGTGGGCCTCCTCGCGGATGCCGTCATGCAGGTCGCGGATATGGTCGCCCTCGGTCGCCAGCAGCTCCTCCAGCTTCGTCGAACGGTGACGCTGGAGGAGCTGCGCGAGTTGGCGGCAAAGGCGCGACAGCGGCGGGAAGGCGGCCCCGAGGCTGATCACCTCCTCCCGGTAATCCGCGCGGATCACGTTGGGATAGAGGCGGTCCATGCGCTCGAGCGCCTTCTCCAGCTGGACGCGGTTCATGATGCGCTCAGGCCTTCAGGCCGATCTCGCGCAGGCGCTGGTCGAGATACTGCTCGGCCGTCAGTTCGGCGCTCAGCTTCACCTCGGGGCGCGGATGCAGGAACATCGGCATGGAGTAGCGCGGCACATTGTGCTCCGGCGGCGGGTTCACCACCCGGTGCGTCGTGGCCGGGAAGTAGCCGTTCGAGGCCACCTGCAGCATGTCGCCGCCATTCACCGCGATCATGCCGGCGTCGCAGGGCACGGTGTGCCAGTTGCCGGCCGTGTCCTTGGCCTGCAGGCCGGGCTCGCTGCCCGTGACCAGCAGGGTGATGAGGTTGATGTCCTCATGCGCGGCCGCACGCACCGCGCCCGGCTCGTAGCCTTCGCCGATCGGCGGGTAGTGCAGCACGCGGAACAGGCTGCGGTCGCTGTCGCGCATCATGTCGGGCAGCGGCTCGGAAAAGCCGTTGCGGATATCGGCCGGGACGTTGTCCTGCAGCCAGCCCAGCAGGGTGGAGCCGAGCGTCGCCAGATCGGCATACATGCGCTTGGTCGCGTCGGCCACCTCGGGCGGCACGCGGCCGTTCGGGTAGAAATGGTAGAACTCCTTCAGGTCCTTGACCGGGCTGTCCTTGGCGTTCTCGGTCTTGAAGGGGAAGAAGCCGTCCTGCTTCACCTTGTCGAACAGATAGTCGTGCTTGGTCTCGGACGCGAAGAAGCCCTTCCACTCCGCATAGAGCCGCTCGATCAGGTCGGTGGCGATCGGATGGTTGCGCACCACCGCGAAGCCGGTGCTGTGCAGCGAGCGGGTGAACTGGGCGGGGGCGTCGGGGGACCGGAAGTCCACCGTCTCGATGTTGAACATGGCTGTCCCGGATGGGTGTGAGGCATCGTTGCCGGCCACTATCGTGATCCGGGGGGCGCGGCGTCAATGGTCGTGCGGGGCGATGCGTCCGACGGCAGCAGCCGCCTTCCCCAGCCCGGCCGGTCCACGGCGCCCCAGCAGTACTTGTAGGGCTCGGCTCCCCGCAGGAAGTCGAACTCGGCGCAGCCATCGGCCGTCGCCTCGGCGATGCCATGGGCCAGCAGCAGCGCGCCGGGACTGACGTGGGAGAGATCAGGGTCGAAGCCGCCGAGGTAGTAGTGGAAGCGCCGCTTCGCAGATATGCCGTACTGCAACGCCGCCGGCCGTTCGCCGACGCGCAGCCGCCAAAGCCGCAGCAGCCCGGCCCGGTCCAGCGCAGGCGCGGCCAATGCGTGGAAGGCGGCGACCGCCCCGTCCGCCAGCACGCCCTCCTCCCCGCGCGTCCGCCAGCGGGCACCATGCAGCGCGGTCAGTTCCTCAAGCGCCGCCAGCACGGCCGTGCCCGCCACGCGCTCGACGGTCACAGGACCCAGCCGCTCCGCCCGGTTGCGCGATGTCCTGATGTTCTGGCGGTGACTCCTGGAGAAGGTCGCCGGCAGGGGCAGGACAGGCCAGGGCTCGCAGGACCAGCGCTCCTCCGCCCAGCCAGCGGGCACCGGGTGCTCCAGCAGCGGCCCGCGCAGATCCGGCAGGTCGATAGGCATCCCCTCCCCGCCTACCACCGCCAGCAACTCGTCCAGCCGGTCGAAGCCAGGGTCCAGCAGGGGGCCGCAATGGTCGGTGATGCCGGCGCCGAGCGCGATCAGGCGGCCCTCGAAGCGGAAGAGCGGCAGCAGCGCGTCGAGGCGCCCGTCCCGGCAGGCAACCACGGCCAGCGCCGTCTCCGGCTGGAAGGTCTCCGCCCAGGGCAGCAGCCAGGCGGGGCTGTGGAAGGGGGTGGCGTCCGGATCGCGGCGCCAGAGGTCCCACCAGGGCTCCTCCAGCGCGCGCAAGCCCACCAGTCCGGGGACGAGCCGGACGGTCACGCCGCGCCCGCGGCCGCGCGCTGGCCGGCGAGGTCCGCATAGACGGAGAGGTAGCGCGCCGCCATGGCGTCCAGCGAGTAGCGCGCCCGGGCGGCGGCGCGGCAGGCGTCGCGGTCGAGGCGCGAGCAATCATGGATCGCGTCGGCCATCTGCGCCGCATCGTCGACGATGAAGCCGGTCAGCCCATGCTCCACCACCTCCGGCAGGGCGCCGGATCGGAAGGCGACGACCGGCGTGCCGCAGGCCATGGCCTCCATGGCGGTCAGCGAGCTGGTCTCCTGGCAGAGGCTGGGAATCAGCACGGCCCGGCTCATCCCCATCAGCCGCCGCTTGGGGTGCAGGCCCATGGGCCCGAGGAAACGCACCCGGGGACCCAGGCGCGGCTTCAATACGCTGTCGAAATAATCCAGGTGCGTCCTGTAGGGATAGACCCGGCCCGCGAGGAAGAGCGGCACGCCCGCACGCTCCGCCGCGTCGATGGCGTGCTCGAACCCCTTCTCCGGGCAGATGCGGCCGAGCGAGGACACGAAGCCGCCGGTGCGGCCGCGCCAGTCGAGATCGTCCACCGGCACGCCGTTGGGGATGGGCGCCAGCAGATTGCCGCAGGGCGGGCACTGGAGGCGCTGGCTGTCCGAGACCGGATGCAGCCAGGTGTCGGGCCGGGCGATCTCCCAGGTCGCATCCGGATACCAGGCCGGCGGCAGGTGCAGAGTCGCCAGCACCGGTACGCCCGGGTCCGGCAGATATTCCATGAAGTCGATGCCGTGGAGATGGACCAGATCGACCTTGTGCCGCTGCAACGCGTCGGCGATGGCGGCGCGGTGGCGGGCCTGGGCGGCGCGCTTGGCGTCGTCGTCCAGCTCCCCCCGGGGCATCGGCATTTCGATCAGCGTGCCGGCGACCGTCGAGCCTTCGCAGGCCAGCACCAGCGAGGTGTGGCCGGCCGCCACCAGCGCCCGGTCCAGCTGCGACAGGATCTGCTCCGCCCCACCGACGGCGCCGGGTCCGACGGGGGCCAGCGGATAGGCGACGGACAGCACGGTCAGCGCCATGGCGGCGCCTCCAGCCCCAGCTGGGCGATGCTGGCGGCGGCCTCGCCGCGCCACCGCTCGCCGTCGACGCCCCAGTCGAACTGCTCGTAGAACAGCCGGCCCGGATGGGGCGGGGCGAGGAAATCGTAGGAAGGCGCCGGCCGCACCCGCTCCACCTCCAGCGGGAACTGCTCCAGCATGGCGCGCTGGGTGCGGTGGCAATCGAACAGGCGGCGCTTCAGCATCTGCTGGTCCATGTCCAGCAGCAGGGCGACCTCCCGCCCCGGCCGCGGCAGGAACAGGCCGGTGCGGATCCGGCCGTCCGGCCCGGCATGGTAGCTCGCCATCTCCAGAATGTCGGGCGCCGGCAGCCCCTGGCCGCGCAGCAGCGCCACGGCGGCATGGACCGCGAAACATGTCGCGTCGTGATCAGGGTGGCCGCCCTCATAGGGGTGGGTCAGCACGGCGCCGACGTCGCCCCGGTCGAACAGCTCCGCCAGCCGGCGCGCCAGGCCCGGCATGACGAAGCTCGCCTCCTGGTCGGCGATGCCCAGCCCGACGACACGCATCGGCGGAATGCCGGCCACGGCCATGGCCGCCTCCAGCTCGTCGCGGCGGGCGGCGGCGTATTCCTCGCGGGTGTCGAAGCCGTAGGCGCGGGCGTCCGCCATGTTTGCCGGCGCGCCGTCGGTGACATGGACCACGCGCACGCCCGACAGGCGCGGCAGTTGGGCGCCGAGCCCGACGCTCTCGTCGTCGGGATGGGCGACGACGAGCGCCACCCGGCGCGCGTCCAGCACCCGGGGCAGCACCCCGGTCCCTTCCGCCTCCAGCTCGCGCAGCAGCGCCTCGCCCGCGGGCTCCCGTCCGCCCTTCACCTTGGACGGGCGGCCGGCGGAGGATCGCCCCCCGGCCGGCCGGCCGTTGCCCTGGCTCACGCCGCCTCGGTCTCCGGGGCGGGTTTGGCGACGCTGGACGGCGCGTAGCGCTTCGTCATCTCCACGCAGAAATCGGCGAATTCCTGCGGGTCCTGCGGCGGGCTGGTGTAGTGCGGCTGCACGCCCTTGTGCTCCGGCGTGAAGCAGTAGGTGACGGTGACGTCGAAATCCTTCAGTGCCTCCATCTGCCGGTCGAACCAGGCGATGGCGTCCGGCCGGTAATAGTCGGCCCAGCTGATGCCGGTGCGCAGGTAGGTGACGCCCATCTCCTTCAGCCGCCGCACCGCATCGTCCAGCCGATGGTCCTGGTAGTGGAACCACTGGCAGATGCCCATCTCGGGCGCGAAGCGGTTGAAATGCTTGTAGGCCAGCTTCTCCGACCCGTCCTCGCGGACCAGCCCCATGTAGAAATGGCGGTAGTAGCTGCTGCCCTCGGCCTCGCGGTGGCGGGTGGTGGCCGGCCAGGCCTTGGGCAGGTCGAACAGGCTGTACCAGTGGATGCGCGGCACCCGGCCGACCAGCAGCTCGGCGGTGCGCTGCAGGCCGAACTCCTGCACCTCCTCGGCGCCGAAGGTGGAGATGCCGACCTCCGACACCCACAGTTCCTTGCCGGTGACCTGCCGGATCTCCTCCAGCTTGTCCGGCCACTCGTTCAGCTGCCAGTGGTTCCAGTCCAGCGGAAAGCCGTGGACCGCGACCACGTCCAGATCATCGAGCGCGCCGCGCCGGTCCAGGTTCCGGATGAAGTTCGGGTCGATGGGGGAGATGCCGCCCAGGACGCGCGGGACCGACGGGCAGGCCTCCTTCAGCGCCTTCGCGGTCACCCGGGTCATGTCGGCAAAGGCCGCCCATTCGGGATCGAGCTCCAAATCCCAATGGGACTTGTTGTTGGGCTCGTTCCAGATCATCACGCTATCGAGCATGTCGCTTCCCCTTACCGACCCTTGTTCTTGTCAGCCGGCCCTTTCGCCGGATACACCGCGCCCGGCCCATAGGGCGGCTCCACCACCCGGCAGATGAAGACCTCCTGCTCGGGATGGTCGACCACCTGGAACCCGGCGCTCCTCAGCATGGCCTCGGCACAGGCGTTGTTGGGAACCCACCAGTTCGTCCAGTCCTGGGCGTATTCATGCTCGACGAAATGCATCTTCGGATAGCCCGGACGGTCGAAGATGTCCGTCGTCCAGAACGGATAGTCCTTCTCGAGGCTGTCCACCTCGGGGCTGCCGCGCTGCATGGACTGGAAGACCAGCAGATCCTTGGCGACGTGCTCGCGGATCAGGTCCAGCGCCAGCAGCGGGTGGCGCAGGTGATAGAGCACGCCCATGAAGATCACGACGTCGAACTTCTCGCCCAAGGCACCCACGTCGTAGACGGAGAGCTTGCGGAACTCGACGTCCGTGAAGCCCAGCACTTCCGCGGCGAAGCGGGCCTGCTCCAGATACTGGTCGTCGAAATCGACACCGACGACGCGGGCAGCACCCCGCCGCTTCATCTCGACCGAGTAGAAGCCGGCGTTGCAGCCGATATCCAGGACGGTCTTGCCCGTCAGATCCTTCGGCAGCGCGTGTTCGAAGCCCCGATACTTGACGCGCGGATAGTCGCCCAGGAAATGGTCAGGCGCGGTCGCCACGCCGTTCAGGTCGAGATTGTGGAACCAGGGCCCCAGCGCCTCGGCCCGCGCCCTGATCTCGTCCGGGGAGAGGTTCCCCTTGGCCGCGCTCCCGTCCATCATCGCGCCTCCGCATCCTCAGTGGAACCCGTCGTCTCCCCCGGGGCGGCACCCGCGCCCGGCGGCCCTCCGTCGCCTGCAAGCAGGCCGATCGCGGCGCGGTAGCCGTGGATCGTGCCGACATCGACGTAGGAGGTGCCGGCCCGGATGCCCACGGCCCTGCCGCCGCGCTCGATCCAGGCGTTCACCAGCGTCCCCATGAACTCGTCCCGGCGGTCGCGCTCGCGCCAGAGGTCGTGCAGCTCGTGCAGCACATGGCCCGGCATCTTGAAGGCGCCCCAGATCCAGTTGCTGGTGGCGTTCTGCCGCTTCACCTGGATTTCGCGGACCGTGCCGTCGGCATCGGTCTCGACCGCGTCGAAGAACTCCGGCCGCTCCACAGGGAACAGCAGGAAGGACAGCTTGTCGTCCGGCAGCGCCCGCAGCGCATGCTCGGGGAACCAGACCGTGTCGGGCAGGCCGATCAGGACCGGCTCGTCCGGCCGGATCAGCGGCAGGGCGCGGAAGATGGCGTCGCACAGGCCGCCCGGCCGGGGCTGGACCACATAGGCGATGGAGGCGGTGCCGTAGCCGCCGCCGTAATATTCCAGTATGTCCGACTTGCCCGGGCCGATGACGAAGCAGACCTTGTCCGCCCCGCCCAGCACCATGCGCTCGATCAGGTACTCGGAGACGGCGCGCGGCCGCTCGGTCTCACCGTCAAGGCGGCTGCCCACGGGCAGCAGCTCCTTGGAGAAGGCGAGCGGCTGGATGCGCGTGCCGCTGCCGGCGGCCGGGACGATGCCCCACATCTGTCACTCTCCGTGAATGGTGCCGCCGGCATCGCCGGCATGGGGGACCGGCCGTGGGGGGCGGCTCGCGGAGGACAACGAGGCCAGCAGCGTCTCGGCCCGGCTGTCGGCCGTATGCTCCGCCAGCACCCGTTCGCGCGCGGCCTCTGCGACGCGGCGCAGCTCGGTGTCCGTCAGGTCGATGGCGGCCACGGCCTCCGCCGTGTCGCGCGCCACCAGGATCTCCTCGCCGGGCGTGAAGAAGGCGTCCAGCCCCTCCCAGCTGTCCGACAGGATCGGGCAGCCGCAGGCCGCAGCCTCGAACAGCCGGCCGCTGGGGCACCAGCCCATGGCGGCCATGGCTTGGCGGGTGACGTTCAGGGTCAGCCGGCCGCTGGAGAAGAAGGCCGGATGCTCGGGTGGCGGCAGGTGGCGGACGAAGTGGATGTTGTCCGTCCAGGGGAAGTCCGGCGGATACTGCGCCCCGCCGATCAGGAAGCGGCGGCCGGGCAGCCGCCGGGCGGGCTCGATGAACAGCCGCTCCAGCATCGCCTGCCGGTCGGCGGCGTAGGTGCCCATGTAGCTGAGGTCGGCGCGGTAATGCTCCTGCGGCCCGACCGGCCGGTGGACGGACGGGTCGACATGGCCGTAGAGCGGCAGGACGGTGCGGGCGCCGAGCCGGGTCCGCAGCTCGTCCAGCGCCTGCCCGCCGGTGTAGCTCAGCACCAGGTCGAAGCCGCCGAGGCCCCGCGGCCCGATATAGGCCAGCCCCTCCCCCGCCGACAGCGCCGCAAGCGTGACCGGCGTGTCCAAATCGTAGAAGCAGCGGATGCCGCGCGCCTCCTCCAGCACCAGCTCCGTCGCCTCGATCCCGTCGGGGCAGTAGCTGGTGACCATGGCGAGGTCGGCGTCCTTGATGTCGGCCCTGGCGCGCTCCTGCACGCCCTCCCAGTCCGGGTAGAGCACCAGCTCGCCACCCGGCAGCTCCCACAGATCGCGGGACCCGGCGTACCAGCTGACGTCCTTCTCGTAGAAGACGACGCGGCAGCCGCGGCGGGCCAGCGCGGATATGAGCCCGCGCCAGAGCGTCGCGTGGCCGTTGCCCCAGGAGGAGGAAACGGTGAGCCCGAAGATGACGATCTTCATGCGGCCGGCACCCGCTCGTTCACGGACAGGACGCGCACGCCCCACTCGGCCAGTTCCAGCCGCGACAGGCTGGCCGGCGCCACCTCCAGCCGCAGCATCAGGTCCAGCGTCATGCCCAGCGCCCAGGCCAGCGTCGCGCGGATCGGGTCGGCATGGCCGATGACGGCGACGGTGCCGGTCGGCTCCTCCCGCCTGATGCGCTCGAGATGCGTCACCATGCGAAGCTGCACCTGCTGCATGCTCTCGCCGCCGGGGGTGACGGCGCCGGAGCGGAAGGCGTTCCAGCGCAGCCAGCGCGGGTCCCCTTCCAGCTCGGCGAAGCGGCGGCCGGTCCACTCGCCGAAATCGACCTCGGTCACCTCGGGCGTCGGCTCCACCGGCACCCTGATGCGGGTGGCGATGATGGCGGCGGTCTCGCGGCAGCGCTGCACCGGGCTGGACAGCAGGCGGGTGATTCCGGCGCGCTCAAGCACGCCCGCCAGCCGCTCCGCCTCCTCGCGCCCGGACGCGCTCAACCCCACGCCCTCCATCCGCCCGGCAAGGGTGCTGCCCAGCAGGTCGTGGCTGCCGTGGCGCACCAGCAGGAAGTGCGTCATAGGCCGTAGTCGCCGTCGATGAAGCTGCGGGTGCGCTGGCGCGCCTCGGCGTCGGTATATTGCTGCGGCGGCGACTTCATGAGGTAGCTGGAGGGGCCGTCCAGCGCCCCGCCCTCGCCCCGGTCCATCGCCAGCTTGGCGCAGCGGACCGCGTCGATGACGACGCCGGCGGAGTTCGGGCTGTCCCAGACCTCCAGCTTCAGCTCCACGTTCAGCGGCACGTTGCCGAAGCTGGTGCCCTCCATGCGGATGTAGGCCCATTTGCGGTCGGTCAGCCAGGGCACGTAGTCGGAGGGACCGACATGCGCGTCCTCGTTCGCCAGGGGCACGTCGAGCTGGCTGGTGACGGCGTTGGTCTTGCTGATCTTCTTGGACTCCAGCCGCTCCCGCTCCAGCATGTTCTGGAAGTCGGAGTTGCCACCGAAGTTCAGCTGGTAGGTATGGTCCAGGCGCACCCCGCGCTCGCGGAACAGGTTCGCCAGCACGCGGTGGACGATGGTGGCGCCGACCTGGCTCTTGATGTCGTCGCCGACGATCGGCAGCCGCGCCTCCTCGAACTTCCGGCGCCATTCGGGGCGCGAGGCGATGAAGACCGGGATGCAGTTCACGAAGCCGCAGCGCGCCTCGATGGCGGCCTCGGCATAGTACTCGGTCGCCTTCTGCGAGCCGACCGGCAGGTAGGAGACGACCACGTCGGTGCCGGTGTCGCGCAGGACCTTGGGCACGTCGGCGACGGCCACGTCGCTCTCCCGCACCGTTTGGCTCAGATACTTGCCCAGCCCGTCCAGCGTCGGCCCACGCCGCACCGGCACGCCGAGATGGGGCACCGGGGCGAAGCGGAAGGTGTTGTTGGGCGGGGCGAGGATCGCCTCGGACACGTCCAGCCCGACCTTGTCGGCGGAGACGTCGAAGGCGGCGGAGATCTCCACATCGCCGACATGGTACCCCCCGAGCCGGACGTTCATCAGCCCGGGTACCGCATCGTTGTCGCCGGCGCGGCGGTAGAACTCGATGCCCTGCACGAGGGACGAGGCGCAGTTGCCGACGCCGACCAGCGCCACGCGCACTTTCCGTTCAGCCAATTTCCCAGGCTCCCGACCCGTGGCCCCCACCGGGGCCGACGCCCCCGCGGGAAGGTGAAGGGGCGACGGGACGAGCCCCGCCGCACACCCGGCCGACGCCCCCCGCAGGCCCCCGGCGTACCGGCCACGGCCGGATGCATAGGCACCAACGCCAGGGCTCCGGCGTGGTTCCTATGTAGAAGGATGCTCAGGCGTGTGGGGAGACTGGCGTCCGGGGTGCCCCATGGGTCCCCGCATGCTCCCATCCCCGCGCGATAGGTCCGCTCAAGCGCGCGAATGGGCCTAGCCGGATGGGGAGTGGGACGGGGTGGAGCGCCGTTTCATCCTTCTCCCCTCGCGGGAGAAGGAGGGACCCACGCCGCAGGCGTGGGGGGATGAGGGGGCGGCCGCCATGGGCGGACGTTCTCGACGCTTTTGCCAAGCTGAACTGGTGAGAAGGCCCGGGCTTCCGCCCGGTCCACCCCTCACCCTTCCCATGCTGCGCATGGGCCCCTTCCCTCTCCCGCAAGGGGAGAGGGAGAGTTCCTACGCCCGCCCGCTCCACACCGGGGCGAAGGGCATGCCGGCCATTTCCATGGCCTCGTCGATCATGTCGTCGCTCTTCTGGTCGAAGATCTGCATCAGCAGGTCGTCGACGGCGCGCTCCTCGATGTGGCCGCATTCGGCGAAGACGCGGGCCAGCACCTGGGTCTGGAAGGCGCGGCGGCGCTCCTCGTCGCCGGTGTAGCGCATCTCGCGCACCACGTTGATGGCGGACTGGAAGGGCTCCAGCAGCAGGGCGGAGATGCGGGCCTTGTCCATGACGGCGCGCAAGCCCTGCTCGCCGGCGTCGAACAGCAGCACCTGGGCGTTCACCGGCTGGATGGCGGCCCGCACCGCGACGCCGGCCACGAACAGGCCGATGTCGCCGGCGCAGAGCGCGCGGAACAGCAGGCTGGCGGTCAGGCGGCCGTTCATCTGGAGGTGGCGGGCCAGCAGCTCCACGTCGGTGGAGCGGCGCGCCGTCGGCTGCAGCAGCAGCACGGTCGCCGCCTCGCGCCCCTTCACGATCAGCTCCGCCATGACGCCGGGCGACAGGCGGTAGCGGTCGGTCAGCATCTCGCGGATGTCCTCGGACACCTGGTTGATCAGCCGCTCCACCACCGTCACCGGCAGCTGCGGCCGGGCGGCCAGGGGCTCGGCGACGAAGGGCACGTCGCCGTAGCGGTCGGCCACCTTCTCCAGGGTCGGCGGCTCGATGTCGGCGGTCTCGTTCGCCAGCAGCGTGCCGATGGCCTTGAGGTTTGCGGTCTCCACGATGGCGTCGGCGACCTTGGGCGAGACGCCGTCGCGGCCGGCGATGGCGACCTGCTTCTCCGCGTCGCGCTGGCCGATCACCTCCAGCAGGAAGTCGTCGGCCAACCGTTCGGAATAGCGCAGCACCGGGAAGGCCACCTTGCCCACGTCGTTGGCTAGGCGCCGGGCGAGGTCGTCCGAGAGCAGCGGGCTGTTGTAGATCTGCCAGGCCACGGCCTCGCGCACGGCCGCCTCGGCGTCGCGGGCGAACCGGCTGATGACGTCGTGCGCCAGCCTGGCCTCCCGGTCGTCCATCCGGTTGGCTTTGAAGTCCTGGACGACCTTCGCCATCGTGTCGATGCGGGCCTCGGCGGAACGGTCGATCAGCAACCGCTCGACGTCTGCGCTGCTGAGGGAATTCGCGGTCATCGCCCTTCTCCAGTCGGACCGGGCAAGGCTCCGCCCGCCACGGCCGGGGTCCATCCCCGCCGCGTCAGCGCATTTGCCCGGTATTTCTCTAAAACTTTCAACGTCTCCTGGAACCCGGTCGCCCGGTCGCGCAGGGCGCCCGGACGGGTCGCGTCACTCGTAATCGAACGCGTCGTACCGGATGACATCGGTCCAGGTCCGCTCCAGTCGGCGTAGCGTGCGGTAGGTGGCGTCGAGATCCTCGGCCTCGGTCTCGTTCCGGGCGAGGCCCTCGATGTGCGAGGCTTCCAGCTGCTTCAGCGCGGCGCACAGCTCGGCGCCGCGGGCCGACAGCTTCAGCCGGGCCGAGCGGCGGTCGCGCTGCGACTGCGCGCGGTCGACATAGCCGGCCTCGACCAGGTGCTTGAGATTGTAGGAGGCGTTGGAGCCCAGATAGTAGCCGCGCTCGATGAGGTCGCGCACCGACAGCTCCTCGCCGCCGATCGTCATCATCATCAGCGCCTGCACGGGCGAGATGTCCTCCACCCCCAGCCGCGCCATCTCGATCCGCACCACGTCCAGGAAGCGGCGGTGCATGCGCTCGATCAGGCGGGCGAGGTCCTGGACGCCGCGCATGGCCGGCTGGCGCTCGGGCCGGGCGGCGAGCTTCGGCTCCACGGACTTCAGGTCGGCGGCGGGCCCGGCGCTCATGGGGCGCCAGCCTGCGCGGGGCACGTCGTGCCGGCCGCACTATTCGGGCAAATCGGCATGGTTATGGTCGCCATCATGTTGCGTCAAATTTTACCGATTGTTTAGATTTCCACCGCCCCTCTACTTGGACGAGGATACCAAGCTTTGCCGAACTGACCTATAACTACCCTACCCATCTAGAAGGGAGTATGACGGTTGTCACAGCTACGCCACAGCCTCGCCGTCTTCCTGCTGCTGGCGCTCACGGCGGGCTGCGCGACCGGCCCGGACGCCTCGGCACCCCGGACCAAGGCCGCCATGACGGCGGAGGATTACGACGCGATGGTGCGGGTGGCGACGACGGCCCGGCAGCGCGGCGACACCGGCATGGCCTTCACGGTCTTCACCAACGCCGCGATCGGACGCCCCGACCGTCCGGAGGCGCTTCTGGGGATGGGCGACACCGCCTGGGCGATGCGGCTGGCGGATGTGTCGCGCGAGGCCTACCGGAAGGTCCTCGTCCTGTCCCCGGGGAATGTCGAGGCGCTGCGCGGTGTCGCCCGGGCGGAGATCGCGCTCGACCGGCCGGCCGAGGCCGCCACCGCCTACCGCGAGGCACTGGCCAGAGCGCCCGGAGACGCTGGCCTGCAGGGCGGGTTGGCGGTCGCGCTCGATCTGTCGGGCGACCATGCCGGCGCGGCGGCGGCGTTCGAGAAGGCGCTGGCCCTGGCGCCCGGCGACCTGGACATCCGCGCCAACTACGGCTGGTCGCTGGCCCGGCGGGGCGACGCGCGGGGCGTCGAGCTGCTGGACCGGGTCGTGGCCTCGCCGGGCGCCACCGGGCCCCACCGCGCCACCCTCCAGGCCGCCCGCGAGCGGCTCACCCGGGGCCACTGACCGCCGGCCTCCGGCATCCCCCTTGCACTCCTCACCCCGGCAGAGGGGCGGGGCGCCGATTCGTTGCGCTCTGCAAAGCGGAGGGCATGGGCTGGCCGGCGGTTCGTTGCCGAATGCGTGTCTGTGGAGTCACACTCCCGGTGAAATAGGCAAAAATTTCCCATCGGGTTAAGCTCCCATTCACCGAATGGTCCGTACAACCCTCGCAATTGGGGATAGCGACGTATAGACTCGAAGCCGGTCCGAGTGGCGCCAGTCGGGAGCTGACATAGTGGACGCCCTACTTCAGACGTTGAAGAATCTTGGCGGAGGCCGGCTGGCCGCCATGGGCGGCGTCGCCGTCGTCATCATCGCGGGCTTCCTGTACGTGATGACGCAGGCGTCGTCACCGAACATGTCGCTTCTATACTCCGATCTGAGCCCGTCGGACGGCGGCGCGATTGTGCAGCAGCTCGAGGCGCAGCAGATCCCCTACAAGGCCAGCGTCGACGGCACCCGGATCGAGGTCGCCTCCGACCAGGTCGGCCGCGTCCGCATGCTGATGGCGCAGCAGGGCCTGCCCAGCGGCGGCAATGTCGGCTACGAGATCTTCAACCAGCCGGAAAGTCTCGGCACCACCAACTTCATGCAGAACATCCAGCAGCTCCGGGCGCTGGAGGGCGAGCTGGCGCGCACGGTGCAGACGCTGCAGCCGGTGCAGGCCGCGCGCATCCACCTGGTGCTGCCGAAGCGCGAGCTGTTCTCGCGCGAGACGCAGGGCGCCACAGCCAGCGTGTTCCTGCGCCTGCGCCCCGGGGCCAGCCTGGGCAAGGAGCAGGTGCTGGCGATCCAGACGCTGATCGCCGCCTCGGTGCCGCAGCTGGACCCGGGCAAGGTCGCCATCGTCGACGAGAAGGGCAACCTGCTCGCCCGCGGCACCGGCACCGACACGCCCGAAGCCCAGCTGAACACGATCGAGGAGAAGAAGCTGGCGATGGAGCAGCGGCTGGTCCGCACCATCGAGGACCTGCTGGCCCGCTCGGTCGGCATGGGCAAGGTCCGCGCCGAGGTCTCCGCCGACATCGACTTCGACAAGATCGTCACGAACTCCGAGATCTTCGATCCCGAGGGCCAGGTCGTCCGCTCCACCCAGAACGTGGCCGACCAGCAGGAGCGGCAGGACCGCGACGGCGTCGACCCGGTGACGATCGCCAACAACCTGCCCACCGCCGACGCCACCCAGAACTCCACCGGCGGCTCGTCCGAGAAGACGAACCGGTCGGAGGAGACGGTCAACTACGAGATCAGCAAGACCACCAAGGTCCATGAGCGCAACCCCGGCCAGATCCGCCGCCTGTCGGTGGCGGTGCTGGTGGACGGCGTCTACACGCCGGGCGAGAACGGCACACAGGCCTATGCCCCGCGCAGCCAGGACGAGCTGCAGAAGCTGGAGGCGCTGGTGCGCTCGGCCATCGGCTTCGACGCGGCGCGCGGCGACACGGTCGAAGTGGTGAACATGCAGTTCGCCCTGCCCGACAGCGACCTGGCCGGCATGGAGGACCAGACGCTGTTCGGCCTGCCGAAGCAGGACGTGTTCCGCATCGCCGAGACCGTGGTGCTGGCGATCGTGGCGATCCTGGTGATCCTGCTGGTGATCCGCCCGCTGGTGGCCCGCGCCCTGGACCGCACGCCGCAGCTGGACGAGGAGCCCGACCTGCTGTCCGACCAGAGCGGCATGCCCGCCCTGGCGGGCCCCGGCGGCGGCGCGCTGGCCCGCGAGCTGGCGATGGAGGCCGCCCAGGCCAACGAGGAGCTGGAGCAGATGATCGACATCAACCGCGTCGACGGCCGCGTCCGCGCGTCCTCGCTGCGCAAGGTGGGCGAGATCGTCGAGAAGCACCCCGAGGAGGCCGTCTCCATCATCCGCAACTGGCTCTACCAAGAGAATTGATCGGAGCCGGCGCGGATCATGTCCAGCATCCACAAGTTCCAGTTCGACGTCTCCTTCGACCCGCAGGACCCCCGTCCGGCCGGCGAGCCGCAGGCGGCCGCCCCGGAGCCGGAGCCCATCCCGGCGCCCGAGCCCGAGCCGCCGCCCCCGCCGCCCGAGCCGACCTTCTCCCTGGCCGATCTTCAGGCGCAGGTGCAGATGGCCCGGCAGCAGGGCATCGAGATGGGCCGCGCCGAGGGGCGCCAGCAGGCCGAGGTGGATGCCGAGCGGGCGCTGACCGACGCGCTGAACCGGGTCGACCAGCACATGGTCCAGCTGATCCAAGCCGAGGCCGCGGGCCGGCACAGGCGCGACGAGGACACGCGGCGGCTCGCCCTGGGCATCGTGCGCAAGCTGTTCCCGACCCTGGTCCGCCGGCATGGGCTGGCCGAGGTCGAGGGCACGGTCGCCACCCTGCTGGACGAGCTGCGCGACGAGCCGAAGCTGGTGATCCGCGTGCATGAGAGCTGGCTGGAGGCGATGCGCGAGCGGATCGAGGGCATGGCCGCCCGCCACGGCTTCGCCGGGGTGGTGACGGTCCTGGCCGATCCGCGCTGTGGCGAGCTGGACTGCCGGGCCGACTGGGGCGACGGCGGCGCCGAGCGCGACGTGGGCGCCCTGCTGGCCGAGATCGACCGCATCACCGGCCGCGTGCTGGACGGCTTCGCCGGGCTGAAGGCCGGCGCCGCCTGAGCCGATACGAGACACTAGCGCCGGCCGCCGCCGGCAAAGAGGACCGAGATGAGCATTGAGGATTTCGAGAGCGAGGCCGGCGCCGACGGCGCACCGATCGTCAAGGACCTGGAGGCGGTCTACGACATCCCGGTGCAGATCTCGGCCGTGCTGGGCAAGTGCACCATGCAGGTGAGCCAGCTGCTGAAGCTGGGCCGCGGCGCGGTGGTGGAGCTGGACCGCAAGGTCGGCGAGGCCATCGACATCTACGTCAACAACCGGCTGGTCGCCCGCGGCGAGGTGGTGGTCGTGGAAGACCGCCTCGGCGTGACCATGACCGAAATCATCAAGTCCGACCGCTCGTGACCGACCGCGGCTCCACCAGGACGGCCGCACGGCCGAAGCGCGAGGGCGCCCGGATGCCGGCCGAGGGCGCGCCGGTGGCGCTGCCGCGCCCCGTGCTGGCGCGCGGCGGCATCGACCTGGCGACCGTGCTGGGCCTCGCCGGCGGGCTGGTCCTCGTGGCGGTGGCGCTGATCGCCGGCGGCAATGTCGGCGCCTTCTACAACGTCCCCTCGCTGCTGATCGTGCTGGGCGGCACCATCGCCGTCACCGTGATCAGCTTCTCGATGGAGGATGTCGGGGTCGCCCGCCGCCTGACCATGCGCGCCGTCGCCAAGCCGGTGCAGAGCCCGCGCGACACCGCCGAGTTCGTGCTGCGGCTGGCGGAGGTCGCGCGCCGCAGCGGCCCGCTGGCGCTGCAGCCGCTGGTCTTCCAGCTGCCGCCCGACGGCACGCTGCGCCGCTCGGTGGAGATGACGGTCGACGGGCTGCCGGCCGACGACGTCGAGCGCATCCTGCGCACCGAGATCGAGGCCGAGCAGGCTCGCGCCCGCAACGGCGCCGCCGTGCTGCGCCGCGCCGCCGAGGTCGCCCCCGCCATGGGGCTGATCGGCACGCTGGTGGGGCTGGTGCAGATGCTGGGCAGCCTCCAGGACCCGACCAGCATCGGCCCGGCCATGGCCGTGGCGCTGCTGACCACCTTCTACGGCGCCATCCTGGGCAGCATGGTGCTGGCCCCGCTGGCCGGCAAGCTGGAGCGCAACGCAGAGGCGCAGGCGCTGGTGGACACGCTCTACATGCTGGGCGCGGTCTCCGTCGCCCGGCAGGAGAATCCGCGGCGCCTGGAAATCCTGATGAACACCGTCCTGCCGCCCGAGCTGCGGACGGATCTTTACGACTGAGCCCGGTCCTTAGGGACACGAGTATGGGGACCCGGAAAGGGGTTTGAGCGATGCGACTGCTGATCGTTGGAACGCTGGAAGGCTACATCACCGCCGCCGGCAAGATCGCCATGCAGAAGGGCGCCAAGGTCGCGCACACCGACAGCATCGGCGGCGCCATGAACGCGCTGCGCAGCGGCCAGGGCGCCGACCTGGTCATGGTCGACGTCAAGATGGACGTGGGCATGCTGGTGGAGAGCCTGAAGGCCGAGCGCTTCGCGGTCCCGGTGGTCGCCTGCGGCATCGGCACGGACGCGGCCGCCGCCGTCCGCGCCATCCGCGCCGGCGCCAAGGAGTACATCCCCCTGCCCCCGGACGCGCAGCTGATCGCCGCGGTGCTGGAGGCGGTGACCGAGGAGAGCCACGCCTTCATCAGCCGCGATCCGGTGATGGGCCGGTCCATGCAGCTGGCGGAGCAGATCGCGCCGTCCGACGCCTCGGTGCTGATCACCGGCGAGTCCGGCACCGGCAAGGAGGTCATGGCGCGCTTCATCCACCGCAAGAGCCGGCGCGTCAACGCCTCCTTCGTCTCGGTCAACTGCGCCGCCATCCCGGAGAACCTGCTGGAGAGCGAGCTGTTCGGCCATGAGAAGGGCGCCTTCACCGGCGCCGTTGCGCGCCGCGTCGGCAAGTTCGAGGAGGCCAACGGCGGCACGCTGCTGCTGGACGAAATCTCCGAGATGGACATCCGCCTGCAGGCCAAGCTGCTGCGCGCCATCCAGGAGCGCGAGATCGACCGGGTCGGCGGCACCCAGCCGGTGAAGGTCGACATCCGCGTGCTGGCGACCTCCAACCGCAACCTCGAGGAGGAGGTCCGCGCCGGCCGCTTCCGCGAGGATCTGTATTTCCGCCTGAACGTCGTGAACATCGCCCTGCCCGCCCTGCGCGAGCGCCCGCACGACATCGCGGTGCTGGCCCAGCACTTCGCCCGGAAGTACTCGGAGGCCAACGGCCTGCCCGAGCGCATCGTGACGCCTGAGGCGCTGGCCATGCTGCAGACCCACCACTGGCGCGGCAATGTCCGCGAGCTGGAGAACACGATGCACCGCGCGGTGCTGCTGTCGCGCGGCACGGAGATCGGGCCGGAGGCGATCCTGCTGACGGGGGCCGAGCCGACGCCGTTGCGCCCGGCCGCGGCCGCCGCCCCGGCCAACGCCGCGCGCAGTGCCGCGACGCCGGGCTTCCAGCCGGGCTACCCGAACGCCACCCAGCCCGGCTCCTCGCCGGCGGGGGAGACGGGCACCGCCGGGCTGGTCGGCCGCACCGTGGCCGACGTCGAGCGCGACCTGATCATCGACACGCTGACCCACTGCCTGGGCAACCGCACGCACGCGGCCAACATCCTGGGCATCTCCATCCGCACGCTGCGCAACAAGCTGAAGCAGTACAGCGACGAGGGCGTCGCGGTGCCGCCGCCGGCGGGCGGCGACCTCGACCGCGCGGCCGGCTGAGCTAGGGACGCGCGATGACCGACCAGACCCAGGGCAAGAACCCGCTGGCGGGCCTGAACCTTCAGGCCCTGCTGGGCGGCTATGCCAAGCGGACCGAGATCTGGTTCGCGCTGGGCATCGTCATCATCCTGGTGATGCTGATCATCCCGCTGCCGACTTGGCTGCTGGATCTCGGCCTCGCCTTCTCCTTCACCTTCTCCGTCCTGATCCTCATGACGGTGCTGAGCATCCAGAAGCCGCTGGAGTTCAGCTCCTTCCCGACGGTGCTGCTGGTCTCCACCATGCTGCGCCTGGCGCTGAACCTCAGCTCCACGCGCCTGATCCTGGAGAAGGGCCACGAGGGCACGGACGCCGCCGGCCACGTCATCGAAGCCTTCGGCGGCTTCATCATGGGCGGCAACTTCATCATCGGCGTAACCGTGTTCTCGATCCTCGTGCTCGTGAACTTCATGGTCATCACCAAGGGCTCCGGCCGCATCGCCGAGGTCGCGGCGCGCTTCACCCTGGACGCCATGCCCGGCAAGCAGATGGCGATCGACGCCGACCTGTCCGCCGGCCTCATCGACGAGGCGGCGGCCAAGGAGCGGCGCAAGGAGCTGGAGGATGAGAGCCAGTTCTTCGGCGCCATGGACGGTGCCTCCAAGTTCGTCCGCGGCGACGCCGTCGCCGGCCTCATCATCACCTTCGTCAACGTCATCGTCGGCATGATCATCGGCGTCGGGCAGAAGGACATGTCCTTCACCGACGCCGGCCAGACCTACACGCTGCTGACCGTCGGCGACGGCCTGGTGTCGCAGATCCCGGCGCTGATCGTCTCGCTGGCCGCCGGCCTCATGGTCTCCAAGTCGGGTTCCGCCGGCTCCACCGACAAGGCGCTGTTCGGCCAGCTGAGCTTCTACCCGGCCGCCATGGGCATGAGCGCCGGCCTGCTGATGGCGATGTCGCTGCTGCCGGGCCTGCCCTTCCTGCCCTTCGTCTCGCTGGCGATCCTGCTGGGCGCCGGCGCCTACTATCTGCCGAAGCTGAAGGAGGCGGCGGAGAAGCAGGCGGCCAAGGACCCGGCATCGGCCGCGGCCGCATCGGGCGCGCCGCCCGCCCCGGTGGCGGACGAGCCGATCTCCACCGCTTTGGCCATCGACCTGATCCGGCTGGAGCTGGGCTACGGGCTGCTGTCGCTGATCAACACCGAGGCCGGCCACCGGCTGACCGACCAGATCAAGGGGCTGCGGCGCCAGCTGGCGGGCGAGATCGGCATCATCATGCCGGCCGTCCGCATCCAGGATAACCTCCAGCTGCCGCCCAACACCTACGTGATCCGGGTGAAGGAGATCGAGGCCGGCCGCGGCGACGTGCGCCCGAACATGCTGCTGTGCATGGACCCGCGCGGCGAGCCGATCCCGCTGCCGGGCGAGAGCACGACCGAGCCGACCTTCGGGCTGCCGGCGATGTGGATCGAGCCCGCCTACCGCGAGGAGGCGCTGTTCAAGGGCTACACCGTCGTCGATCCGCCGACGGTCGTGACCACGCACCTGACCGAGGTCATCAAGGACAACATGGCCGACCTGCTCTCCTACGCGGAGACGCAGAAGCTGCTCGACGAGATGGGCAAGGAGCACCAGAAGCTGGTCGGCGACGTCATCCCCGGCCAGATCAGCGTCGGCGCGCTCCAGAGGGTGCTGCAGAACCTGCTGGGCGAGCGCGTCTCGGTCCGCGACCTGCCGACCATCCTGGAGGGCGTGTCCGAGGCCTGCGCCTATACCCGCAACATCACCCAGATCACCGAGCATGTCCGCGCGCGTCTGGCCCGCCAGATCTCCGACGCGCACACCAACGAGATGGGCTACATCCCGCTGGTCACGCTCAGCCCGGACTGGGAGCAGGCCTTCATGGAGTCCATCGTCGGCGACGGCGACGAGCGCCAGCTCTCCATGGCGCCCTCGCGGCTGCAGACCTTCATCACGTCGGTGCGCCAGACCTATGAGCGGATGGCGATGGCCGGCGAGGCGCCGGTGCTGCTGACCAGCCCGTCCATCCGGCCCTATGTCCGCTCGATCATCGAGCGCTTCCGGCCGGCCACGACGGTCATGTCTCAGAACGAGATCCATCCCAAGGCCAAGATCAAGACCATGGGGCAGATATGATGCGCCGAGAGCGATCCGGGGCGCGCGCCGCAAGGCCGGAGGCGGTAGGATGATGCGCTGCATCGGGAAAGTAGGTCGGCCATGCGGTTGAAGTCCTTCCACAGCCCCACGATGGCCGAGGCGATGCGTCAGGTGCGCGAGGTGCTTGGCGACGACGCCATCATCGTCGCCACCCGCGAGGAGGAAGGCGTCGGCGTCCGCGTGACCGCGGCGGTCGAGGAGGATGACGGCTATTCCGCCTCCCCCGCCCCGCGCGGCGCGCTGTTCTCCCACGCCGAGCCGGTCGGCCCCGACGTGCTCGACATGGTCTCCGAGGCGCTGCTGCGCCACGGCGTGCCGGCCGAGCTGAACCAGCGCCTGATCGACACGCTGGACGATTTCGATGCGCGCGACGCGCAGATGGCCCTGGGCGCCGCGCTGGACGCGGTGCTCTCCTTCCAGCCGCTCGCCGAGGCGCGCTTCTCCCGCCCCGTCATGCTGGTCGGCCCGCCCGGCAGCGGCAAGACGCTGACGGTCGCCAAGCTCTGCGTCCGGGGCGCGATGCGCGGCCACAAGGTCGGCGTCGTCACCACCGACACGGTCCGCGCCGGCGGCATCGACCAGCTGCAGGCCTTCACCCGCGTGCTGAAGCTGCGGCTGATCACGGTGGAGGACCCGCTGTCGCTGTCCGACGCGCTGGAGGTGCAGCGCGGCATGGACCAGCTGCTGATCGACACGGCCGGCCGCAACCCCTACAGCGCTGCCGACATGTCGGAACTGCGCGACTTCCTGGTCGCCGCCGACATCGAGCCGGTGCTGGTGCTGCCCGCCGGCATGGACCCGGTGGAGGCGGCCGAGACCGCGCACCTGTTCAAGGCGCTTGGCTGCCGCCGGCTGCTCCCCACCCGGCTGGACGCGGCGCGCCGCATGGGCGGGCTGCTGAACGCGGCGGCGCAGGCCGGGCTCGCCTTCTGCGATGCCGGCGTCACCCACCAGGTGGCGGACGGGCTGAAGCCCCTGTCCCCCACGTCCCTCGCCCAGATCCTGATGCCCGAGGCGCCCGCTTCCGCCCAGCATCGCCCCAGCAAGACGGGGACCCATTCATGACGACCGCTCCCATCGCCACGGCCAAGATCATGCAGCTCCATCGCCAGAACATTCTCGCGGTCGCCAGCGGCAAGGGCGGCGTCGGCAAGACCTTCTTCTCCATCACGCTCAGCCACGCCCTGGCGCGGTCGGGGCGCAGGACGCTGCTGTTCGACGGCGATCTCGGCCTCGCCAACGTCGACATCCAGCTGGGGCTCATGCCCAAGCGCGACCTGGGCCAGGTCATGGACGGGCTGGTGACGCTGGGCGGCGCCGCCACGCGCTACCCGGAGGGCGGGTTCGACGTCATCGCCGGCCGCTCCGGCTCCGGCAGCCTCGCCAACCTGCCGCCGGCCAAGCTGAACGAGCTGCGCATGGAGCTGACCGAGGTCGCCCGCACCTATGACTGGGTGGTGATCGACCTGGGCGCCGGCGTCGACCGCACGGTGCGCACCTTCTCCGGCCCGGCCGGTACCACCCTGGTGGTGACGACCGACGAGCCGACCTCCATCACCGATGCCTACGCCTTCCTGAAGCTGAGCTACCAGGCCAACCCCTCGGCCGACCTGCGGGTGGTGGTCAACATGGCCCAGACCCGGAACGAGGGCGAGAAGACGTTCGAGACGCTGACCAAGGCCTGCCGCAAGTTCCTGAACAAGGAGCCGCAGCTGGCCGGCATCGTGCGCCGCGACCTGAAGGTGCGGGAGTCGATCAAGACCCAGACGCCGCTGCTGGTCCGCTTCCCCAACTGCGACGCGGCGAACGACATCGAGGCCATCGCCGCGCGCCTCAACCAGGGCTGAGCGGAGGCGGTCGCCATGGGCGGCGCCCCCCTCCTGCCGCCCGGCCTCCAGACCGCGTCCGCGGCGCCGTCGCAAGCGGCGCCCGCGCCTGTGCCGCTGGCGGAGGTGACGGTCGCGGCGCTGCCGGAGAAGCTGGTCAACCTGCCGCGCGCCGTCACCATCGGCGGGCAGGTGGTGGCGCAGGCCGACGGCCAGGCGACCATCCGTACCCCCGCCGGCGACGTCACCGTGCGCACGCCGACGCCGCTGCCGACCGACCGGCCGGTGACCCTGCAGATCCCCGCCGGCCAGGTGCCGGGGGCGACCGGCACGCCGGCCAGGGCGGTGGCGCTGGCCCCGCCCGGCCCGCCGCCCGCCGCGCCGACGCCGCCCCAGGCCGCCCCCGCCCCGGGCGCCGCACCCCAGCTTCCGCCGCTGCAGCCGGGCGTGCCGGTCGCCGCCCTGATCATCGGCCCGCCGCCCCGCCCCCCGGCCCCGCCCGCCCCACCATCATCGCAGGCACCGGCAGCGCCGCCCCCGTCGGTACCGGGCCTCGGCCTGATCCTGCCGCCCCCCGGCCAGGGCGGCGGCACAAGCGGCGGTTCCGGCCAGGGTACGCCCGGCCAGCCGGCTGCCGCGCCCGTCCCGCCTGGCGCCCCGCCGCCGGCCGCACTCGTTCCGACGGCCCTGCTGGCCGCTGGGGGCGCGCCCGTCCCGCCGGGCCAGCCGCCGACCGCCCCGGCTGCGGGCCCGGTCCTGCCCCTGCCCGCCGGGGCGCCGGTGCAGCTTCCCGGCCCGATCCTTCCTCCGGACGGTTCCGCTCCGGCCCCAACCGTTCCGGCCGGCGCCACCCTCACTCTTCCCAGGACGCTTCCCGCCGGACCGAGGCCCGCGACCCCTCCGGGCCGCGCCGCGCCGGTTCCGCCCGGCGGCGCCCCCGCCGCGTCGGCGGAGGGATCGGCGAGGCCTGCCGCCGCGCCGCCGCTACCCGCATCGGCGGCGCCGGGATCAGCGATCCCCGGCCCGCCCGCTTCCGGCGTAACCCTTCCCGGCGTCTCCGCTCCGGCGACGTCCACCCCGGCGGCGCCCACCGCCGCGCCGTCGCGGCCAGGTCCGCCTCAGCCCATGTCGCCCGCGCCGCCGAGTGGCGTGGCGGTCTCCCCAGGTGGCAGCCAGGTGGTGCCGGCCGCCAGCCCGGCGGCGGCAGTTCAAGCATCGCTCCCGGCCGGCCGCACCGGCGAAGCGATGCCCCTGGCGGGCTTGCCGGCCGACACCCCACCTCCCGCCGAACGCCCCACGGCCGAAACGCCCCCCGCCGCACCCCCGGCGAAGCAGCCGGGCCGGCATGCCGCCGAGGCGCTGCGGCGCTCGACCGGAACGCTGGACCAGCATTTGCGGGCGCTTGAAGCCGACCGTCCGGAAGCGCGGCGGGCTGCGGCGCCAGCCTCGCCGGCGGCGCCCCGTCCCGCCGACCCGAATACGGCGACCTTCCCGGTGCCCGGCGCTCCCCGTTCCGTATCGCAAGCACCGGTGCGTGCGGATGCCGGGGCGGCTCCCGGGGCCGTTCCCCCGACACAGCCCGCGACCGTACCGTCGCCCGACTCGCCGCCTGCCCGGCTACCGCTTTCCGCCGGAATCGACGGCACCACGCCAAGCGCTCCGGCCGCGCCCGCCGCACGGTTCCAGGCGCAGGCCCCGGTACCGCTGGCCGGCACGGCCGGGCCCGGGGCCCCGCACAAGGCGGGCACCGCGGAGGCGCCGCAGGAGACCACCGCGCGCCCCGCCGGCGTCGCCGCGCCACAAGCGGCGGTCGGAGCGTCTGCGGTCAATGCCGCAACACCGGCTGCCGTCGGCACGCCTGCTGCCAGTGCCCCGACGCCTTCCACTCCGGCACCGGACGCCACCGGGCGCCCGGACAGGTCGGCTGGTGCCCGATCGGAGCAGGCGGCTGGCGCTGCGAACTCCGGCACCCCGGGACGCATCGGGGATATAACGGCATTCCCGCCCAGCCAAGCGACCACGGCCGCCGGGGCTGCCGCAGCGGCGCCCGGCCCGCTTGCCGACCGCGCACCCGCCGGCCCGAGTGTCTCAAGCCCGAGCGTCCCAGGCCCGAGTGTCGCCGGCCAAGCGGCCGCCATGCCGGCACCTGACAGACAGGATGCCGCCGGCCGGGAACCGGCTGGACGAACTCCCGCCGTTGCCGCGCCCGTCGGTCCGGCGTCCAACCTTCCAGCCGCCGGCTCCGAGGCAGGTCACCGGCAGGAAGGCGGCGGCCTTGACGGTCGCGCGACCGCGGCGCCGTCCACGCGCGCCTCCAGTCCACCTGCCCCCCAGGATGGCCCCTCCAGCGCCCGGGCGGCGCATCCGGCGCCCATCCCAACTGGGGCGGCTTCCTCGCCGGAAACACCGGCCACTCCGGCCGGCGCGCCGCCCCCGGCGTCGTCCCCGGTCGCCGGACAACCGGCACCGCCGACGGGAGAACGCCCCGCCCTGGCGCCGGGTACGACGGTACGGGTGACGCTGCTGCCGGACGATGCGCCCGACACGCCGTCGCGGGTGGCGGGCACGGTCGCCGGCACGACCTCCACCGGCCAGCCGATCGTCTCGACCCCGCTGGGCACGCTGGTGCTGCAGGCGCGGAGCGGGCTGCCGCCCGGCACGGCCGTGCAGCTCTCCATCCAGGGAGGCGCCGCCTCTTTCACGCCGCCGGCCCTCGACCCGCTGCGGGGCCGCGACTGGCCGGCGCTGAAGGAGGCGATGGCGGTGCTGACGGCGAGCGACCCGGCGCTGGCCAAGGTGGTGGCCGATACCCTGCCGCAGCCCAACCGCCGCTTCACCCGGGCCCTGGCGCAGTTCATGGGGGCCGCGCGCGGCGGTTCGGCGGAGGCTTGGCTGGGCGGGGCCGCGCTGGAGGCGCTGGGCCGCGCCGGCCGCGACGACGTGGCGGGGCGCCTGGCGGAGGATTTCCGCGCGCTCTCCCGGCAGGCGGCCGAGCCGCTGGCCGAGGGCTGGCGCAGCCTGGCCGTACCCCTGCTGGACGGTCTGCGGGTGGAGCGCATCCAGCTGGCGACGCGCCGCGCCGGCGAGGATGAGCGCGGGGAGGAGGCGGGTGCAGGCCCGGAACTGGCCCGCCGCTTCCTCATCGATCTGGAGTTCACCGCGCTGGGCGCCATGCAGCTGGACGGGCTGGTGCGCGGCGCCCGCTTCGACCTGGTGGTCCGCACCGCCCAGCTGCTGCCGGCCGAGCTGAAGCGCGACCTGACCGGCATCTTCACCGGCAGCGTCGAGGCGGTGGGTTACGCGGGGGCCCTGACCTTCCAGACCGGCGCGCATCTCTGGGTGCGGCTGAAGGGCGGCGGCGCGCAGGCGCGGGCGTGAGGGATCAGCTTAAATCCTTCTCCCCTTGCGGGAGAAGGAGGGACCCGTTGCGCAGCAACGGGGGGATGAGGGGTGGACCGGGCGGCAGCCCGGGCCTTCTCGACGAGTGAGCCTGTGATGGGTGTGGAGAACGTCCGGCTTCGCCGGCCGACCCCTCACCCGCCCACCGCTTCGCGGCGGGTCCCATCCCTCTCCCGCAAGGGGCGAGGGATCAAAGGACCACCTACTCCTCCTGCTGGCGCTGGAAGCGCTGGCTGGCGACCTCGTCCAGCATCAGGGCCTCGGCGCGGGCGAACTTGGCGCGTTCCTGGCGGACGCGCTCCTCCTCGGCCAGCTCGAAGCGCTTGAGTTCCTGGAAGGCGTCGGTCAGGGCCTGCTCGGCCTGATTGATCTTGGCGGCGATGTCGCGCTGCACCTGGGCGAACTGCTCGCGGCGCTGGCGGACCTGGCCGACGAAGGCGCCGTAGGTCATCGACGCCTCCAGGCTCGATCCCGCGATCAGCTTCTCCTGCTCGACCTCCTCCTCGAACAGGCGGCGCCGGTGCTCGACCTGCTCGGCCATGGTCTGCAGCTCGACCAGGTGGCGGCGCCGGTCGTCGACCTCCTTCTTGTGGAGGCGGATGAGGGTTTTCAGCCCCTTCACGCGTTACCCTCGCCGCTCATGCCGAGGATGGCGGCGAGCTCCTGGTAGCCGGTGGCGAGTTCGCTGCGCTCGGTCTTGCCCTGGCGCAGGAAGGCCTCCAGCGCCGGGTTGAAGTGGATGGCCTCGTCAACCTGCTGGTCACTGCCGCGGCGGTAGGCGCCCAGCCGGATCATCTCCTCCATGTCGGCGTAGGAGGACATGAGCCGGCGCGCCCGCGTCACCAGCATGTTCTCCTCGTCCGAGTTGCAGCCGGGCATGGTGCGCGAGACGCTTCGCAGGATGTTGATGGCGGGATAGCGCCCGCGCTCGCCGATGCGCCGCTCCATGACGATGTGCCCGTCCAGGATGCCGCGCACCGCGTCGGCGATGGGCTCGTTATGGTCGTCGCCGTCCACCAGCACCGTGAAGAGGCCGGTGATCGTGCCCTGCCCCGGCCCCGGCCCGGCGCGCTCCAGCAGGCGCGGCAACTCGGCGAAGACGGTCGGCGGATAGCCCTTGGTGGTCGGCGGCTCGCCGGCGGACAGGCCGATCTCGCGCTGGGCCATGGCGAAGCGGGTCACGCTGTCCATCAGGCAGAGCACGTCGCGGTCGGTGTCGCGGAAATGCTCGGCGACGGCGAGCGTGGTGTAGGCGGCCTGGCGGCGCATCAGCGGCGGCTCGTCGGAGGTCGCCACGATCACGACGCTTCGGGCCAGCCCCTCCTCGCCCAGATCGTCCTCGATGAATTCCTGCACCTCGCGGCCGCGCTCGCCGATCAGCCCGATGACGCTGACCGACGCTTCGGTGTAGCGGGCCAGCATGGACATCAGCACCGACTTGCCGACGCCCGAGCCCGCGAAGATGCCCATGCGCTGGCCGCGGCAGCAGGACAGGAAGGTGTTGATGGCGCGCACGCCCAGGTCGATCTTGCCGCCCACCCGGCGGCGCGTGCTGGCCTGGGGCGGGTTGGCCTTGACCAGCGCCGGATTGGCCCCCTGGGGCAGCGGCCCCTTGCCGTCGATGGGCTCGCCCAGTGCGTTGATGACCCGGCCCAGCCACGCGTCGGTCGGGTAGAGCGACGCCTGCCCCTCCGCCACCTCCGCCCGGCAGCCCAGGCCGACATCGTCGAGATTGCCGAACGGCATCAGCAGCGCGCGCCCGTTGCGGAAGCCGACCACCTCGCAGGGGATCACACGTCCCCCGCGCGAGATGACCCGGCAGCGCCCGCCGATGGAGAGGCGCCGCTCCACGCCGCCGACCTCCACCAGCATGCCGAGCACCGAGGTCACGCGCCCGAAAATGCGGTAGTCGGGCAGCGAATTCAGCTCGGCGAGGATGTGATCGGGATCGAGCAATGATGTCACGGAAATGCCCCCCCAACTCGGGCGCAATGATCGTTAACCAATCGCTACCGGTTCGGCCGCGAGAATGGTGCATCCGGTACCCCGAACGGGGACGGCCGGCGCGCGTAGCATAATGCCGGAGCGTCTGTTAACATAGTGCCAACCATGTCGAGCGGCCTTTTCGGTTCCCTCCTCCCGTAAGGAAATCGCCCATGAGAGTCCTGCTGGTCGAAGATGATACGTCGATGGCCAAGAGCATCCAGCTGATGCTCCAGTCAGACGGCTATATCGTCGATACGACTGATCTTGGGGAGGATGGTCTCGAGATCGGCAAGATCTACGATTACGACATCATCATCCTCGATCTTATGCTGCCGGACATCGATGGGTACGAAGTCCTGCGCCGTCTGCGGGCCGCGCGGGTGACGACCCCGATCCTGATCCTGTCCGGCCTCGCCGACATGGACAACAAGCTGAAGGGGCTGGGCTTCGGCGCCGACGACTATCTGACCAAGCCCTTCGACAAGCGCGAGCTGCAGGCCCGCATCCAGGCCATCATCCGGCGTTCCAAGGGCCATTCGGAGAGCGTCATCCGCACCGGCCGCCTGACCGTGAACCTGGATGCCCGCACGGTGGAGGTGGACGGCCAGCCGCTGCACCTGACCGGCAAGGAATACGGCATCCTGGAGCTGCTCTCGCTGCGCAAGGGCACGACGCTGACCAAGGAGATGTTCCTGAACCATCTCTATGGCGGCATGGACGAGCCCGAGCTGAAGATCATCGACGTCTTCGTCTGCAAGCTGCGCAAGAAGCTGGCGACGGCGACGGACGGCGACAACTACATCGAGACGGTCTGGGGCCGCGGCTATGTGCTGCGCGACCCGGCCGAGGGCCGCCAGGCCGCCGCCGGCTGAGGCGGCCTTGTCCGGGGGCTGGGGAGCGCGGCTGCGCGGTTGGGCCAAGGCCCTGAAGCGCGACGTCGTCGCCCTCTGGCTGGCCGCCCGCGACCCGGCCGTGCCGCTGGGCGCCAAGCTGCTGGCCGGCGCCGTCGCGGCCTACGCCCTGTCCCCCATCGACCTGATCCCGGACTTCATCCCGGTGCTGGGCTACCTGGACGATCTGATCCTGGTGCCCGCCGGCATCTGGCTGGCCGTCCGCCTGATCCCGCCCGACCGGCTGGCCCTGCACCGCGCCGAGGCCGCGCTGCGGGCGGAGCGCCCGGTCAGCCGGGCGGGCGCGGCGGCGATCGTCGCGGTGTGGGTGCTGGCGCTGGGGGCGGCCGTTTGGTGGTGGAACAGGTAGGTCGCATGGAGGCGGAGCCGCAATGCGACACCCGGCCGGTGCATGTCGCATTACGCCTGCGGCTCCGTGCGACCTACGGCGCTCCGCCTGGGAAAGCGCCTAAACCGCCGCCTTCACCGGCGCGCCGCCGGCGAGCGTGTAGAGGCCGCGCTGGCCTTCCATGGGCTTGAACTTCTCGGTAATGCCCAGGACCGTCTCGGCGCCGCCGAGATAGAGGATGCCGTCGGGCGGCATCAGCTTCGCCATGGACTCCAGCACCTTGCCCTTGGTCGGCTGGTCGAAGTAGATCAGCACGTTGCGGCAGAAGATGACGTCGAACTGGCCCAGCGGCGTCAGGTCGGTCAGCAGATTGTACTCGCGGTAGGTGACCATCTGCCGGATCTCCGGCACCAGCTGCCACTTGTCGCCGTTCTGCTTGAAGTACTTGACCAGCAGGGTGATGGGCAGGCCGCGCTGCACCTCGAACTGGGTGTAGACGCCGGCGCGCGAGCGCTCGACCATCTCGGAGGACAGGTCGGTGCCGACGATCTCGAACTTCCAGCCGGCGAGCCGCGCGCCCTCCTCCTTCAGGAGCATGGCGAGCGAATAGGCCTCCTGGCCCGAGGAGCAGGCGGCCGACCAGATGCGCACGGTCTTGCGGGCCGCGCGCGTCTCCAGCAGGTGCGGCAGCACCACGGCCTTGAACTGGTCGAAGGGCTTCTGGTCGCGGAAGAAGGACGACTCGTTGGTCGTCATCGCCTCCGTGATGTCCTTCAGCAGCGCCTCGTCCTTGCGGGCGCGCACGGTGGCGGCCAGCTCGTCCAGGCTCTTCAGGTTCCACTTCCGCGCCACCGGCATCAGCCGGGACTCCAGCAGGTAGGCCTTGTCCTTGGTCAGGACGAGGCCCGAACGCTGCTTCAGCATGGTGCAGAACATGTCGAAATCTTCGACCTTCATGCCGCGGCCCTCGAAGCGATCTTGCGGATGAACGGCCCGATCTCCTTGAGCGGAAGGATCGCGCTGCACAGGCCCGCGGTGGCGACGGCGCCGGGCATGCCCCAGACGACGCTGGACGCCTCGTCCTGGCCGACGACCATGCCGCCGGCCTCGGTCACGACCGTGCAGCCCTTCTGCCCGTCATGGCCCATGCCCGTGAGGATGACGGACAGCACGCGCCGCCCGTAATGCTTGACGATGCTGCGCAGCATCGGGTCCACGGCCGGACGGCAGAAATTCTCCGGCGGGTCCTTGGTCAGCTGCAGCGTCGGCGTGCCGTTCTTCGTGACCACCAGCATGTGGAAGTCGCCCGGCGCCACATAGGCGCGGCCGCCGACGATCGCCTCCCCGTCCTTCGCCTCGGCGCACTGCACGCCGCACTGGCGGGTGATGTGCTCGGCCAGGATGGTGGTGAAGGTGGCGGGCATGTGCTGGGTGATGAGGATGGGCTGGCTGACGCCCTCCTTCAGATGGCTCAGCACCTCGAACAGCGCCTGCGGGCCGCCGGTGGAGCTGCCGATGGCGATGACCTCCGGCCGGCCCTCCACCATCGGACGCAGGGTCAGCGGCCCGGTCTCCGGCTTCACCCGGACGGGCGTCGGCAGCGTGTAGGGCGAGCGCGCCTCGCCGGCCGCCGGCGCGGCGGCCACCGCCATCGGCCGCGGCGTCAGGCCGGGCTGCGGGCTGGCCTTGCGCGGGTCGGCCCGGCGGGCGGCCTGGCCCAGCGCCTTCACCTTCTCCACCAGCTCGAGCTTGAACTGCTCGGCGCCGGTCAGCTCGCGGGTGGAGCTGGGCTTGGTGACGTAGTCGGCGGCGCCGGCCTTCAGGGCGCGCAAGGATATGTCCGCGTTCTTGGCGGTGAGGGTGGAGGCCATCACCACCTTCACCGCCGGGTCGGCGGCGATCAGCTGCGGCAGGGCCGTCAGCCCGTCCATGATGGGCATCTCGATGTCCAGGACGATGACGTCCAGGGACTGCCGGTTCAGCGTGTTGATCGCCATCTGGCCGTTGGCGACCGAGGCCACGACCTTGATCGCCGGGTCGCTTTCCAGCGACCGGGTCAGCAGTCCCCGGATGACGGCGGAGTCGTCCACCACCATGACCCGGAAGGGCTCTGCGCCCGCCGTCGCACCTGCGGCCATGGGTCGTCCGGTTAGCTCGCTCATCACACTCGGCTCCGGGCTAGATCAGCCCGACCTGCTGGAATTTCGTCTGGATGATCTCGCTGTCGAAGGGCTTCATGATGTACTCGTTCGCCCCCGCCGACAGCGCCTCCTGGATGTGCGCCAGATCGTTCTCGGTGGTGCAGAACACCACCTTCGGCGCTTGGCCGCCCGACATCTTGCGCAGGCGGCGCAGGAATTCGATCCCCGTCATGACCGGCATGTTCCAGTCGAGCAGGATGGCATCCGGCATCGTCTTGGCGCAGTGGTCCATCGCCTGCTTGCCGTCCTCGGCCTCGGCGCAGGAGAAGTTCAGCTCTTCCAGGATCTTGCGCGCGACCTTGCGGACCACGCGGCTGTCATCGACGACCAGACAGGACTTCATAAAGAGACCTCTGTGACGGACCGCGGGGTCAGGCCGCTTCGACGTTGGCGAAATTCAGCAGGCGGGAGACGTCGAGCACAACCAGCAGCGTGTCGCGCAGCCGGTAGATGCCCGTGGACACCTCGCGCCAGCGCAGGTCCATGGTGGCCGGCTGCCGCTCGAAATCGTTGCTGGAGAGGCTCAGCACCTCGCCCACGCTGTCGATGATGAGCGAGTAGAGCTCGCCCTTATGATCGACGACGATGCTCATCCCCGGCTTGTCCGAGGCGCGCTCGGGCAGGCCCAGGCGCTTGCGCACGTCGATGGCGGTGACGATGCGGCCGCGCAGGTTCAGCGAGCCGGCGACCTCCGGCGGGGCCAGCGGGATGCGGGTGATGCGCTGGGGGCCCAGCACGTCCTGCACCTGCAGCACCGGGATGCCGAACAACTGGTCGGCGATGGTCATGGTCACGAAGTCTTCGTTCTTCGCGACGGTCAGCTCCGTGGACTGACCCTTCTTGACGGGCAGGCGGGCACTCATGCGGCACCTTTCATCTCGGAGAGCGTCTGCGACAGGGTGTAGAGCAGCGCGTCACGGTCGAACTTGGCGACATAGTCGTTGAAGCCGGCTTGGCGGCCCTTCTCCAGGTCGCGCGGGCTGGCGTGGCTGGACAGCGCCACCAGCGGCAGGGCGGCCCAGCGGCTGGCGCGTACCGCCTGGGCGAATTCGAGGCCGGTCATGCCGGGCATCTCGATGTCGCTGACGATCACGTCGAAATCCTCGCCCGCCTCGCACAGCGCGAAGGCCTCGTCGGCGCTGGCGACGGCCACCACCTCGTAGCCCGACACCGACAGGACCGGCGTCAGCAGGTTGCGGAAGAAGGGGCTGTCGTCGACCAGCAGCACCCGGTGCGCCCGCTCGTCCTCGAAGCCCTCGGGCTTGCCGGAGCCGAACCAGTCGCGGAAGGCCTGGGTCAGGTAGAAGCCGGCGTCGATCACGTCGGTCGCCTTGCCGGCGATGATGGCGCTGCCCATGAAGCCCTGGCGCTCGGTGCCCAGTTCCACCTGCAGCTTGTCCTCGACGATGTCGACGATCTCGTCGACCACCAGGCCCATGGAGCGGTCGCCGTCGGCGAAGACCAGCACCGGCTGGCGCTTGTCGCGGACGACCTGCCAGGCCGGGTCGATCGGGACCAGCGGCATGAGCTTGCCGCGGTACTGCACGACCGGCGAGCCGTTGGACAGCTCGACCTGGTTGAGGTCGATGTCCTCCAGGCGGGCCACCAGCGACAGCGGCACGGCTTTGGGCGCGCCCTCGCCGGCGCGGAACAGCAGCAGGGCCATGCGGTCGTCCTGGCGGGAAGCATGCTTGTGCGCCTCCTCGGCGGCGGCCGGGTGGTCCTGCACGGCCATCTCGCCCGACAGGTTGGCGATGCCGTTCGGGTCCAGGATCATGATCACCGAGCCGTCGCCCAGGATCGTGTTGCCGGAGAAGAGCTCGATGTGGCGCAGGATCGGCGCCACCGGCTTCACCACGATTTCCTCGGTGTCGAAGACGCGGTCGACGATGATGCCGAAGGTGGAGTTGCCGACCTGGGTGACCACGATGAAGGTCTCGCGGTCGTCCTGGTCCTCCTCGCCGAGCTTGAGCAGCCCCTGCAGGCTGACCAGCGGCAGCAGGCGGTTGCGCAGGCGCAGGACCGGCGTGCCGTTGATGCGCTCGATCTTGTGCTCGCTGTCGTCGGCGGCGCGGACCAGCTCGACGACGCTGATCTGCGGGATGGCGAAGCGCTCGCCGGCGCACTCGACGATGAGCGCGGAGACGATGGCGAGCGTCAGCGGGATCTTGATGGTGAAGGTGGTGCCGCGGCCCTCCACCGACTTCATCTCGATCGTGCCGCCGATCTTCTCGATGTTGGTGCGCACCACGTCCATGCCGACGCCGCGGCCCGAGACGCTGGTGACGGCGGCCGCGGTCGAGAAGCCGGCCTTGAAGATGAACTGCTGGATCTGCTGGTCGGTCATAGAGGCCAGCTCGGCCTCCGTGGCGAGGCCGTTCTGCAGCGCCTTGCGCCGGATGGCCTCGATCGCCAGACCCTTACCGTCGTCCGAGATCTCGATGATGATGTGGCCGCCCTCGTGGAAGGCGTTCAGCGTGATCCGGCCGGTCTCGGACTTGCCCTTGGCGGCGCGATCCGCCGGCTTCTCCAGCCCATGGTCGGCGGAGTTGCGGACCATGTGGGTCAGCGGGTCCTTGATCAGCTCCAGCACCTGCCGGTCCAGCTCGGTCTCGGCGCCGAGCATCTGCAGGTCGATCTTCTTGTGGAGTTCGTGCGCCAGGTCGCGCACCAGGCGCGGCAGCTTGGCCCAGGCGTTGCCGATGGGCTGCATGCGCGTCTTCATGACGCCTTCCTGCAGCTCCGACGTCACATGGTTCAGGCGCTGCAGCGGCGCGGCGAACTCGCTCTCCTTCTGGCCGCGCAGGATCTGCAGCAGCTGGTTGCGGGTCAGCACCAGCTCCGAGACCATGGTCATCAGGTTCTCGAGCAGGTCCACATTCACGCGGATGGTCTGGTTGGCGACCGCCGACTCCTTGTCGGCGCTGCCGCGCATGTCCTCGCCGGCCGGGCCGCGGTCGACCACGGGCGCCGGCGCCGGGGCGGCGGGCTCGGGCGCGGCGACGGGGGCGGTCACCGGCGCGGCCGTGACCTCGCGGGCCGGCTCCCGGGGAGCCTCCGCGGCGACCATGGCCGAGGCCTTCACCGGCACGAAGCCGAACTCGTCGGGCTCCTCCTCGGCGGGAGCGGCGGCGGCGGGCGCCGGGGCGGCGGCCGGCGCGGGCGCGGCGGCGGCGGCGCTCTCGCTGCCGTCCTCGCGGCCCTCGGCCAGCGCGTTCAGCCGGTCGATCAGCTCCTGGTCGTGGCCCGGCGGCTCGGCCTCGGTGGCCTCCAGCACGGACAGGATGCCCTTGATGGTGTCCAGCGACTGCAGGATCAGCGTCACCGCGTAGGGGCTGACATGCAGCTCGCCGTCGCGGAAGCGGCCCAGCACGTTCTCCGACGCGTGCGCCACCGCCTCGAGCCGCGGCAGGCCGAGGAAGCCGCACGTGCCCTTGATGGTGTGGACAAGCCGGAAGATGTTGCTGAGGAGGTTAGGGTCGTTCGGGTTCTGCTCGAGCTTCACCAGCTCGATGTCGAGGACCGCGAGGTTCTCGTTCGTTTCGGTTAGGAATTCACTCAGCAGATCATCCATGGTCCTCAGCCCCGCTCCAAAACCATGCCCGGCTTAGCCACCGCCGACGGCGCAGAATGGGCGCCGCGGCAGAGATCCCGTGGCGCCGCTGACCCTTGGCCGGCGCCCGACTGATCCCTTCGGAAGTGGTATGCCACGATTCCGATTAAGATTGTCCTACTACCGAAAGATTGATGGCGCGGACCCGGCGGCAAGACAAGCGATAAACGCTACCCCATACGAAATGTTGAGGTAGGTCACCCCTCTAGGCCGGTCGCGGCCCGGGTCAAGCGGGGGATAGCAGGAAAGAGACGCCCTCGCCGCCGGGCTCCGGGACCAGGGTCAGGCCGAAATGCTCGGCGAAGCGGCCGGTCACGTAGGCCTGCACCGTGCGCGGCGTCAGATCGCCCGGGTCCACCCCGCCGGCCAGCGCCGCCGCCGATTCAGGGCGCAGCGCCGCGGACCGGCCTGATGTGACGACGCGCAGCCCCTGCCCGGCCCGCTCCACGCGCAGATCGCCGCCGCTGCCGATCGTCTCCTCCCCCAGCAGGGCGAGGTTCAGCAGGCACTTCCACAGTCCCCGGGGCGGGTCGTCCAGATCGTCGGCTCGCCAGTCCAGCTTGACGCGCCCGCCGCGGAACCAGCCCTCCAGCACGGCGCGCACGTCGCGCCCGGAGAGGTCGGACTGCGAGCCGGCGGCGCCGTAGGCGAGGCGGAAGACGCGCAGCCGTCGCGAGGCCTGCTCGGCGCTGCTGGAGATGAGCTCCATCGCCTCGGCCTCCATCCCCTCGCCCATCTCCTCGATGAGCTCGACGCCGTTGCTGATGGCCCCGACCGGGCTGACCAGGTCATGGCAGAGGCGGGAGCAGAGCAGCTCCACCACCCGTATGTCCAAGGCGACCGCCATGATGTCCTCCCCCGCTTGCCGCAGATCGGCGGCGGGCAGCATAGTGGAAGCGACGACGGCGGAGGAACACGCGCGAATGGATGAGGGAATCGTACCCGGCGCCCTGGTGCGCCTGCCCGCCCGGCCGGACTGGGGCCTGGGCCAGGTCCAGTCGGCCGTGGGGCTGCGCGTCACGGTGAATTTCGAGCATGCCGGCAAGCAGGCCCTCGACCTCGCCGCCGCCACGCTGGAGGTGGTCGATCCGGGGGAGCTGGAGTGAGCCTTCAATCCTTCTCCCCTTGCGGGAGAAGGATGGGGCCCCAAGCCTGCTTGGGGAGGATGAGGGGTCGGCGGGCGGCAGCCCGACGGTCTCGACCGCTGTCCCGGGATCCAAGCGTGGAGAACGTCAGCCTGCGGCTGCCGCCCCC